>CAYNKI010000019.1:1805-24157 GCA_964397675.1 uncultured Pirellulales bacterium
TTTTCCAGGTCCCGACAAGCTGCCAAAACAGCCGGATGCTCAACCCTGGTAGTTATCACTTTACGCCTATTTGGCACAGCAGCTAACGTGCCTTTGATAGCAGCGTTGTCACTCTCGGTTCCGCCGCTGGTAAAAATAATCTCGCTGGGTTCACAGCCCAGCAAGTTAGCCACCTGCTCACGGGCACGACGAATCTTATGACCAATTTGCCCGCCAAATGTATGCATACTTGACGGATTGCCGTAAAGCTCACAAAACAGCGGCTTCATCTCTTCCAACACTTCGTCAGCCACTTTCGTTGTAGCATTGTTGTCAAAATATATGGTTTTCATTGCTTATTCCCTGTGATTGTGCGGCTCCTGGGCAGATTCTTTGTCCTCCTCGACGAAAAGCTCACCGGTGACAAACTCTCTGAGCTTGGCTTCGACCACATCTTTCATGGTGAACTCAGCTAGTCTGCACTGTGCACACATGCCCCTAAATGCAACGATAACTTTGTTGCCTTCAACGTCTATTAATTCGATATTGCCTCCGTGGGCTCGCAGGGCAGGTCTTATTTGCTCATTGATTGTCTGCTGGATCAACTGTATTTTCTGAATGTTGGTGAGCTTTCCAGCCCATCGAGGCACTACTGTCGGCATCTCTTTTATTTTCTCGCCCTGAATTTTTTCTATTATCTTTTCGATTTCGCCCTGGCATCCGCCACATCCGCCGCCTGCCTTACAGTAATTTGTCACCTGCTCAACGGTTGTCAGATTATTTTCTCGTATTACTCTTTCGATTTCCTTTTCGGTGACGCCAAAGCAGGTGCAGACGACGTTACCTTCAAGTTCATGTTTCTTCTTGCCGCCGGTTCGGTAATTTTCGATTGCTGCCTCAAGGGCTTCTCTTCCCATAACCGAGCAGTGCATTTTCTGCTCAGGCAGGCCACCAAGGTAATCTGCAATATCTTTGTTGGTTACCTTAGCAGCTTCGTCCAGCGTCTTTCCTTTTATCATTTCGGTCAGCACCGATGATGTCGCAATCGCACTTGCACAGCCGAACGTTTTGAACCTTGCATCCTTTATCTTGCCATTTTCATCGAGTTTAAATGTCAGCTTCAAGGCATCACCGCAGGCTAACGACCCCACCTCACCGACACCATCAGGGTCTTCGATTTCGCCAACATTTCGCGGATTGAAAAAATGGTCTTTGAGTTTGTCCGTGTAGTCCCACATAGTTAGTTTTGAGTCCTTAGTTTTTAGTTTTGAGTTGTTTTTTATTCTCCCGACCTGTTTTAACAATACTGGTTAAAATTTTTATCAGTACCTCAGACTTATCAACCAGCTCTTGCACCTCATTAGTATCACATATTTCGGAGTCTTTTAACAATCTTAACCAATAATTCGATTCTCTCGCCTCTTTTGATGCGATTGACATCTTTGAAAAGAAAAATCATAGCTTTTTTGTTTAACAACACTTTTAGCCATAAACTCAACACTCAAAACTCAACACTAAGAACTATTCTTCAACGCTTGCTTGAAATCATCTATTATATCGTCAATGTGTTCGGTCCCTACCGAGACACGAATATAATCGTCTGTCACGCCGGCTGCGAGCTGTTCGGCTTCGCTGAGCTGCTGATGCGTAGTACTGGCTGGATGAATCACCAAGGTCTTGCTGTCACCAATATTGGCAAGATGGCTTGCCAGCTTCACATTATTTATAAACTTGATACCTGCTTCTTTGCCGCCGGCAATTCCAAAACCTAAAATACCGCCTGCTCCGCGGGGCAGATATTTTTGCGCCAGTTTATAATCCGGATGTGATTTGATTCCCGGATAATTAACCCATGTAACTTCACGCTGTCTTTCAAGCCACTCGGCGAGTTTGAGCGCATTTTCACTGTGCCTGGGCATACGCAGATGTATTGTTTCCAGCCCTTGTAAAAATAGAAACGCATTAAACGGTGACATACACGAGCCCATGTCCCGCAAAAATTGGGTTCTGGCTTTTATCATATACGCCAATTCATCAAAGGACTCAACATACTTGACACCATGATAACTTGGGTCTGGCCCAGTTAGCTCAGGGTATCGGCCATTTGTCCAGTCAAACTTGCCCGAATCAACAATGGCTCCGCCGATACATGTACCATGTCCACCGATAAACTTTGTGCAGCTATGAACCACAATGTCGATGCCGTGTTCAATTGGCCGAAACAGTATCGGCGTCGCAACAGTATTGTCACAAATTACCGGCATACCATTTTCGTGGGCGATATCTGCTATTTTTTCATATTGCAAAATGTCATTTTTAGGATTGCCGATTGTTTCTATGTAAATCAGACGTGTATTGTCCCTGATTGCTTTGGCAAAATTCTCCGGTGCTCTCTGGTCAACGAAAGTCACTTCAATTCCCAGCTTGGCAAATGTCCGGCTAAACAGCGTGACTGTCCCGCCATAAAGTGAACTTGAAGAGACAATGTGCTGGCCTGCCCGGCAGATATTAAGAACACCGGTCGTGATTGCAGCCATCCCTGAGCTAAAACACAACCCCCCTACTCCACTTTCCAAAGCAGCGAGTCTTTTTTCCAACACATCCGTAGTAGGATTCATCAGCCGAGTATAGATATTGCCAAACTCCTCCAAGGCAAAAAGCCTCGCTGCGTGCTTGGTGTCTTTGAAACAATAGCTGGTGGTCTGATGGATAGGTACAGCCCGGCTGAGCGTATCCGAATCTACCTTATGGCCAGCATGCAAGGCCAGTGTCTCCAGATGATATTTAGTCTCTTTGTCCATTTGCCTAAGTCCTTCTTCGCAAACGTAAGATTATGTCATTGCGAGCGGAGCGAAGCAATCTGCAAAGCGTCGCGAGGTTGCCAAAAGCAACCGTGGCGATCTGAATGAGATTGCTTTGGGACAACGTCCCTCGCAATGACAACCGCTATTTTGCAGGTAAAATCTCCACCATTCTATCCAGCGCCTTTTTTGCTTTCAGCGCTATCTCTTCCGGCACTGTAACTTCGTATTGCATATCTTGTAATGAACCAATGATCTTATCCAAACTGATCTTCTTCATATTGGGACACACAGCCCTTTCACTGGCTGCAATAAACTCATCTTCAGGTTTTTTCTTTTTCAAAGCATGAATCATTCCTATTTCAGTTGCTATTATGAACTGTTTTGCCGTACTGGTCTTAGCAAACTTGAGCATTTGACTGGTGCTAAGTACCTGGTCTGAAAGCTCCTTGACCGGCTCAGTGCATTCCGGATGCGCCATTACAATCGCATCCGGGTATCTTGCTTTTTTATTATTTATACTCTCTTCGGCTATCTCCACATGTACATGGCAATAGCCTTGCCACAGTATGATGTCTCTACCCGTTTTATCAATAACAAATTGACCAAGGTGCTGGTCCGGCACAAAGATAATAGCCCTATCAGCCGGTAAAGAACTCACCACTTCGACAGCATTAGCACTGGTGCAGCAATAATCACTCTCGGCTTTTACCTCTGCTGAACTGTTAACGTAACAAACTACCAAGGCATCAGGATGTTCTTGTTTTAGCTGGCGCAGTTGCTCTGCGGTTATCATATCCGCCAGTGGGCAGCCGGCAAATTTATCCGGCAAAAGCACAATCTTTTGGGGCGAAAGAATAGCAGCGGTCTCTGCCATAAATTGCACGCCACAAAATACGATAACGTCCGCATCTGTCTGCGCAGCCCTTCTGCTCAACTCCAAGGAATCGCCGTTGAAATCAGCCAGGTCCTGTATTTCGGCAGGCTGATAGTTATGCGCAAGTATCACCGCCCTGCGCTCGTCCTTTAGCCTCTTTATTTTTTTGAGCACCTGTTCGTTCAAAAGAATATCTCAAACTGCAAAAAGTCAAATACGAAGCACGAAATTCGAAACCCGAAACAATATCAAAATTCTAATTTCAAATGTTCAAAACGTTTTGAATTTTTGTCATTTGAATTTGTCTCGGATTTCGATATTCGAATTTCGAGTTTTGTATTATATTTTTTAGCTTTAAGTTTTTTGTTTCTTATGTTTTGTATAAACCAAATCAGGATGTGGCGTGGCGACAGTGACGCCAGCCGGCACAGACTCTTTTATCCAAACATTGCCACCGACCACTGCGCCCTTGCCGATGGTTACATCGCCTAATATCGTTGCCTCGGCGTAAATTGTCACATTGTCCTCTATGGTGGGATGCCTTTTGCCTCCTTTTATTATTCTTCCTCTCTCATCCTTTGGAAAGCTCAAGGCTCCTAACGTAGCTCCTTGATAAATCTTCACATTATCGCCTATGATGGTGGTTTCACCGATCACGACGCCGGTGCCGTGATCGATAAAGAAGCTCTTGCTTATCTTTGCTCCGGGATGGATGTCAATGCCGGTCTTTGTGTGCGCACATTCAGTCATTATCCGCGGGATTAACGGCACCTGTTTTAGATACAATTCGTGTGCAATGCGATAAGTAGCAATTGCTATTATGCAGGGATAACCTATCACAATCTCCTCATAAGATTTTGCAGCAGGGTCGCCATCAAAAGCTGCACCGACGTCACCTTTCAGCATTTCTCTAATCTTCGGCAGTTGGGCCAACAAATGTTGAGTAACATTTTCGGCCATTGTTCGACAATCACAGCCGTCGCATTTCTTTATTCTGCACTGGTATTGGAAAGCCCTTTCAATTTGCTCAGACAGCTCTGTATAGATTTGCCAGAGAATATCGCCGATGATGAATTCGATATTTAATTTTGTAACCGTCCTTTTACCGGTATAGCCTGGAAAAAGCACTTCAAAGAGCAAATCAAGAATCTCCAAAATTCCACTTCGCACCGGCAGGTTAGAGGCATCGATAAAATTTATGCCGGAATCACCCTCATAAGTGTGGGCGATTTGACCAACAAGATTCTTAATTTTCTCCTCGGTCAATTTTCTCTTTCGCATTGTTGAGCCTTTCGGAAAACAAAAAGATTGCTATTGAAACATCTCGGTGGAGATATACCTCCCTGCGGAATCGGGCAAAATCACCACTATTGTTTTGCCTTCATTTTCCGGTCGCTGCGAAAGCTGTATTGCCGCCCACATTGCAGCACCTGCGCTTATCCCCACCAACATCCCCTCTTTCGCTGCTAATTGCCGGGCTGTTTCCATAGCGTCCTCATTAGGGACCTGGATAATCTCGTCGATTACATCAACGTTCAAAACTTTCGGAATAAACCCAGCCCCGATACCTTGTATCTTGTGAAGGCCCGGCTTTCCACCGGAAAGCACAGGAGAATCTTTCGGCTCGACCGCTACCGTTTTGAGGTTCTTATTGTGCCGTTTCAACACTTCTCCGCAACCGGTTAACGTTCCACCGGTCCCCACTCCAGAGACAAAAACATCTACGTTGTGGTCGGTATCCTCCCATATTTCCTTTGCTGT
This sequence comes from uncultured Pirellulales bacterium, assembly GCA_964397675.1. Lineage (GTDB taxonomy): Bacteria > Planctomycetota > Phycisphaerae > Sedimentisphaerales > Anaerobacaceae > CAYNKI01. Next base: position 7,224 of record CAYNKI010000019.1, read on the forward strand.
AGTCTCTCTGTGAATCTGTGGATTTGCAGGATTCTTAAACTGCTGCGGCATAAAGGCATTATTGTACTGTGTCATGAGCTGCTCAGCTTTCTCCACAGCTCCGCTCATGCCACTTTTAGCCGGCGTCAGCACAAGCTCCGCTCCAAACAACTTCAGTATTTTTCTCCGTTCGATGCTCATCGATTCGGGCATGGCTAATATCAATCTATATCCCTTTGCGGCACAAACAAAGGCAAGCGCTATACCGGTATTGCCGCTGGTCGGCTCGATTATAACGGTGTCTGGCTTTATCAACCCATCCTTTTCACCAGCTTCTATCATTGATAATCCGATTCTGTCCTTTACACTGCCGCAGGGATTATATGATTCGAGCTTGGCTAAAATAGTGGCTTTATCTGTTCCGAGCTTATTGATTCTGACTAAAGGTGTATAACCTATTGCGGCTGTTATATCTTCGAATATAGCACTCATAATTTCTCCTAACTCCCTAACCCGGACGAGCCGGAACCAAACAGGTTATGCCAAGACAAATAAAATTTCACTCTTAAGAGATTATATTTGGTAATCTAATTCTCACTTATCTTTTGCCCTGTCAAGCAAATCCTGTAGCGTTATAGATTGCAAGACATTTTTCACCGCCTTTTCTACCTGCTCCCAGACCTGCTTTGCCATACAGTCAGCAGCGCGCATACAATAATCCTCGTTTTCGATGCATTCCACGATAGTAACTCGTCCTTCTAAACAATCGAAAACATCACTAAGTTTAATCTGATTTGGAGCTTTGGCAAGAATATATCCGCCTTTGGCACCTCTAATACTCCTGACTAATCCTCCCGACTTGAGTATAGCTACAATTTGCTCAAGATATTTGACGGATATATCCTGGTGCTTGGCAATATTCTTAAGCTGCAAAGGTCCTTGCCCGTAACGTTCAGCCAGTTCTAATATGGCTCTTATTCCATATCTGGTGCGAGTTGAAAGCTTCATGGCTTCTTTCCTATTATTCCTACTATATTGGTAGAATATTATACGAATTTCCTCTGCCTCTGGTGCAAGAAAATCCCAGAAATTAACAGAAGATTTCGAATTTTTGCCAAATTTCCGCGTAATCCGCTATCGACAATGTGCTATAAATCCTACGTACCAAGTATATATTTGCATAAAGCCCGAATTGCCGTAACTGCCTTGGAGCTTTGAACTTGGCCATCCATAAACAACAAATTGTGGTTCAAAGGGGGCTTAAACACAAGAATTTGGGCATTGAAAAAGTCCAATAATCATTAGAAAAAGTCCAATTTGCTTGACAGTATCATCAATTACAACTACAATAATCAAATGTATTATAATAGCTATTCAAAACAGGAAGTTGCCGATGGTTAAAGGTCCCTCGAAAAAGGTGGCATTCATATCTTCCTTCCCCCCAAGAAAATGTGGGATTGCGACTTTTACCTCTGACCTTATTAACAGCATTGCATCAGCAGCCAAAGGTGAATTTGAACCGTTGGTAGTGGCAATGCGGTCAGAAGACTATAAATATAACGACCCGGTTAAATTTGAGATCCGCCGGAAGGTTAAGAGTGATTATATTTGTGCCGCTGATTATATTAACTTCAGCCACATTGACCTGGTTTCTCTCCAGCATGAGTTTGGCCTGTTTGGCGGTGACGCTGGCTCATATCTGAGCTTATTGCTTAATAGGCTCAAAGCCCCGATCATAACAACCCTTCATACAATCCTTGACGAACCAAATCCAGCCTACCATAAATCATTATTGGAAGTCTGCAAGGCATCTTACAAAGTAATCACTATGAATGAACGCGGCGTTAGTATGCTGCGGGACATTTATGGTATATCCGGCAAAAAAATAGAACTGATTCCACATGGCATACCAGACTTACCCTTCGTTGACAGCAATTACTATAAGCACAAATTTGGTATGGAAGGCCGGAAAACTATCTTGACCTTTGGCCTGCTTAATAAGAATAAAGGCGTAGAAGTAATGCTCAAGGCGATGCCCGCTATAATCGAGGCTGATCCATCCGTTGTGTACATAATCTTAGGTATGACACATCCATCTGTCTTAAAACACGACGGCGAATCTTATAGATTCAGCTTGCAGCAAATGGTAAAAGAATTAGGCTTGCAGGAACATGTCATTTTCCATAACAGGTTCGTAGATAATGAAAAGCTTCACAACTTTTTATGTGCGGCTGACATTTATGTCACCCCATATCTAAACAGGGAACAATTAACCAGCGGCACATTATCGTTTGCGGTGGGCACGGGTAAAGCTGTTGTCTCAACGCCTTATTGGGCGGCTATTGAACTTCTGGACAATGGCCGAGGTAAATTGGTGCGATTCGGTGATTCGAAACAAATAGCTGAAGCGATAACGGAAATACTTCAGAATGATTCATTGTTTTATTCGCTACGAAGACAGGCATATGAATATGGCAGGTCAAGAACCTGGCCCCAAATCGGACAGACCTACTGGAAACTATTCGGCGCTAAGCGATTGCCGGTCCGGATTGCTACGAGAGTTAAGCCAATGGGAGCTAAAGCAATTTCAAGTATTGAAGTACCGGAACCATCTTTGGACCATTTGAAAAGGCTAACTGATAACACCGGCCTATACCAGCATGCCAAATTTACCATACCAAATCGCGAATACGGCTACTGCACAGATGATAATGCCAGGGCCGTAATTGCCATGGCTAAGTATTACGCCCAATATCCTGAGCCGGAAGCCCTTCGTCTTTTCGATATATATCTTTCCTTTATCCTGCATTCACAAAATAGCGATGGCTCAATCAAAAACTTTATGAATTTTGATAAGGTCTGGGTTGAGAATGAGCCGGTAAATGACGCTTTTGGCAGAGTATTATGGGCGTTTGGGACAGTTATTGCTAATCCACCCTCACTATCTTATTTGCCGATCATTAAAGACTGCTTTGATAAGTCCGTAGAACACATCCAGAAGCAATATCCAAGAGGCATGGCTTATTCGATACTTGGGATGAGCGATTATCTAAAGCAATTCCCCGGAGCCAGTGACATCAAACGGCAATTAGAAATAGCTGCAGATGGCCTGGTAGCTCAGTACAAAGAAAATAATTACCCCGATTGGCAGTGGTTTGAAGATGCGTTGACTTATGATAATGCTGTTTTACCACACTCGCTATTTGTAGCAGGCTCGACCTTGGAGAACAAAAAATACCTCGAAGCTGCACAAAAAACTTATGAATTTATTTTGGAAAATACTTTCAACGGTGAGCATTTTAGCTTCATAGGCTGTAACGGCTGGTATGAGCGAGGCCGAACAAGAGCAGCATTTGACCAGCAGCCCTTAGAAGCCGCAAGTACAGTTATGATGTTACGAGCTGCTTATGACACCACACAAGACAGCAGATTTTTAACCCTACAAAGAAAAGCTTTCGATTGGTTCCTCGGTGAAAACGACTTGCACATTCCGCTTTACGACTTCAGAACGAAAGGGTGCTGCGACGCCCTAACGCCTGGCGGCGTTAATATCAACCAGGGTGCTGAAAGCATGCTGAGCTTTTTGCTGGGCTTGTTGGCCATAGTTGAAAGTTACACCATAGTTGACAAGATAGAGATCGGTAAAGCTCGCTCCCTGCAGCAAACCAATCTCATAGAGCAAATAATCAAAAAACCAGCACCCATAAAGAGTTTATTTACCAAGACCAAATCTAATAAAAACGAGGTCGAAAAACTCACCTGATACGAATTATTCTTGACGTTTTTAATAATTCGTATAAGATTCAAAGAAAATCATAATCAGTTAAACGCCAGCAAGGCAATCATATCATATTGAGTCGCGATAATCCTTTTGCAAAACTGGTTGTTCCCAACCATAAAGAGTTCGACAGAAGCACATTGCGAGCCCTTATGCGTCAAGCCGAGCTTAGCCCGAGTTTCCTACTTATGAAAGGCCATAGCTCTATCTCTTTTTCTGATAACATGTTATACGAAGCGTATTCCTCTTCCTTCAGGCCTAAGATTAACAGCAACTGCTGCTGAAGTTCAGATGTCTTGGTCAAGGTTGTCTGTTTTCGCGCAGTTCTGTCTCGTCGCTTGCGGGGATAAATGGTCACCACTTCACAGATGGCATTCAATTCTGAAAGCACCCTCTTGAGCGATAGTTGCAGCCCAGCCTGTCTGATACGCCGAAACATCAAAGCTCTCAGCATCAGAGCAATCGTACAATAGCTGCTGGGACAAATCGCTCTGTTGATCGCTGCAATAGCCAGGTATTCTGCTGTGCCCAAAGCCTGGTTGCGTTTAGGGCATAGTTCATCTGTGTGCTTGATCAGTGTCTAATACAAATTCCTATACAATCAAGTTGGCGGATGGAAGTTTCTGCGTGATGATTTCGGATACGAGGCTGGTCCATCTCTTGCAGCCATCGAGCACGACACTGTCACTGCTGGCTACAATAAGGTCGGTTTTTATCAGTTCAGCATCAGGACTAAAAAGGAGTTCAATCTGCCAGTTCCAATTATTTTTCCGTGCCAGCTCACCAATTAGTTTTTTCAATCGACCGCTATTAGAGACTGGACTATCCAACAGCCAGAGGACTTTCGTCACGTCAATTTCTTTTAAGAAACTACCAATCAGTTTCACAGCCGGTATAGTTTCAGTGACTTTGCGGTACGTTCCGTGTACACTTGCCAAATCTCTGAAGCAGCCATCACGTCCCATGAGAATTACGCCGCCACTCATCGCCGCCTCGACGGTAATTAAAACATTATAGCCGTCAATGGCGATGGATTGGTTGGCTAAGTCGGCAATTTTAACTTCACGTTCCCTGCGGGATTTTAACTGCTGATCGGAGCAGGCACTGCGCATAATGGCGAGCCTTTGTCTTTGCGTAAGGGAAAATCTGTCGCCAACCAATTTCAGAGCACTTTTTTGCGAATAGCCTTTTGTCAGTAAAAGTGAAAAATCAATAAGTGCAGCTCGCAAATCGCCGATTTTGTTACCAGCGAATAATTTAGCATCCGCCGGATGCGGCCCTCTGTGAGTTCTCTTATCAGGCATATCCTGTATCCCGTAATGCGTATTGCATAGTATGGTAACGCCTCTACTGACATTTGCAAGTAATGTCAAAAACAAATTGACATAACTGGATGCTCTTTCTACCATTAGGCAACTGTCATTGCGAGGACTGCGAAGTAGACCGCGGCAATCTCGTCCGTCGCGTTTTAGATGGCTTCGCTGCGCTCGCAATGACGGAAAAAACGCAATACGCGATACGATATACCCAATACGAGATAAAATGGCCAGTCACAGGTTAGCATATATTAAAATAGATGATTTGGAAATCATCGGCTATTCAGTCGCGGGTGAAGAGACCGTAGTGGCCATACCGCAGTTGGACGTTTGCTTCGATATTGGCAAGGCCCCCGACCAGATTATTTCGATAAATAATGTTCTACTAACACACGGACACATGGACCACTCTGCGGGTTTCGCGTACTATCTGTCGCAGCGGAATTTTTGTGGATTGTCCCCAGGAACAATATTAGCACCGGAAAACTTACTGTGGCCAATGAAAGAAATAATCGATTCATGGGGTCGGCTGGACGGCAATAAAGTGCCCGGCAATCTGATTGGCGTAAAACCCGGCGATGAACACCAAATAAAGCCGAATCTGTTCGTGCGAGTATTCCCCACAAAGCATGGCAAAGACTCTGTCGGATACAGCGTGATTGAAAAACGGAAAAAGCTAAGGCGTGAGTATGCCGGGCTTACCGGGCCACAAATTGTCAAGCTGAAAAAACAAGGAATCCAAATCGATTATACACTTGAGATTCCGATTGCGACTTATATCGGTGACACGCAGTATGTCGATTTTTCACAATTAAATTATATCAAAGAAAGCAAAATCCTGATTGTTGAGTGCACGTTTTACGAAACGGACCATACCGGAAGGGCTGAGGCCGGCAAACATATGCACATAAATGAATTTGCAACATTAATCGAAAAGCTGCAAAATGAGCATATCATTATCGCGCATACAACGCAGCGAACCCCGATGAGGGAAATCAATAGGATATTGAAAGAGGCTTTGCCGGAGGAAAAATATAGAAAAGTCTTTCTGCTGATGGCCAACAGGCCAAAACAGACAAGTCGATGTTAGAAAAGGGCAATAAGATGGAGCGTGTACCTGTAAGGATTTTTGAGGACTCAGAGCAGGCCTGCAAGGTCATAGCACAACGCATTGCAAATTTGGTACGTGAACGTTCAGCTAAAGGAAAAAATGCTGTGCTTGGATTGGCCACAGGCTACACACTTATTGGTATATACACGGAGCTTATCCGCATGCACCAACACGAGGACCTGGATCTTTCTAATGTTGTTACACTCAACCTGGATGAGTATTGGCCAATTGAACCGACAAGTGTACAGTCATATCGCTACTGGATGAATGTTAATTTCTTTGACCATGTCAACATTCAGCGAAACAACATCCACATCCCTTCAGGAACTGTGGCTGAGGGCGAAATTGAACGTCACTGTCGCGCGTACGAGCGGTGTATACGCGATGTGGGCGGAATCGACATCCAAATACTCGGGATCGGAAGAAGCGGGCACATCAGCTTCAATGAACCCGGTTCATCTCGCCTTAGCCGAACGCGACAAATTCAATTAGATAAGATCACTCGTATGGACGCCGCCAGCGACTTCTTTGGCGAGCAAAATGTCCCCCGAATGGCCATTACCATGGGTATCGGAACAATTGTGGAGTCTCGAGAAATCGTGCTTTTGGCCCTCGGTGAGCACAAAGCTGATATAATCCGGCGAGCTGTTGAAGAACAGGTCTCTACGGAAGTAGCCGCCAGTTACCTTCAAGAACACTCTAATATTACATTCTACCTGGATGAGGCAGCCGCGGCAAAACTGACCCGCATGTCTGAGCCGTGGCTCATCGGAGCGTGTCAGTGGGACGATCTTCTGGAACATAAGGCTGTGATCTGGTTAGCTGAAAAAATCAATAAACCGATCCTAAGGCTAACCGAAGAAGACTACATAGAGAACAATTTAGGGGATCTAATTCGGACCCGCGGTAGTGCTTACGATATCAACCTTAATACCTTTCGAAGAATGATGAAAACCATCACCGGCTGGCCTGCAGGCAAAGAAAGTTCGCGAAGAGTGCTCATACTCAGCCCACACCCAGATGATGACGTGATTTGCATGGCCGGCACGATGATGAGGTTAATTGGGCAAGGCCATGAAGTACATGCCACTTATATGGTTAACGGATATCTGAGCATCTATGATCATAACGTCCTGCGGCACGCTGAATTCGTCAAGGAATTCAACAGAATCTTTGGGCTGACCCCAAGGCAGACCACCACTATTGAAGAGCATATTGAGAATTTTCTCCGCCGGAAAAAAGTTGGAGACATAGACTCACCTGAAGTTCAGGCCGTTAAGGCTCTTATCCGTCGGACGGAAGCTATTGCCGCCGCAAAGTTCTGCGGCATACAGGATGAAAATATCCACTTTCTGGATTTACCATTTTATAACACCGCTACTGTGCAGAAGCTTTCCATTGGAGTAGAAGATGTTGCAGCGGTTCGTGATTTGTTAGAAAAGGTCAAGCCGGAAATGATATTTGCCGCGGGAGACCTATCCGACCCTCATGGTACGCACCGGCTTTGTTTGAAGGCTCTTTTTCAAGCTATAAAGGAATACTCAGCCGCTAAAAACAATCGACCGGATTTATGGTTATACCGTGGCGCCTGGGAAGAGTGGATGCCGGAGCAGATTGATATGGCGGTGCCATTATCGCCCGATGAGCTGCGGAAGAAACGTTTTGCAATCTTTCGGCACGAGAGCCAGAAGGATCGGGCGATGTTTCCTGGCCCTTACGATAACCGAGAGTTCTGGCAGCGCGCCGAGGAACGCAATATGGCTACAGCCGCTATTTATGATTCACTTGGACTACCTGAATATCATGCCATCGAAGCCTTTGTCCGCTGGCCTATACCTCGCTCGTTACAAGCAGCATCCCAGATCCATAGCTGGGCATAACAATAAAAAACTTGTACAATTTTAAAGGGGAAAGAATATGTACAAATGGTTTTCTTTGTTATCCGCAAGACAGCGTTCAGAGATGGTTGCGATAGTGCTAATAATGGCAATTATTCTTGGTGTAGGCATTATTATGAATTCGCCAAATGAGAAAACGACCTCAGAAATATTCACTACCGATATGTCTATTCAGGATATTGCTCCAAAACTTGGTGTCACTGGGAAAGGCTTAGCTCGAGAGCTTAAGCTTGCTCTTGATGTGCCCAAAAAAAAGCCTCTTAAAGAACTAGGAATAACAAAGGGGAATCTTGAACATGCTGTGGAGCACTTGTTATCACATAAAGATAGCTCAATTAAATATTATATTTTCACTGCATTAGTCTTTGGAGCCGTAGTATATCTTATACTTTTAGGACGACCAAATGGAGTAGACATCAAACAAAAAGAACTATGGTTTCCTCGTGGACTTTACATTGGTTGTCTTTTGCTATCAATAATATTGTGTGGTTTCGTTCTCGGCAAATCTCCAAATCCCATGGAAAGTATTGTAAAGGTCTTTAAGTCCATGGTAGGCCTTTATCCCGACCCTTTTATTAAAATACTTGCCCTTATTCTTTTCATTGTTCTGGCAATAATTGGCAACAAGGCTATATGTGGTTGGGCGTGTCCTTTTGGTGCATTACAGGAGATTATTTATAGTCTTCCAATACTTCGCAAAATTAAACAACGAAAGCTTCCGTTTATTTTAACAAATACAATACGGAGTCTTCTATTTTTAGTTATGCTTCTCTTTCTTTTCGGTATTATAGGTGGACGAAAAGGATTCGTGATCTATCATTATATTAACCCTTTTAATCTATTTAACTTTGATTTTGATAGCGTTAGTATACTAATAACAGTCATATCTGCATTAATGATATCTTTCGTTTTTTACCGTCCGTTTTGTCAGTTTATATGTCCTTTTGGCCTTGCTTCCTGGATAGCTGAAAGATTTAGCCTTTGTCGCGTAATCATTAACGAGGAAAAATGTACGAAATGTGGTGCATGCATCAAGGTTTGTCCGTTACATGCAGCAAAAGGAAGAGTCGAGCGCAAAACTTTTCCAGCCGATTGCTTTAGCTGTGCACGATGCTTAAATGTTTGCCCGGTTGATGCCATCCATTACCGCTCAGTATTGGCTAAAAACAAAACCAAACAATGAACCAGACGTAAATGCTAGCGCATTTACACTGGTTATCCTCATCGTGATAATTAAATCCGTAAATACATCACGGATGATTTTATTCGGAATCTGGATTGCTCTATAGAAGGATGTCATTTCGACCGAAGTGAGCACAGCGAACGTAGCGGAGAAATCTGTTTTAAGATTGTTTTTTAGGATTTCTCGACTTCGTCCCGATTTGAATCGGGACTCCGCTCGAAATGACGCCCTTTTGGATTACGTCGCAGGCCGAGAGTCTGTCAGACAAAGGTCAACAAGCTCGTCGATTACCGCTGTGCCTGCGCACATTACCGTATCCGCACCGCCCCAGTATAGCTTCAAAGTGCCATCTTCTTCCGGCACTGCACCGCAGGTAAAAACAACATTATGCACGTAGCCGACAACCTCCCACGGATCCTCCGGCTGCAAAATCCAGCGGTCACCAACGCCAAGAATCCGTGCAGGGTCATCAAATTTATGCAAAGCGACGCCGAGCCGATACACGTGTCCATCCATTGTCGGGAAAACGCCATGGTAAATATTTAGCCAGCCTTTTTCGGTATGAATCGGTGGAGCTCCTGGGCCGATCTTGGCCTGGTCCCAGTGATATTGTTCGGGCTTGAGCACGATCCTGGAATCGCCCCAGTGACGTAAGTCCGGCGAGTAACTAATCCAGATTGACCAGGGATTGAGCTCGGAATGAGGCCGATCCAGACGAACATATTTGCCATCTATTCTTTCAGGGAAAAGCACAACATTTCTATAATCAGCCTGAGTAATAAAGGCAACTCTTTCGACAGTTCTAAAATCCTTAGTCTTTGCTAATCCGATTCGGACGCCGTTCGCCGAATATGCGCTGTATGTTATATAGTATGCACCTTCCAAGAGGCTAATGCGCGGGTCTTCGACTCCGAATTCTTCGTACTCGCAAAATATTGGCTCTTTACTTGGGACCATGAAAGGCTCAGAATGTGCTTTGAAGTTAAAACCGTCGTCGCTTTCAGCCAGCCCTATTATCGACCTGCCGGTGTCAAGATGTGAACGAAACAGCATTACGTATCGGCCGTTGTGTTTCGTAACACCAGCGTTGTGAACGGTCTGAACCGGATAAGGGATATCGTCTTTGGTCAGAATTGGATTGCCTTCATAGCGAGTGACGAATTTCTTGCTCATCTATCGCGCCCCTGCAGATTTTTACTTTTTAGCCACGAAGGCACCAAGACACCAAGTTTTACTATATTTTTTAACTCTTAATCTCTTTGCGACTTTGTGTCTTTGTGGCCATTATTTTTTTCTTTTGCTCTTCGCGATGGAAGATTTCCTCATATACCTTTTCGTATTTTAAAACCATGCAATCGATGGTAAAGTTCTCTTGGACACGCTGCCGGCATTTCTTACGGTCTATGCGGGCTATTTTGCCAACGGCTTCCACCGCTTCATCGACACTATTGACCAGGTAGCCGGTTTCCTTATCCGCGATAACCTCGCGACATGAGCCTAAATCCATAGCAATCACTGGCGCGCCAGCAGCCATTGATTCAGCCATCACTAAGCCAAATCGCTCAGGAATCAGATTAAGATGAATAACCGTGTATGCTTCTTTAAGAAGCGCATCACGCTGGACCGGATTAACGGGACCTATGTACTGAATCGAAGAATAGTTGAGGTGAGGTTTGATGAGGGTATCGAAGTAATTTTGGTCCTGAATTATGCCCGCTATAATCAAATCCATGCCGCATTTTTTCGCCACTTCAATGGCTAAGTGTGAGCCTTTGTCGTTGTGTATTCGTCCGTAGTGGACAAGCTTATCGCCCGGCGTTTCCCGAAAAGTGAGGTTGGAAAGGTCTATTCCATTATAAACGGTCGCAAGATAAGGCAGCTCTTTATCTCTATCCGCATCGCTGATGGAAACATAGTAAGTATCTTTATGGTCGTGGTAAATCCGCAGTATATCAGGATCTGAAAATCCGTGGATGGTGGTCAGCATCGGTGTTTTTATAAATGGAAGGTAAGTCAACGGCAGATAATCGAAATTGTTATGAATCAGGTCAAATTGATCTGCTCGCTCCATTACCTTAGAAATATGCAGGCACGTTGAGACCAACGGTATTTGTGTCTTATCTTCCTCGTAACCTTTTTCAACGTATCCCACTAATTTTGCGCTTGTTATAGACTCTTTCGTAGCGAACAGCGTTATATTTTTCCAGCCACGGGTCACCAAACCCTCGGCAATATTGCTGGCTACGGTCTCCCAGGCACCATAGGCCCGCGGTGGCGTCCGCCAAGCTACCGGCGACAAAATAGCTATACGTTTGCTCTTAAGATCCATCTCGTGCTTCCCACCAGGTGCAAAATCATAAATCAAAGGTCAGAGGTGTAACTCTGTCATCTGTCATCTGCCTTCTGTCTTCTAACTTCATCTTTTATTCGCTGAATATGTCCCCGTCCTAAGCCTTTCACTTCACAGCCAAGGTCGAAGTACCGACGAATCTTCTCGTCGTCCAATATTCCAAAGCAATCAATCACCGCTAAAGGCCTGCCCGCCCACTCAACTATCTGGTCAGGATTAAGCTTCAAGTAAGGTTCATGTGGCACAGCTAATATGACGGCTTCCGCCCCATTTATAGCAGCAGCAAGGTCGCACTGGACAGCAAGATTAATCAGATCATCCTGATTGCGGAAGAACCTTGCTAATGAGCGGCCCGGTGCAGGATAGGTATCCTGTTTTTCCAACTCGTACCAATGTTCAACGTATGAGTCGTGCACTCTCATCTCAGCTCCCATTTCGGTCAGCTTTCGAACTACTATCTCCGAGCCACTATAACGGGTATCAGCAACATCCTGGCGATAACTTGCGCCACATAAAAGCACGGGAGCACCAGCAATTAGTCGCCCCATGTTTCGAAGCGCGTCCCTGGTCAATTCAGCTACGTGAAGACCTCGTGTGTCATTGATGTCAATTGCTCTTGTGGTAATCTTGAATATGTCATCATCGAAGCCAAGAATGTGTTTGTATGCCCAGTACCCAAGCCCGCCATCCTTAGGCAGGCAGTATCCACCGATGCCAGGTCCTGGAAATATGATATTATTGTGAGTAGGCCTTACCTTTATCGCCTTTATAACTTTAATCAGGTCCACGCCGTTGCGCTCTGCGAACAAACTCCACTCATCCAAAAAAGCCAGTAAAGTAGCACGAAAAGAATTCTCGACGATTTTAGCAGTCTCCGATTCGATTGGCCGATCCATAACGGTCAATGGATATTCTTCGGTGTTTAGTACCTCTCGCAAGAATTTTTCCACCCGCTGCCTTGCTTCTGCATTACAGCCAGAACAAACTCGCCAGAAATCTCGAATTGATGAAACGTAATGCCTGCCTGGCATAACGCGCTCAAAACTGTGTGCAAGCAGTGGTTCTGAGTTTAGACTGCGGGCTGCAAAAGCCCTCTTCAAAATCGGCCAAGCAACGAACTCTGTTGTCCCCGGTGCTACAGTTGTTTCGATCAGAGTCAGGCATTTCGGCAGTATAAATTCACCTATGGTCCTTATGGTTGCTTCGAGCGCACGCATTTCCACCAAGCCTGTACGCATATTGCCGAGATCGTTTTTCGTGTAATCACATTGGACGTCCACGACCACACAATCAGCTAACTTAAGACATTCACTATTATATGTAGCGACGAGCGTTTTTTTCTCGAGCACGCAGCGGTCAATCATCGGCTCGACTTCAGGGTCTTCAGCCTTTACCGGAGTCAAACCTCTGTTAAGCAGCGGAATTTTCCAGTAGCTTCGAGTACTCGGCCGTTGACAGCCAATGACGAACTTGCTGGGCTTGCCCGTCTCTTTATCGACAGTATCAGCTATAATAGCTGCCATCACCGCACCTACAAAACCGACGCCCATCACTACAACGATCTCCTTGCCCTGGTTGCGTGCCGCTGCCACCAGCGATTCAATACGTTTGAACTCCGCAGCGTACTCATCCTGTCTGGGAATAAGAAATTTTTCGCCATCTGGACTTATTGAATAATCAGCCATTGTTTCTTCCTCTTATAACAATCCTTTTCCAATAATCGCCGCAAGTTTACCAGCAAACCGTCGTATATCAAGATTTTTTTCCAAATGGTTATCATATAGCCATAGTTTTTAACACAGATGTGATATCATCTTGAATTACAGCAACAAAAATGATATAATTTATTTATCATTTGAGTAAAATCAGCAGAGATATTTACTGAGCCGGCTCCTTAGTTTGGCTGGAGGATTAAAATGCAAAAAATCCGCTTGTTAATTTTATCTATCATTTCCTTAGTTGTCGTGCTCGATGGCGCTGTTATAGCCCAGACGGGGACTTTTGAATATCCATGTTATCTGCTCGATGCATATAATCCAGACGATGATTGCTGGAAAGGGATGGATGCCGACGGAGACTGGCCGGTTCCGGTAGTTCCAGAGAAGTGGCTTGTTGGCCCCCCGCCGTCAGACGTTTCAGGCGTTACTGTGCCCACAGATCATTGGGTAGACCTGAAGTTTTGCGGTACGATTATCGATGCTCCAGGGAATGATATACTGTTTATCGAGCTGGGCCAAATGGGTGAACAAGCTCTCATCTTCATTACAGATGGCGTCCATCAGGAGTACCTGTTGGGCATAGCCACAGCTTCAGATTCCGAGGCACAAGCCCCCACTGACATTGGTTTCGACATTGCCGGCCTTTCGCTGCCGTTTGTGCCATGTGCGGTACGCCTGCTGGCATTAGACTTAAAAGGAGGCTCACCTGGCTTCGACATAGCTAATGTGCGTGCGCGAACTTACAGTAGCTGTGACGTTATTGCTTGTAATCCTAATCCCATCGATGGTGCCAGGAATGTCCCCACAGATTCAATTCTTAGCTGGTCGCCGGGACAATCCGCAGATAAACACGTAGTATACTTTGGTACTGCTCTTGCTGATGTCAATGCAAATGCAACCCCGGTTAGCAATCCGCTGCAGCCACAAGATTCTAATAGTTTCGACCCTGGCAGGCTCGAATTAGCCCAGACCTACTATTGGAGAGTTGATGAAGTCAATAAAAATGACGCCAACAATCCTCAGATAGGCAATATCTGGAAGTTTACAGTAACAGACTATCTTTTACTGGACGATTTCGAGCACTACCGCAACTTTGAATTGTATGATACATGGATTCAAGCAGGGGAAGGTTATATGTATCTTTCGGAAGGTCCAGGCTCAGTTCATAAATGCCAACACGCGCTGGCGCTGCAATACTACTATGATGATTTTTATTATTCTGAGGTTGTCCGCACGTTTAGTCCTCCACAAGATTTGGCTTCAATCAATAGCAAGGTATTAGAGCTGTCCTTTTACGGCAAACAAGATAATGATATTGATGGCCAAATGTATGTGGCTTTAAGCGATGGCGATGTCAATATGGTCGTTCCATACGATGGCGATATGAATGACATCAAGGAGCAAACCTGGCAGCTCTGGAGAATTAACCTACAAAATTTAACCAGCCTGAACTTAAGCAATGTTAATAGTATCTCCATCGGTTTCTGCGCTGGAAAAATCCCACCGCTTCTTGGTAACAGGGGCATAGTATACTTCGATGATATTAGGCTGTATTCATCCAAGTGCTTGGAAGAGAACAGGCCAGACGCTGATTTTAATAGCGACTGTATGGTTAACTTTAAAGACCTCCAAGATTTAGCATATAGCTGGCTTGATAGAAGCCATAATATTTATCCCGTAGCAGCTCCCAATGTGCCGCTGGCCTGGTATAAATTTGATGGCAACGCCAATGATAGTTCGGACAACGGCTATCATGGCCAATCGTCTGGCAACCCAACCTATGTCCCTGGCTTCTTCGGCCAGGCAATCAGCTTCGATGGTTATCAAGACTCTGTGAATATAACCCGTGCCGCTGATTTGTTTAGAAGGATTAGCACTAAGATTACTATTACTTTCTGGCAATATGGTGCAGATTCACCTCACCGCAACGATACAGTATGCTGCTCAAACTATATTTATGGCGCCGATAACCCTGCGATAGCTATTAATCTCGGCTGTTGGAGACAGCCCGGGCGTTATAATTGGGATAGTGGCTATCCGTGGTCATTCGATAGCCGTCTTAGCGGAGACCATCGATATAAGAAAGAATGGTCAGGCCGCTGGAACCATTGGGCATTCACCAAAGATGCCGATAAAGGCATAATGCAGATTTTTCTCAACGGCTCCCTTTATGATAGCCGCACGGGTGCAAACTCACCCATTTCAGGAATCGCCTCATTTGAAATCGGCTCAGGATGGTATGGCGGATACGACGGCTTAATTGATGACTTTCGCATTTATAGCTATGTACTCTCTCAGCCTGAGATTGCTTACATTGCCACCAACGGCACAGGTATTTTCGCTCAGCCGCTTATGTCCCCAGCTGACCTGTTTTCTGACAACCAGATAGATTTCAAGGACTTTGCTGTCCTGGCTAATAGATGGCTCGACAAACAACTCTGGCCCTAATCAGCAGTCGAAGGTTTATCTTTTCAAATATTTAGCCCCCAGTTTAAAATGACTGTTCTCCTCGTTTGTATTTTTGCCATATATTTTTTATATTTTAATTATCGCATAGAAGTGAAAAAAAAACTGTTTCAAAGTCCGACTTATTCTGTAGGCCAGATTGGTGCAGTTCCTGCTTCGCAACCATTTGATTAAGCTGGAGTGCGTCTTCTGGATATTATCGGATTGATATGAACATAAGACAGACCAAAAAGCAGATAAAACAGCTAAAACAGCAGGTAAGAGCAGCCCATCGCGAGCGTGATGTTCGTCTTTTGAAACTGATCTTTATTATAGCCATTCTCGCGTTAGTGGCAGCTTTTATGACCGGCCGAATTCAATTGTGGTGACATCCTTCGTCACTTCTTTGTTATCTCGGTTGTGTGCTTTGTATCCGTGTCACCTGATTTTAGAATACTTTCAACAAGTTTGCCGGTGCCATAGCCTTTTTTAGTGTTGCGAACGATTATCCAGTTCTTGCCCGTTTGCATTGCTGTTGCAGCAGCCAGAGCTACGCCGAAATTGTCGAACTGCTGCGTAAGCACGGGGCAGAGGAAGACTTCTGCAAAAAAATTACGCGACTGGAATGGTTTCAGAATAAAGTTAATTCGAGAAGAAAGAATTTGTATTAGGACTATTGCGGCCTTATAACTCGTTGGGATTTGCGTACACGCCGACGGTTCCTTTCGGAAGGTTTCTCATAGTAAGCAAGTCGTTTCATATCTCTAATCAAACCCTCTTTTTCGCACATTTTTTTGAAACGTTTGATCATTTGTTGGACTGATTCACCTGAACGCGCTTTTACTTTCAACATAAAGAAAAATCACCCTTTCTTAGCTTATAATATTATAAGCAGCGATAAGACAACAATATATATTTAGTTCGTCAAAAAACATTAGTCTTATTAGTCTAAAGTAAATTTTATTTTTTTCAAGTCAAAAAATACTTGAATTTTTTTTTGGGTGTAAAAAATGATACTTTTTGTCCGAAAAAATGTAGCCATTAGTCCGAAAACACGTAAATTAGCCGAACATTTGGTTCTCTTGTGTAATATGGACGAATATGGTAAAATATAAAATAGTTGCCTGCCTTCGCAAGTACAAGTTTGGAGGTGTAT
>CAYNKI010000019.1:24167-25593 GCA_964397675.1 uncultured Pirellulales bacterium
CAGAAAAGAGCGGGCCGTCTTAGTGGCCGCTAACCCGCATACCGGCAGTGAAGCAGACAACCTGGCAGAGCTTACGGCACTGGCTGAGAGTGCGGGGGCAATTGTCTGCGATAAATTTCAGCAGAAAATCCGCACTATAAATCCCGCAACATATATAGGTAAAGGCAAAGCCGGACAGCTTGCACAGCGAGTTAGGCGATTCAAAGCGGATGTGGTGATATTTGATAATGACCTCTCGCCGGGTCAGATTCGTGAGCTGGAAGAGATTATTAAAGCAAAAGTCCTGGACCGCAGCGAGTTGATCTTAGACATATTCGCCACACGAGCAAAGACCAAGCAAGCCAAGTTGCAGGTCGAATTAGCCCAATTGGAATATACCTATCCGCGACTTACAAGGATGTGGTCGCACTTAGACGCTTTAGCGGGTGCAGGTGGCGCAACTGCTGCAGGTGTGGTCGGCGGCATCGGCACCAGAGGGCCAGGCGAACAGCAGTTGGAAATCGACCGGCGATTGGTTAGCAAGCGCATCACCGAGCTTAAACGCGAGCTTACCAATATCGATAAGCGCAGAATCCGCGAGATTAAAGGCCGAAGAGGCTTGTTCAAAATCTGCCTGGTTGGCTATACCAATGCCGGCAAGAGCACGCTCCTAAACGCACTGACCGATGCAGGCGTCTTCGTTGAGGACAGGCTCTTTGCCACGCTGGATACCCGAACGAGAAAATGGTCCCCAGCCAGGGGAGCAGAAGTAGTCATCAGTGACACCGTTGGTTTTATAAATGCTCTGCCACACCAATTGGTTGCCTCCTTCAAAGCTACACTTGAGGAGGCTGTCAACGCCGATTTGCTCTTACATATAATCGATGTCTCGAACCCGGATGCTCTCAAGCAGATCGAATCTGTAAATGCCGTTTTGGAAGAGATCGGCTGCGGCCAAAAGCCGATTCTAAAAGTTCTCAACAAGGTCGATTGTCTTAAGAACCTCAGCCAGCTTGAGATGCTGCAAACTTTGTTTGTCGATGCAATTGCTATATCAGCTAAGACAGGTTTTGGCCTGGAGCAGTTCGCAGAAAAAGTAACAGAGAGGTACAAAGGCGCTGAGCTTTTATTGAGGGTCAGCAGTCCTCAATCGAACGGAAAGGTGCAAAGTTTCTTACGCGCACACGGCCAAATTCTAAGTGAACAATATTTGGATGGCTGTGTTCTGATTGACGCCTGCCTTGGCCGAAACCAATTGCCCGACCTAAAAAGACTCCATCCAGAAACAATCGAAATCGTCCAGAGCTAAGGATTTTCGTATTGCGTATGTCGTATTGTGTATTGCGGAAACAATTGGCCACAGAGGTCACAGAGAACTCAGAGATATAGTTCATTAGTTAATTGATTATCCTGTAATCCTGTCAAAAATATTTAGCCACGAATTAAC
>CAYNKI010000020.1:0-25492 GCA_964397675.1 uncultured Pirellulales bacterium
AAAAACGAAAGGAAAATCAAATATTAAAAAGCAAAATGCAAATTTAAGGAAGTCATAGCCGCTTTGCGGCGATTCCACAATTTTGAAATTTAATTTTATTTCGAGACGGTGTGGTCGCTGTGTCGTTGTGCGAGGCGGACAGCTTTGCCGGTCCGTTTGCGAAGATAATATAGCTTTGCCCGCCTGGTTTTGCCGCTTCGGAGCGGCTTGATGTTGACGATGTTTGGCGAATGAAGCGGGAAGATTCGTTCCACACCCTCGTTATTAACGATTCGCCGGACGGTGAACACTTCATTGATTCCTCTGCCTTTGCGGGCGATTACAGTTCCGCTAAATACCTGTATCCGCTCTTTATCGCCTTCTTTGATGCTGTAATGGACATCGACCCTATCGCCTATTTCGAAGTGCGGTATCTTTTTCTTCAAGCTCTTACTTTCAACAGCATCCAGAATTTCTGTCTTCACTAATTTATCTCCTCATTGCTTAAATAAAGCACGTAGTATATTTTTTTTTGCAATTAAGGCAAGTATTTTTTAAAAGTAATTATTTCGGCAAATCAGCTTTTCATGGGCCAATTGGGTGAATCAGTGCGTGCTGTCTTAATATACTCCATAATTCTTGTAACTATTTCTGGGTTCTTAGCAGCGATGTTGTCTTTCTCAGCAATGTCTTCAGCCAGATTGTAAAGCTCCAAAGGCTTGCTCTGTTCCAGGCAGACGGCTTTATAATTGCGCCATCTAACTGCCTGCTTGAATCCTCCGCTGTGGAATTCCCAGTACAAAAAACGGTCATCTGTTCTCTGCTTTTTGCCGAGCAATGTGGGCAGAACGCTGATGCCGTCGATGTCGGCGGGGGGATTTATGCCGGCGAGCTCAGCCAGTGTCGGCAGCACATCCGCAAAATACCAAACCGCATCGCTGGTTTTACCAGCGGCTACCTTGCCCGGCCAGCGAACAATCATCGGCGTGCGGAGGCCGCCTTCGTACAGGTCGCCCTTTTTTCCACGCAGAGGCCCAGAGCTGTCGAAAAGCCCTTCCCAGCGTTTAGCGGCTCCGTTGTCGGAGCAGAAAAATACAATGGTTTGTCCGTCGATGTCCAGTTCTTTCAGCAGCATCATAATGCGACCTACATCTGTGTCCATGCGTGTAATCATTGCCGCATGAACTTTTGCATCTTTCGACCAGGGCTTGTCCGTATAAGCTTCTATGCTCGGTATCTCGTATTTTGCGTGCGGGATAGTATACGCCAGGTACAAAAAGAATGGCTTGTTTTTATGACGCTGAGTGAAATCCAGCGCAAACTTGGTGAACAAGTCGTGCGAGTACTGATTTCGCTGACCGTTCTTGTTGCCTTGGAGGATTACTTTTTCTTCGTTACGCCACAAGTACGGCGGATAATAGGTGTGAGCACGTCTCTGGTTCAGATAGCCGAACCACTCGTCGAATCCCTGCCGGGTGGGTACGCCGTTGGTGTTGGGTTCGCCGAGTCCCCACTTGCCGGTAATGCCGGTGACGTAGCCGGCTTGTTTGAGCACCTCAGCGACCGTGACATCTTCCGATTCGAGCGGCACACGCTTTTGTGGGGAGCCATCATCCAGAACCAAGATGCCGCCTACCTTGCCGGTATTGCCTCGGACACGTGTGTGGCCGGTGTGCTGGCCGGTCATCAGAACGCTGCGAGACGGTGCACATACTGTGGAGCCGGCATAGCATTGCGTAAAACGCGTCCCCTCCAAAGCAAGCTTGTCGATGTTCGGCGTTTTGATTTCTTTCTGGCCGTAACAACCCAAGTCACCGTAGCCTAAATCATCAGCCATAATAAAGATGATGTTCGGGCGCTTCGCCGGTGGATTTGGGGTCGAGCCATCCCCAAAGCCTTCGGCTTTGAGGCTGCCACCCATTGCTGAAACGGTGTTAACAGCTACGAGACTAAGAAATTCACGACGATTTAAATTGTTCACTTTATCATCCTTTTACAATTTGAAGGTTTCATTTTTTGCCCGTTCATGGCCGGTCGTGCAGCAGCAATGAATCTTTCCTATGGCCGGGCTGACTGACAAAAGGCACGGGCGGTTCACCTATCTGAGGATATCCAGTACCCTGGGGTAGATGCGTATAAATATTATCATCCTCAACGCCACAATAAGGACGTTTTTCAAAATTTACATGGCTGTCCATAAACAATACGTTTTGGCCATCCTCTTGATGAGTAATGGCGTTTCAGTATTTCGCTTGTTTGACTGTTCCGTTCCAAGGTGGTATATCTGGCTTGAATCGCGAGAAATCTTTAGCATCAGCAGCAGGAGAAATAATCCACGGATTTCGGTCGGCTGCTACCGCCATACCGGGTTCACATGATGTATTCAAAGCATATAAGCCATACGGCATATGATATGTATAGCTGCAATGCTTAGCTGGAACGGGGCCAAAGTCCCACGCATCGATAAGCTCCTCAACAGCAGGATTCCGATTAGGATAATCAGAAAGGTTAAATTTTGTCGCTCCGGAATCATCAGGGCAAATGAACAACTTAGGAGCAACCTCAGAATACTTTACCAAAAGATAGAAGCTGGAGCTAATCGTTGCGTATCCGCCGCTGCCATCCGGCGATAAGA
This sequence comes from uncultured Pirellulales bacterium, assembly GCA_964397675.1. GTDB lineage: Bacteria > Planctomycetota > Phycisphaerae > Sedimentisphaerales > Anaerobacaceae > CAYNKI01. The sequence goes on from CAYNKI010000020.1 coordinate 2,615, forward strand.
AAAAAGCTGGAAATCGATCAGTTGCATCCCACATAATACGACCACCCCAAGCGGTGTCTCTGCCGCTGGCACGAGGAAGCTGGCCGTTGTAGTCGTTGGCGTAGATTAGCATTGCCTTGCCAATTTTAGAAAGATTAGACCCACAGACCAAATGAGGCGAAAGAGTCTTAATCCTCAGCGCCCGTGAGGTACCGAGCCAACCTAGCGCAAAGACTTGTACAAATGGCACGGCCGCTCCAATAGCAGCAAATGCGTAACCAGTCAGACGACCACCGCTCGCTCCTATCTGGGCGAGTGCGATCACTCCTAAGATGAATGAAACAGCAATTACTAACAAGCTCACATCAGATAGTAGAATAATAAAATAAGATTTCGGATACAGAACTCGTGGATTAAGCATAGAAATCATACCGGGCACGAGACATAATAGACCAAAAAGAGCACAAATCGATGCTGCTACCGCCGTCTTGCTAATTCTAATATTCACACTTTTAGATGAGCTTTGCTCATTGTTGAAACCGCTGGTGCTCGACCCATCACTTAGCTCTGCGTTCGTATCGCTGTACGTTCGAGCATCGTCTGGATTTTCTTTACTACATTTTGGACAGTACATTTCGGCTCTCCTGTTTATAAAGTTTCTTAGTTCCTGTTGTCGAAAAAATAAAAACGAAGATGTCATACCTGCGGAAGCAGGTATCCAGATCGAAAAACTGGATTCCCGCCTGCGCGGGAATGACAAAAACCAGTATCCACAACAGATACTACTTAGTAACTAAATATAAACGTGTGTCCATGTGCCATTCTACCTGCCGGCCTGTTCTGCTAACTCGTCACAGCGCTTTCGCAAAGATTCTAAAGTTTCTTGGTATTTTTTATCTTTTGCTAAGTTTGTCTTTTCATGCGGGTCAGTTTTCAAGTCGTATAGTTCCTCATAATCAAAGCCAATATAGCGGGCGTATTTCCATCGCTGCGTCCGCAAGGCCTCGCTCTTGGCAATCGTTTTGTGCTCGAATGGGTGCTCGTAGAAAAACTCAGTTCGCCATTTGGGCTTTTGGCCGGCCAATAGGGGAACCAAGCTTCGGCCTTGCATCTGTTCAGGGACTTTGACTGCCGCCAGCTCCAGAATCGTCGGCGTGATATCCACGTTAAGTGCCATCTGCTCGACAGTGACGCCTTGCAGCTTTTTATCTCTCCTGGGATCAAAGACAATTAACGGCACGCGAATTGATTCTTCGTGTGGAAACCATTTTCCGGCCAGGCCGTGCTCGCCAAGATAAAAGCCATTGTCACCGCTGAATATTATTACTGTATTATCGGCAAAATTAAGACGCTTTAGCTCTTGCCGAATTTTCCCAATAACGAAATCAACGCCGGTAATAAGACGGTAATAACTTTTAACCGATTCCTGAAACTTTCCCGGCGTCGAGAAGCGAATATCCCACCTGCGGCGAGCTTCGGAAGTTTGCAGAAATTCCGGCAGAGCTTCAAAATAGTACGGATTGGCTGTCCTTGGTGCTGGGATGGTGACATTTTCGTACATATTTTTGTAAGCCAGGTCGTAAATAAATTGGCGTGGGTCGCTGTCCTGAACGTGGGGTGCTTTGAAACTTACCGACAGGCAGAACGGCTGGTCCTGGGAGCAGCCGTGTACAAACTCAATGGCTTGCTCGCCCATAATTTGTGTCAGATGTTTATAGTTGCCGTTTTCATCTTTGTGCTCGTATTTTCCCTGGCCGGCAAAGCCACGCCAGTAGTCATATTTATCGACCGGCAAATCTCTCCCGACGCCATACTTTCCTATAAAGCCGATGCGATAGCCAGCCTGACGAAGCAGCATTGGATAAGTTTGCGCCAGAGCAGCTTCGGTAAAAGGTGTCTTAAAGTCGTTGACACCGTGTCGGCGAGTCCATTGGCCGGCAAAGATGCTGGCCCGGCTGGAAGCGCATATAGACGTGGTGACAAAGGCGTTTGTAAACCTTACGCCATTGCGGGCTAAATCGTCCATATTCGGAGTATGGATAATCGGATTTCCCGCACAGCCCATGGTGTCCCAGCGTTGGTCATCGGTTAAGAGAAAGATGATGTTTGGCTGAGCCATCCCCACCCCCATGCTTTCTTGCGAAAGCAAGATCGGGGGTGAGGCTGCCACCCGGCCACAACCGCTAAAAGGTATCGCTGCCGCCACAGAAGTACCGGCTGCCAGTTTAAGGAATTCGCGTCGATTTATATTTTTTCTTTTCATGTTTTGCTCCCTTCAATCAAAGTCATCATCTGGATCACTGCGTAAATTCGACTATGACTCTTTTGTATCTGGTTAGTGGCGGGCTGCCGGTGTCGGTAACTTCGCAGATGATGTGAATGGTATTACCTTTTCGGGTATCCAAAGGAACCAGAAAAAAAGCTTGCGGTTTATTAGCATTTTGAATACTTACCTTGCCTTTATAGGTATCGGCATCTGCGTACTGCCACCATTTATAGGTCAGTTTGTCACCATCAGGGTCCTTTGTTCCTTTGGCGCTCAATTGTACTGTCTGGCCTTTTTGGGCTTTGAGGTCTGACGAATGAGAAAGTGCGACAACCGGCGGATGGTTGGCCTGGCCGTAGCTCTTCACGCACCAATCTGCACGGGCGGCCCAATCGTTCTGAAAGGCCTCTGACCAGCGCCAGATAGGTTTTCTCCAGCTGCCGTTATCTTCTGCACCACGCCATACATTTTTGGCGTCTTTTTCCTTCACAAATCGTCCGCCCCAGCCGCCATAAGACGGATGTTCGAGACTTCGCAGGCCGACCACAATCTGATGCATAAATGATGGAGAATCACCTTCGGAGCGGAATCTGCCATCGTCATGGGCCTCATAGCTTGCACAAAGCGGGCCATGGCCCTTGAGTATATTCTGCTTCATCCATTCGGAGTCAAAATATTTTTTTTGTGCAGGCGGTATAATCCTATCCCATTTGTACGCGATCGTACCGAATTGGCGAAAGCTTCTCAAAGCCATAAGGTCCGGCCAGTTCGGCTGAATATAGTCGCGGAAGGTCTTATCCTGATCCAGGATGATATAGATTATCGCCTTGTGGGAGACTTTTTTTATCTGGTCAGGGTGCTTATGTTGAATCTTGTATAGGGCTCGTGCAATAGTATTCGTACCGCCCCAGGCTTGCAGATAGACCGGTCCGGGTTCTGCATCCAAAAGCACTTCGACAATTCGGTCCGAGCCCGGTGTGTCTTTGCTCATTTCTCCCACGTTGGCCATATTGCCGATATAAATCTTGTCCCTTAATTCCTGAGGGGTAGGAAAATCAGGATTATGCTGCTTTAGATTTTTATATACATGGGCGTATTTGTCGATGTCGTCTTCGATCCATTTCTCTCCAGCCCACTTATGGTTTTTCCAGTGGAATTTAGAGCTGCTGTAGATTATGCCCTCGATGTCCCACTCATTGGCGTACAGCAAGAAGCGAATCATGGAACAGCGGTCATCTATTTCACCATCAGTGGTAGCTATTATACGAGGTTTCTTAGGAGGCTTTTCGATGGAAGAGGCATTTCGGCTGCAAAGATGGCTGCATAAGAGCAACATCAAAACAGCCCAGAACATCCAATGTCTCTCTTGCATTCGTGAAAATTTACGAAGTGATTTTTGCGATTTCATTTCTTTTTCCCTTTCTGTTTTTGGAAAATGGAGTGAATATGATACTAAATTAATCCACATTGATGTATAATTCAACAAGGAAATATGAATAAAAAAGACAATATTGAGATAGCACATAACAAAGAAAGAAAACCCAGTCTTGAATGGAATAGGTGGGACGTGGTTGTCTTTGCAATCCTTGCTCCCTTTGTAATTCTTGCTATATTTGTAATTCTAGACCTTACGGGCGGTATTTCTTATTTAAGTGGCCGTTTTGACGTTCCTTTTGACTTTCTTGTTGTTTGTGTACTTGCTACTTTGATTACGTCTCCATTAATGATAGTAATTACTATTTTTCCATTTGTGGTTATAGGCTTTTTTGCAGTTATAGGTACAGTACGATTGCTCATTAGTTGGAAGAGATATACGAGGAAGAAAAAGCTCATAAGAACTGCCCAAATTGGAGTTTCAATATTTTCAATAACATTATTAACATTATTTGTTTTAAGTTTATTTACTACCATCACACCATATTTAGGGGTTCCTGGTTATAAGCCTTTCACGTATGGCTTTAGAGATCGAATTAGAAGTAGGGCTGATGTTGAAGACATACGGGATTGGTTAAAAACGGTGAGCAAAGAAGATTGTATTGGTGACTTCGGACGTCTACCTTACAGTAAATTGTCGGAATCATTGAAAGCATTGAATCCCAAATACGCTGTTTTTTGCACGGGCGAAAATGGTAATCCTAAAGTCAGGCTTACATGGGGTTCAGGTTTTGGGCATTGGGGTGTGGAGATAGGAATGGAGGATATGGAAATACCTCCGTCGGATTTAAGCCAGTATGGGGAGTATAGATTACCTTTAGAGCCTGGGGTTTATGTCTGGCATGAGATACAATAAACGTTGATAGATGAAATGGTATGCAAAGCATACCCTACCTTTTGTTTTCATCTTTGAGCAAATCAGGTCGATATTTTTTGGTGCGTTCGAGGGCCTGCCGGCGTCGCCATTCGGCGATTTTTTTGTGGTCACCACTTAATAAAATGTCAGGGACACTCATGCCGCGAAAGATCTCCGGCCTGGTATACTGTGGATACTCCAATCCGCCTCTGGCGGACTTGCTGAAAGAATCGTCTTTGGCTGAATCTTCATCGCCCAGCGCACCCGGCAGTAATCTGACCACCGCATCGATAATTACCATAGCGGCTAATTCACCGCCGTTTAAAACATAATCGCCTATCGAGATTTGCTCGGCGCCCAGGCCGATGCGAATCCGCTCATCGAATCCTTCATATTTGCCGGCGATTAAAATGAGGCGTTTCTCTTTGCTCAAATTGGTTGCTTTTGCCTGGTCGAATTTTTGTCCCTGGGGAGTGAGAAGCAAAACCGGCCCTTTCTCCGGCGAAAGTTTCTGGACTTGCTCGAAGCAATCAAAGACCGGGCCGGGCATCATAACCATACCCGGCCCGCCGCCGTATGGTTTGTCATCGACCTTTTTATAACTGTCGGTAGCAAAATCTCTGATGTTAGTAAGGACAATTTCGACTATACCCGCTTCCTGAGCTCTTTTCAATATCGAGCAATTCAAAGGCGATTCAAAAACCTGCGGAAAAAGTGTAAGGACATCGATTCTCATCACTCGCAATTTACTATTTATTATTGACTATTGTTAAAAAGCTATATTAACTTTTTGGAAATGACACTATTCAGTTTCTATATCTTTGAGCAGGTCACTTACAACAGCACGTGCGGCCTGCTGAAAAACCATTCGTAACTGCTTAGGCTCTGTGACATACTGTCTCCATAGATAAGCATTTGTCCTTTCAGGTGAACAATCGGCAGTAGATTTCCAGATAAGATTGCCGTTTGCCTTTTTCAGATAAACGGTTAACTTAATGACACCTCCAAGATGCCCTTCCTGCACAAAAAGTCGAGGGCGGAGTCCATAGTGGTGTATTTTAAAACTAAACTCTGCATCGCCGCCAAAGTTAACTATATTTGGAAATATCTGTTTTGCAGCTAATTGCTCCCGAAACTCCTCCACTACAATTTTGCCAACGTTAATATCGGTGTCTCGCATTACAGCGTTGATCGCCATTAACGCGCCTAATAAGTTCGAAGAAGAATCCTGCCTTGTGTCATCTTTAAAATATTCGATTTCTTTTGGTATGCTGACATTAGAGTTGATGGAGACAGACCTAATTCTGGCTCGTTCACGCTTGGTCAATCTTGAAGCTGCACATCCTGAGAACACTACAATGGCCGAAAGAACAATAATGATTTGTAACAGTTTCGTTGATATAATTTCTCTTTTTTGCATTTCTCTACTCGCTGTTTACCATACTAAGCATTTATTTGTCCTAATGTTCACGTAATTTGCGTCGAATCTTACCATCAGATGTAAAAATGTCAAAAGCAATATTTGTTTGCCTACTCTTCTTTGGTTTCTGGTTGAGCATCGGCCTTTTCTTCTTCAGCTTCGATTGTGGCTTTTTCCTCAGCTTCCTTTGTTTCTTTCTCTGCTTTTTCTTCTATGGCTTCGGTTTTTTCGGCTTTGGCCTTGGGCTTCTTCTCGGTTTCAACTGGTTGCTTTTCGACTTCTGGTTTGGATTCGGGCTCGGCTTTTTCTTCCGGTGCCTCGGCTTGTTCTGCTTTAGCTTCTTCTTCGGCTTTTATTTGTTCCTCTGTTTCAGCTTGTTCGACTGTAGCTTTTTCCTCAGCTTGCTTTGTTTCTTCCTTTGCTTTTCCTTCTATAGCTTCGGTTTTTTCGGCTTTGGCCTTGGGCTTCTTCTCGGTTTCAACTGGTTGCTTTTCGACTTCTGGTTTGGATTCGGGCTCGGCTTTTTCTTCCGGTGCCTCGGCTTGCTCAGCTTTCGCTTTTTCTTTAGCTTCTGCCTGTGCCTTTTGTTCAGCTTCGGCCTTAGTTTTCTCTTCTTCAGCCGCTTTAGCTGCTTTTTCAACGGCGAGCTTTTCTGTCTCTGTAAAGGGCTTTCCTTTAGCATGAGCTATAGTCTTGGCCCTTGCTCGGCGAGCAGCTTTTTCTTCTGCGTATTTGTGTTTTAAACCAGCGCGAAGCAGGATCTGTGAAACCGTGTCGGTTGGTATTGCTCCTTGATTGAGCCAGAATTCAGCCCGCTCGCGATTGAGCACAACCTGCTTTGCTGGGTCTTTTTCGAGGGGGTCGTAATGGCCCAGCTTCTCTAATATTTTGCCGTCACGTGGCGTTCGGCCCTCGACCGCATTGATTCTGTAGAAAGGCCGATGCCGCCTGCCCATTCTCGTTAATCTCAACTTTACTGCCATAATTCCTTCCTTTCTTTAATGGTTTATAATCAATTCCCGTGACATGTCCATTACAAATCACGAAACTCGTTTACAATGTAAGGCGTAACCATTTATGAAAATTGCTAAATTAGCTGGGTCGATGTCGGCGTCGGCTGCTATTCTTTGTATCTGTTCATCAGTTAAATTATTGGCATTTTGCTTTTCGCTTGGCGTCATTATAGCTACCGCTTTTCTCAATTGCTCTAATTCCTCGGCGCTCGGTGCAGCTAACATAGCCAGCTCGCTGCTGCCTTTTATGTCCTTGAATTGGTTTCTTATCACTTTGCCGTATTCGTTTTCTGAAAACGCAGCTATTTTTTCCAGATATTGTTCTATCGACATCTTATTCGTTACCGCCATTTTATTGTTTTCTTCGACATAATCCCCCAATAAAGCCGTCCCCTCGGCCTTGCTCGGGACAGGCCTGAGCTGGGTCGAAGGATTGGGAGGCTAAAGTTTTCTACTTCGATACACGCAACAACGGCCTGGGATTTTCAACCCATCCGGCTGGACGCTGATTTTTGCCTTTGCGGCCGACATCACCGAGATCATCACGGGCTTTCTTTGCTAAGGAAATAAGACGATTGACCACATCAGGATGCTGGTCGGCGACATTGTTGGTCTCGCCTATGTCAGCGTTGAGGTCGTAGAGTTTCAGCGGTGCTTTAGTAGTCTGGCTCTTTTTCTTGATATCGTATTGCAGATGCAGCTTCCAATTGCCGGAGCGCACAGCCTGTAACTGATCCATCCTATAATAGTAGAACGCCTTGTGCGGTGATTTGGCGTCTTTCTTTCCGGCCATAAGCGGCCAGATGTCCCTGCCGTCAATTATTCGGTCGCTTGGTGCATTTGTGCCTGCCAATTTTGCGAAGGTGGGAAGTAAGTCCATTGTTGTAGCAAGCTCGTCGCATGTTTTGCCTGCCGGAATCCTGCCGGGCCAGCGCATCACACACGGTTCACGCATCCCGCCTTCCATCGTACTGCCTTTGAAACCCGACAGCGGCAGATTGCTGCCGCCCCAACGTTTGGCTGCGCCATTGTCGGATGTGAACACAACTAACGTGCGATCATCAATGCCCAGCTTCTTGAGCGTAGCTAAGATTTCGCCAGTTGAGAAGTCGATCTCCTCTGTCGCATCACCATAGCCGCCGTTGGCGCTCTTGCCGCGGAACGTTTCACTTGAATGCACCGGATTGTGCACCATCGTGTGCGGCAGGTAAACAAAGAAAGGCTTATCCTTATTGGCCGTGATGAACTTAATCACCTCCTCAGTGTAGCGCTTTGTCAGTGTGTTCTGATCAACGGGTGCTTCGATGACGTTTTCGTTTCGCAGCAGTGGTAGCGGCGGATTTTTCTTGCGCTGTTCGGCTCCCATATCGTTGCTGTACGGGATGCCGTAGTAGTAGTCGAAGCCTTGCCTTGTGGGCAGAAACTTGGGCTGGTCTCCTAAATGCCACTTGCCAACGCACACTGTGGCGTAGCCTTGTTCTTTGAGCAAGTCAGCAATAGTGATTTCCTCTGGATTAAGTCCCTTTTTGGCAACCGGGAAGAGCACCCATTCCTGCCTGCCGCTTTTGTGCATATTGACGCGCCGCGGATAACAGCCAGTCATCAGGCTGGCTCGTGATGGTGTGCATACGCCGCTGGTTACATAAAAGCTCGTAAAGCGCATACCTTCAGCAGCCATCCGGTCGATGTTCGGCGTGCGGTGCTTTTTCGAGCCGAAGCAGCCAAGGTCACCGTAGCCCAAATCATCGCAGAAGATAATAATGAAGTTAGGCTTTTCATTTGCGCCACTGCTACTTTCCGCAATGCCTGAGAAAAGTGAACCTGTGCAGCCTCTTAGTGCTGTTGCTCCCGCCACTGCGCCGGTAACTTTCAAAAAATCTCGGCGGTTTAAATTTTTCATCGTGACCACCTTTCCTGCGAAGGTTAAATTATCCCCAGGATAAACCTGGGGGCTAAATAGGATTTTTTATCGTTTTTTTATTTTGCCTCGTCGCTTTATGACTCTTTTTCGTTTTGAGCGTTGCTTTATTTTTTTGCCGGCTCCCATCATTTGGCTTAACGCTCCCATATTCATTCCGCCTGAGAAAAGGCTTTTAAGGCCGCCCAAGCTTCCACCACTGATGGTTTTGAGCATGTCTCGGCTGCGCATAAATGTCTTTACCAGACTGGAGACAGCATTATATTCGACGCCGGCTCCTGCTGCGATCCGTCTGCGCCTGGACGAATCTATAACATCCGGGGCGCGTCTTTCGGCCAGTGTCATCGACTGTACGATTGCCTCCATTTGGTGAAACTCGCCATCGTCGACATCCAAATCGCCAAGCTGGCTACCCATTCCAGGTATCATTTTCAGCATATCTTTCATACCGCCCATTTTTTTAACGGCCTGCATTTGCTTGAGAAAATCATCAAAGCCGAAAGTACCCTTGGCCATTTTCTTTTGCAACTTCTCTGCTTCTTCGGCTTTGAATTGCTCCTGGGCCTTTTCTACCAGTGTCACTACATCGCCCATACCAAGGATTCTGCTGGCCATGCGGTCGGGGTGGAACTCTTCGAGTTTGTCGAGTTTTTCGCCGACGCCGATAAACTTGATAGGCTTTCCGGTTACGGCCTTTACACTCAAGGCAGCGCCGCCGCGGGCGTCACCGTCCAGCTTTGTAAGAATGACACCATCGAGCTCCAGTCTTTCATTGAACTCTTTTGCAGAGTTGACGGCGTCCTGGCCTGTCATCGCATCGCAGACCAAATAAATCTGGTGCGGAGTGACTGCTTTTGCGACATCGGCCAGCTCGACCATCATCTCTTCATCTATATGGAGTCGGCCGGCCGTGTCGAGCACTGCCACATCGTAGCCACTCTTTTTGGCGTGCCTTACAGCGTTTTTTGCAACCTTCACGGAATCCTTACTATCTTCAGTATAAACATCGATATTTAGTTGCTTGCCAAGCACGACCAACTGCTCAATAGCAGCCGGTCTTCGCAGGTCATCAGCGACTAAAAGAGGTCTTTTGCCCGTTGCGACAAGATATTTGCCGAGCTTGGCAGCAGTAGTAGTTTTACCGCCGCCCTGCAGACCGGCTAACATAATTACGGTAGGCCCGGGGGAGACCAAATATATCTTGCTATCGACCGGGCCCATCAGTTTGGTCAGCTCATCGTTGACGATTTTTACGAAAACCTGGCTGGGATGAAGGCTTTTTATCACCTCGGCACCAATGGCTGCTTCTCTGACGTTTTTGCAGAAGTTCTTCGCCACGTTGTAGCTGACGTCCGCTTCCAAAAGGGCCTTGCGGACATCACGCATAGCATCCGAGATGTTAGCTTCGGTGATTCTACCTCGCCCAGCTAAAGATTTAAAAACCGAATTTAGTTTTTCTGTTAATGACTCAAACATATCTTGATTTTTATACCGTCGCCATGCCGGCGACGGCTAAGCAAATCCTAAATAACCCCCAGTACAGGCTTGGGGGCTAATCTATCGAAATTTAACTTTGTTAATAAAATAAGGATTATAAAGGCGCATAGAGGATTTTGCAAGGACAAAATCCATCGGGTAAGTAGCCAGGGGCTTAATAAGTGCAAAAAATCAGATGTCCCAGTTTTGGGAGCCCTTGATGAATTTATTCTGCAACACTATTCCTACTGCCATTGGTACTAACAACGCCGCAGGCAGAAACCAGCTTTGATGAAACACCAGATCCTCCAGTTTATTACCTGCTCCCATATATTGATACAGTACCGCCAAGATTCCCACGACCACAAGTGCACTTCCTCCCATACTGGTAAAGAGCATAACCGCAGCTTTGAAAATAATGAATGAAATCAAAAAACCGCCAATGAACCCGACGGCCCCTCCGGCCCAGATGTATTGTTCCGGCAGCCCTGAGGCAAGCCAGGCACCGCCAGTTATAATCCCGCCGGCTGCTGCGCCCAAAACGCTTACTCCCCATCGCATCAACGATATAGAAAGAAATGCAAAAAGCCCTGTAGTTATAACAGCAAGCCAGATTACATTGCCCTCAACGAGCAGTTTGTTTATCCATACTCCCAAAAGTAAACCCAGCAGAGCAAAGCTTATTGTCACGAGGATTTTAAAAACCCGCCAGCCATAGAAAAGACAGACGGTCCCAAAAGAGATAAAGGTAAGCGCCTCAAGTAGACCCAGCGTAGTTATATGTTCCCACATCAGGTCCAGGTAAACGGAAACAATACTTTTCTCTGCCTGCGTACTTGCAGTTTCAGCCGCTTGTGCAAGAATAATAAAGCAATCCATATTTTTCTCCTTTATTTGTTTTTGGTTTTTGCAGATTATTTGGTCCGCCAGCTTCGCGATGTTTGCTCAGGCTCCTGCTTATCTTTATCTGCCCGTTTTTTCCTTTTCGATTTTTTCTCTTCATACCGACAAAGTAGTAGCTGCTCAACGGTGCCGAAGGCTGTCATCCCGATAAAAACAGCACCATAAAATGGGCTTCTGGCAGCGATTTGAGTTATAGGTGCGGAACCCTTGTATAATAACAATAAAATCATGCCGGCAAAGATAAGCAATGTGCCCAAGGCTGAACAGCATAAAGCCGACACTAAACGCCAAATCCAAAAACCACCTATTATCAGAATTATTGCCAATGCCCCTATTATTGCCCAGCTATACGCCGGCATCTGCGAGCAAGCCTGTTTTATCCTGCTGGTAAAATCAATTGCGTAAGCGTTCAGTATTTCTACACTCTGGCGGACGGTGACAGTTGTTTCTTGACCTGATATTTTGTCCTGATTTTCCGGATTTGCTCCAGATGGCTTTTCAATGTATGGTCCGGCCAAAACGGCGAAGGCAAAGACTGCCACTAAAGCGGCAGCCAGTATGATGAAAAATAGCCTTTCAAATATTATGGCGATAAGAGCCGCTAAACCTGCGGCAACCGTTGCAGAGATAATATTGCGGCTGAACAGGAAGAATCCACAAGCACCGCCACTAATTGCGCCCACGAGGGTGATTAGAAGTCTTCGAAAGCCCAGTCCACCAAGCCAGACAAATAGTCCTACTATAATGGTTGCTAAGCCCGGCACAATTAAAGTTAGTGGGGCGAACCTTAATGCTGCTTGTTCAAAATTTTGGAAAATTTCAAGCATAGCACCTTTATTCTGTCTTCTGTCTTTCCGTCTTCGCCAAGGCCTGCCCGCCGGACAAGCCTCTGGGTAGGCGGGCTACGCCGGACAAGCTGTCTTCTGACTTCTATATTTATCGGCCTATTGGCTCCGTTTTCGTTAAATAGTTAAATATTTTGCAGATATCAGGACAAAAATGCTGTTTTGTTTCGCCTTACGAAAAAGTGAAAAGTCCTATAATTTTGTTGACATTTGTATCTGAATTTTATATCCTATTATTAATGTTACTATAGCAAATGGAGCAGTAACAGGATTTCTTCTGTTTTCTGTGAAACTCTTACCCCACAAACGCTTCGGATTTGTTGTGAAAGAAGGTATTTTTTTGAAGGAGGTGCGTTATGTTGAGAGGCAATGAAAACAAAAGAATTTTTGGGACCATCGTGATTATAGTCCTGTGTTTAGGCGCCGTGTGCGCCGCAAAAACTCCTATCGACCCAAACATCATCCCCCCCAAACCGCCCGGCCCCGTCCCCGTGTTCCCGGACAAGGCATGGGACCCCGATCCGGCTGATGGTGCGACAGATGTGCCCACGGATGTGGTCCTTAGCTGGAAGCAGGGAGGAATTTGGCTGGTGGGACATAAGCCATCTTCAATAGAGTACGATGTGTACTTCGGGGGCGAGTACAAAGGCCGCCAGAGTGCGACCAGCTATAATCCCGGAGGCCTTGAGCCCTGCGGGGACTACAATTGGTGCATCGATCAGGTCGAGTACTACCTGGATGAAACCATCCTTGTGAAGACAGGCGATGACTGGAGCTTCACAACCGAGCCCATGCCCGTGGTAACCGAGACAACAAGTCCCTATCCAGCCGATGGTGCCGAAGATGTGCCTCTGGATGTAGTCCTTAGCTGGGACCCGGGATGCGGAGCAATCCAGCACGATGTGTACTTCGGCACGAGCAGTCCACCGGCGTTCATAGGCAACCAGACACTGAGCAGCTATGATCCCGGAACTCTTGAACCAGGCACGAATTACTACTGGAAGGTCGATGAGGTGGAGGCCGACGGTACGACAAAACACACTGGTGTTATCTGGAGCTTCACGACCGAGCAGCCAACCAGCTCTGTGAGGTACGTGAGGTGGCACAAAATAACTAACAGGCAGAAGAACGACTTGGTCGAAGTGTCAAAGGAGTATGACCTGCCGGCCGGAGAGAAGCCCGTAGGTTTCAGTGTCGCACGCTGGGTTGAGGGAATAAGGTGGGTAGATGAGACAGACAAGTGGAACTGTACGATGAGCCAACCCAAAGCCGGCACGTGGGTCCTCAGATTCAGACCCAAGAAAGGTGCCAGTCCGGTTCCGAAAGGCACAAGGCTGGGATTCCATGTGAAGTTCAGTTGTGACCGAAGCGAGATTGGGTTTCGGCCGGGCAGTGATCGCAAATACAAACCCGATCCGTGTCCAAAGAATGCCCTCAAGAAGACAGGGATAGTCGCTCCAAGCGGCCGGTTCAAGGTTGAGATTGACAATGCCGTATTCTACGGGGGCGAGATGGGCAAGTCTATCCCTGAGCTCGGTCTTGACATTCCCCCCTATACTTATGCCTATCTGTACCAAGTCAATGCGATAGAGGGTCCGAGTTCGATAACTTTTTTTCGCCTGTCTGATATGAGCGAGATGTTCGAGGATTTCAGCGAACTTGACGTCTCACACGATGGCTCGACAGAATGGGAATACATCTCAGATGAGATTGGTGAACCTAACGCGGGGGACCCGGAGATATCAGTAGCCACATTCGACCGACTGGGAGCTTCAGGCGTTGCTCCAACATATTGGGGCCCCGATGGAGATGATTTTGTCGCGTACTTTGCTGGTCTGTCGGCTGGTCAAAGCTCGAATATTCTGGTTGCCTTCTCCAGCATAGGTCCTGATATGCCTGACAAGCAACTTAACGCATGGATAAGTGACGGCGCCGTTTTCGTTGATGGCCTCGTGTGGACACCGACACACATTTCACGGCCAATCCTTATAGGCGATCTAAATTTTGATGACGTGGTTGACTTCGCGGACTTGGCCGTCTTGGGAGATATGTGGCTCCAGAAGTCATATAGGCCGCTTACCGCGGACAAGGAGCAGGAACCTTGTGATAAATGCATTAAACGTTCCTACAGTTATCCGAAGGTTTGGATAACTATTAAAGATATAGACTTGGAAGAATGCAATGAATTTATGCGAAAGGAGGAAGAATTAGAAGGCGGTTGGGTCTGGTGCTGGGACAAATGCAGTAAGGAGCAACTTTGTGATGTCGATAGGCGTTGTTGGAAAGACAAATCCGCTAACGCAATAGGTCAGTGTTACCAAGATGTTGAGTCGGTAAAGGTTTTGAAACGTAAGTACGACACAAAGAAGCGCGTATGTTATATAAGAGTAAAATGCATCTGTACGTGTTCTTGCGAGTAAGGATGGAAAAGTGACTAATAAGTAGGACAGCCATGGATTTTCAATGGCCGAAAAACTATCGCGTTTGAAGCAAGGAGAATTATTTGGCGCAAAGCTGTGAATTTGTGGAAATCGGCTCTGCTTATCTTATTTAGGCGGGTTCACTGCGGATGAGAGGAGTCGAACCTCCACGTCCCGAGGGACACAGGCACCTGAAGCCTGCGCGTCTGCCAATTCCGCCACATCCGCGAGGTATCTGTAATTATCCCGAATCCCGACAATTTCGTCAAGGCTTTTGCAGAAACCGTATAATCAATAGTTGGTCTGTAAAGGCTCCTGCAAAATAGGATTTTGTAATAGAGTCAGATGGCCACGAGAGACTGTCCCACAAACTTCTGATAAACCTGTGGCCTTCACGATCAACAGAGTTGATGATGAATGTGACACTACGAAACAGCCGTTTGCGGTGGTCTGATGCCCGCTTGACAAGCGCAATCTCTTCTATAAAGGCTTATCACTGTAAATAATAGCATTAGTCAAGCGAACACTAACCGTATCTGTTGGATTCAGCACCTTAAAACGAACATTATGTTTTCCCATTGGCAACTGATATCGCCAAAATGGAATAAATTTTCGTTTAACATTGTTCGTCGGCAACTTTGTGGTCATAATAAGTTCACCGTCAATATACATTTCGACGTCAAAAGTATGATATACCGCACTTCCGTCTTTGTTTCTTCCTTTACCTCCAGCTCCTCCATTTACTGCAAATCCAATCCCCTCAAACTCAAAGGAAGCTTCATCGTCCAAAGTAATATTTAATTCCTTTTTCTCGAGAGGATAATGTCCCTCAAATCCAACCTCCAATTTTACGGGTTTCGGCTTTTGTACTTTTATCGTTGCTTTCTCGCCATCTACTATACCACCATTCCTTTTAATCACTTCCAGTGCGTGACGATAAGACATGTCGTAAGCATCGTTAAGAGAGATCGTAGTATATCTGAAATCAATTGGTTCGACTTCAGCGAGACCCTGTTTCCAATAATCCGGAATATTTTTATAACCAATCATTGTCCCAAGGATTCCACCAGCACTTGCAGGATTACAATCCGAGTCATCGCCGCAGCGAGTACTTATGTCAATAGTTTTGCCAAAATCCTTTTCTCCGTACAATAGTCCGACCAATATCCATGCGGAATTAATCTTCGCATCGATATTAAATTCATTAAATACTCCTTTCGGGCAGCCGACATCATTGTCCCACTTATCATGTACTTTAGTCCATGTTATTTTCCAATCATCTGGATTTTCTTTGTGCCATTGAATAACATCCTGCATGCATTGCGCGTATTGGCTTTCCGGCGGGATAACCTTTAATGCCTCCTCAACTACGTATTGTACATCGTCTGATACAAAAGCTATACTATACAAAGCTGCCACATAAACTCCACCATACCAGCCGTCGCCATAATTCATTATGTGACCGATTTTGTCACATATTTGAACTGATGTATTGACCATACCGGGACTCATAAGCCCGGCAAAATCTGCCTCAATTTGAAAATCAATATCATCTGCACAGGGATTATTAAGCCAATGCCCAGATTCCGGCGGCATTATACCGTTCAAGATATTATAACGAGCACACTGATTAGCATGCCAAAGCATATAATCCGCATTGGCGAATGCATTTGCAAACGAAATCGCCGGCGCATCTAAACCTTCCTTTTCAAACACTTCGACGAAGGTCAAGTCCATGTAAATATCATCATATAATCCCGGTCTACCGTCGTACGTCTCTTTCATGTATCCGTCATACCACGGGATTTCATGGTCATCCGGTATCATCTTACTTCTGAACCGGAATTCTGTTGGCCCCCCATACGTACAAGAAATTGTCTGACCTGCCCAGGCGCCTTTAATCTTGTCTTTCAACACATCGAGAGGTATTTCTTTCGTAACCTGCTGTCTGCAGCTGACACAACTCATTAACACTACCACGCATAACACGATTCCCTTTTTCATTTTGGTTCTCCTTTTCTTTTGATGTGTTAACAACATTTACACTTATAATATCATTACTAACTATTCAGTTCCAAATAATTATCTATTACCGCCACCAAAGCACAAAGACACGAAATTTCTTGATAGTTCAGGACAAGAACATATGCGCTCGTCAAGCGCCAATGGTACCACTATGAAAACCTTTTACGCTTGTTCTTCATGGTCACTTCCTTTCATTGTACTATATACTAATTCAAATTCAGGAAATGTCCAATTCCGACTGAAGCATTATAGTGTACGGCAAGATTGATAAAAAAATCTCTATTTTTTACATTTTCTCGTTTTATAAAAGATAATCCTTTATTATTAAAGAGGTTAAGAAAAAAGATACTTCTGCTAAAAAAAGGCGAATTCCCTTGACAAATATGACAATTATGGTTAAATTGTAAAGAAGTTTGTGAATGTGAACTCAAGTACAAAACAATCGTAGTGTAATCTATGAGGTATCGTAGAATCCCTGATGAAACGATTCGGCGGTTGCCGATTTATCTACGTGGATTGCTCTATTCATCGGAACAAGGTAAAGAGAGCATATCCAGTGACGGGCTGGCTGATTTCGTCCGCATCAATTCCTGGCAGATAAGAAAGGATTTTTCTTACTTTGGCGGCTTCGGCACACGTGGGATAGGCTACAATGTTGAAAAGCTCATCAAGGAAATTAAAAGAATTCTCAAACTTGACGTTCTTCGGAAAGTGGCTTTAGTTGGCGTAGGCAACCTGGGTTCGGCTGTATTGGCATATCCGGGCTTCAAAATGTACGGATTTGACATCGCTGCCGCTTTCGATATTGATAATCGGAAAATAGGTAGTAAAATAAATGAGGTTAAAATTGAAAACGTCAAAAAACTTTTGACTTTGAAAAAAAGAGGCATTAACCTTGCAATTATAGCTGTTCCAAGAGAAGCTGCTCAGCGAATTGCTGAAAGGCTGGTAAAAGCAGGGGTAAAAGGCATCTTGAAATTTTCTCCATGTTATATTACCGTTCCTAAGAAGGTTAAAGTAATCACTATTGATATAGCGATGGATCTAGCACGTTTGCCCTACTATATGCCGGCTTGTTAAGTTACGAAAATCAAAATGACATATAAGAATGTAAAAAGGAAGGGGTCATTGCGAGGGGAGCCCTTCGGCTACGCTCAGGATAAACTGCGCGACCGAAGCAATCTCATTCCTTAGGTTTGAGATTGCCACACTCTCACTGCGTTCGGGCTCGCAATGACACAAAGTGCTATTTTTGAATTTTGATTTGTAATTTTTGATATTTAATTTTATTTTTGAGCTGTTAGAAAATGGAAGCCTTTTTTATTAGTGAATTAAAGCCCTTTTTAGATGCTGTTGCTGAATCCGCCACTGGCGGAGATCTCTATGTCCCGAAAAGAATAGAACAGCATTACGTGTTTAATAAATACGACTCTTCTGCCGAGGCTCCTGTGGAATTTAATAACATTCGCGCTTGTATGCCGGCAAAAGAGTTTTTGTTTCCGCTGCGCGAGCTTGCTGCAGTTTTTCCTGAGCCTGTTGAGCCTGAAGAAATCAAGCCGTTTGCTGTTTTTGGACTGAAGGATTGTGACCTACGCTCATTAGAATGTCTTGACCAAGTCTTTTTGGAGAAAGACTTTGAAGACCAATTCTACATCGCCCGACGGGAGAAGATGTTTATAATTTCGACCGATTGCTTCGATCCAGGCGAGAGCTGTTTCTGCAATGTCCTTGAAGGCAAACCATATCCGGATCGTGGGTTCGACCTAAATATTTCCCAGGTGACCGATGGCTTTGTAGTTGAGGTCGGCTCGAAAAAAGGCAAAGAATTCGTAGACAAACACTCAGAGCTTTTCACCGCGCCCAGCGATGACGCTTTGGCTGAGCGGGACAGAATCAGAGCTAAGACCCAGGAGCAGTTGGAACAGAATAACGCTGAGCTTAAGTTCGATACACCAATCAGGGACATGATGAATAAGACTTATGACTCTGACATTTATGATACAGAGGCCGAGACGTGCGTTGAGTGTCAGGCTTGTACGCGTGTCTGTCCCACATGTCACTGCTTTTATCTTTATGACACCAAGCAGAAAGATTACTTTGCCAAGATGAAGATGTGGGATAGTTGCATGAGAATGGCTTATGCAAAAGTGGCTGGCGGCGCCAATCCTCGCAAGATTCTTGGCGATAGGCTCAGACACCGTCTTATGCACAAATTTGTATATTTTTTAGATAGGTATGGCCTACAGATGTGTGTCGGTTGCGGCAGGTGTGTTGACGCAGAAGCCGGAGATGTTGATATTAGAACTGTGTTGAAGAAACTGAACCAAGAGCTTAAAGGCAGAAAAGAAGCAAAAGTGGCAAAATGAACCAGAATATCTATCAACCGATAAACAGTGAGATCGTTGATATTATAGACGAATCCACTACGATAAAAAGTTATGTCGTTGTGCCGGAGAAGGAGTTCAAGTTCAAGACAGGCCAGTTTGTGGAATTGACTCTGCCGGGCGAAGGCGAAGCACCGTTTACTCCTTCCTCGTCGCCGGCGGATACCAAGAAGATGGAAATTACTATTATGAAAGCCGGAAAGGTGACGGCTTTGTTGCATGAGTGCCAAAAAGGACAAAAGGTTGGTATTCGTGGGCCTTATGGTAATGGATATCCGATCGAGGACTTTGTCGGCAAAGAAGTATATATCGTCGGCGGTGGTGTAGGTTTGGCGCCAATCCGGTCTTTGTTTTTAACGCTGGTCGATAGAATAAAAGACTTCAAATCTGTGGTTTGCCGATATGGAGCAAGGACGCCCGAAGATTTTATCTATAAAAAGACACTTTTCGGCTCCTGGCAAAGGCTCGATGGGGTTGATATAAAACTGACAGTTGACGAGGCAAACGGCCAGTGGAAGGATAATGTCGGCGTAGTAACCACGATACTCAAGCCTGATGATGTAGAGATTAAAAACACGGTGGCTGTGGTCTGTGGTCCGCCGATTATGATGAAGTTTGCTACCTTGAAGTTGTTGGAGTTTGGATTCGCAGCTAAGGATATTTATCTTTCGATGGAAAAGAATATGAGCTGTGGCGTAGGTAAATGCGGCCATTGTATGATCGGTAAATACTATGTCTGCAAGGACGGCCCGGTTTTTACTTACGACCAGATAAAGGGCTACCCGAAGATTTGGGACTGAAAAGCGTCGTGCGTCCCCTCGACTTCGCTCGGGGCAGGCGTGCGTGATGCGTATCGCGTAAAAAACCAGCGCATCACGCAATACGATATACTCAATACGAGATACGAAACTATGGGTAAAAAGTTAATAATTGATTTGGCGAAGTGCAAACCTCAGAGCGAATCCGGTGTGCGGTGTTCGTATAAGCATCACCCTGAAAATAAAGGGATCGATGCGCTTCTGGAAATGATTCGTTTTGCTTTGATTTGTCGCCGGTGCGAGGCGGCGCCGTGCATCAATGCTTGTCCTGTGGGAGCCTTAGAGAAGGTCAAGACAAAAGAAGATGATTTTGGTGTTCTTAAACGGGCAAATATGTTGTGCACCGGCTGCGGCAGTTGCGCTATGGCTTGTCCCTTTGGGACGATATATGCCGATTTGGTACCTTTCCCAAGTAGTGTTTGTGACTTATCCAAAGGCAGATTAAAAGATGGCGAAACGCCCTTATGTGTTACTACGTGCAAGGATGGCAGCATAGATTACAAAGAAGTCGATGTAGAGAAAGAAGATAATTTGGTGGAGGTTTTTGAAGACATCGTAGTACGGGTTGCCGGCGGTAGTACGTGGAAGCCATTCTTGAAGGAAAGGGAAAAGGTAGAGAAATGAGTAATCCATTGAGCATTTTGTTCTGGATTGTTATTATTCCTGGGACTGTAGCCATCGGCTTGCTTGCTTCCTGGGTAGTTCGCAAAGTCAGTGCTCTGGTGCAGTGGCGTGTTGGCCCGCCGATTCTCCAGCCGGTCTACGATATTATGAAACTAATGGGCAAGGAAATTCTTATACCACAGGAAGCTCAACGAGGTGTATTCCTTATGGCACCATTAGTTGGTTTGGCGGGTATCTTACTGCTTTCGATAATGCTTTGGCGGGTCACTTTTGCCCAAACAGCCTTTATTGGTGATATTATCGTGGCGTTTTATTTGATGGTGCTGCCATCGCTGGCATTGATTCTCGGCAGCAGTGCCAGTGCCAGTCCACATGCAACTATTGGAACAAGTCGAGAAATGAAAATGGTTATGGGCTATGAGCTATCGTTAGTGTTAGCCTTTGTCGTGGTCATTATTAAGACCGGCGGGCAGCTCAACCTGGCAGTGATTGCCCAACATAAGCCGGTTTTAAGTATGTCAGGTATGCTGGCGTTTTTGGTTGCGTTATTGTGCATGCAGGCAAAACTTGGCTTTGTCCCATTCGATATTGCTGAGGCTGAGACTGAGCTGGGAGGCGGTGTTTTAATGGAGTATTCAGGCGCGCTGCTTGCCGTTTGGAAACTTATGCAGGCGACGATGCTTGTAGGGCTGCCGTTATTCTTAGTAATGATTTTCCTCGGTGGATTCGGAACAAGCTCAGCGGCAGCCTTGGCAGCAGGGATCGGCAAGTATGTGTTAATACTGGTATTATTAATTTTGATAAAGAATACGAACCCGCGTATGCGGATTGACCAGGCAATGAAGTTTTTCTGGTTTTATTGCGGGATTACTTTGGTTGTTGCTATTATCTTGGCAACGATAGGTAATTATTATGATATTAGTTGGTTGTAGATTGTCCGATGAGCTCGTCGCCGTGCGACTTGACAGAACTCGTCGCCGTGCCGGCGACGGCTAAACAGGACGCGAAATTATGAGCTGGAAAATATCGTCATTAAAGAAATCGCCCTGGGTGTTTCATGTGAATACGGGAGCGTGTAACAATTGCGATATCGAGATTGTCAATTTACTAACGCCGAGGTTCGACGTTGAAAGATTTGGCATCAAATTGGTAGGCTCGCCGCGTCATGCCGATGCTCTGCTGGTAACCGGCGGAGTAACCGCTCAGGCGGCGCCGCGGCTGCGAGAAGTATATCGTCAAACGCCCAAGCCCTGTGTTGTCTTTGCAATCGGTGCCTGTGCTTGTGACAAAGGGATATTTACCACAGGTTATCATATGGTAGGACCCGTAGATAAAATAATCAAGGAAGTTGACCCTAATGCGATTATTGCTTATGTGCCGGGCTGTCCACCGAAGCCCGAGGCTATGATATCCGGCATAGTCAAGGCGCTCTCAGCTTTATAACAGGCTTGTCCTGAGCGAAGCGAAGGAACTAAATATGAATCAACAAGAATTAAATGACAAGCTATCAGAGATAAAAGACAAGCTCATAGCAATTGAGCAAAAGGTGGACAATAGAATATACCTTTCGTGTGAGGCTGAAAACGCTTACGCCGTCAACAAGTTTTTGTTTGAAGATGTACCATTAAGGTTTGTGATTGCTACCGGCATCGACGCTGATGATTGTTTCGAGGTTCTTTATCATTACTCTTATGACGAAACCGGTTGTATGGTCACTTTAAAAGCTTTCATCCGCGACCGTGAGAATCCTGCGATTGAATCTATCGCACCATTTTTGCCGGCCGCGGAATGGATAGAAAGGGAAATACATGACATATTGGGTATTGACTTTAAGAACCATCCTGATCTAAGAAGGCTGATTCTATCAGATGATTGGCCGGAGGGTGTTTATCCATTGAGGAAGGCTTGTCCCCTCGACAAGCTCGGGGCAGGCTCTGAGCGAAGCGAAGGAACTAAAAAATGAAACAGACAGTCAAAAAACCTGTTCTTGCGGTGGGACCGTTTCATCCGTTGCAGGAGGAGATGGAGTTTTTCCAGCTTAGCGTCGACGGTGAAATCGTAACCGATATTGATATGAGAATATCGTATAACCATCGCGGCATAGAAAAAATCAGTGAATCGCTGCAGTTTGACCAGGTGCCGTTCTTGGTTTCCCGCGTTTGCGGAATTTGCTCAGCTTCGCATCCTTTAGCCTATGTGCAGGCTGTTGAAGAGCTTGTCGGCGTCAAGCTGCCTGAGCGTGCCTTATACGTGCGAACGATTATCAACGAGCTTGAACGCATCCACAGTCATATCCTTTGGGCAGGCCTGGCAGGTCACTTTATCGGCTACGACACCGTCTTTATGTGGTCGTGGAAATATCGTGAGCCGGTGCTTGATCTGCTGGAAGAAATAACGGGCAACAGAAACAACTATGGTAATGTCAAGGTTGGTGGCTGTCGGGAAGATATCCCCGATGAGCTTAAGCCTAAAATAATAGAAGAAGTAGATAAAATCG
>CAYNKI010000021.1:0-9098 GCA_964397675.1 uncultured Pirellulales bacterium
CGTGGAGGACATGTAAATAGTTATCTTCATCAGCCCAAATAACCGGCCCGTAATGATGGTCGTTGTCTCCGGGGCCTAATGTTACAGCATCAGAGAGCTCTCGAGTACTGGGATCATAAGTAATGGCCATTGGCTTGGTGGGCGATTTAGGAGGAGCCCCATTTTCACCACCGGTATTAAAAACAATATGAACCTTTCCGTTAAGATAGATTGACTGAGGCCGTTGTCTGCGGTCGTAGAGCATTTTAATCTGACCTCCTTCACCAAATGTGAAAAATTGCGGGTCAGATTTCTCCCCTTTCTTGGCAAAAGATATTGCGATTAAAAATGCCGATAGGATGATCGATAATAGAAACTTCTTCATGGCTATCTTTTCTTTGTTTGTCTTGTTTCAGCATCAACTTTAGTCAGGAATTCAACCAGTTTTTCATGTAATTCCTTTGTTTTTTCCGGCATCTTTTCTGATAAATCATTTGCTTCACTAAGGTCTTTTGACAGGTCGAAAAGTTCCAGTCGGTTTTCCTTCCATGTTTTAACCAGCTTAAAGTTTCCTTCCCGGATTGCAGATTGAGCTTTTCGGTTAACTGCATGGTGGAAAATAAAGTAGTGGAGGTTTCTTTGCACTTCACCGTTGCCTTCGTTCTGAATTACACTTTTGAAGCTGCCACCGTCCAATACCTCAGGTAGTTTTTCCTTATATCCGGCGAGGTCTGCCAGGGTAGGAAGTATATCAAGCCCCGTAACCGGGACATTGCTAACGCTATTTGTTTTGACGCCGGGCCCTGCTACAACAAACGGTACACGGATTCCTCCTTCATACATGGAGCCTTTACCATCGCGAAGAGGAAAATTACGATGCACTTTTTGTTCTCCGCCGATTGGCTGGCTATTTCTCCCCCCGTTGTCAGAAAGGAAAATGATGTACGTATTGTCCATCAAGCCAAGCTCTTTAACTTTATCGAGCAAGATTCCTACGCTCGTATCAAGGTCTTCAGTCATCGCTGCAAATTCGGAGATGTGGTGTTTATCGCCTGGATTTAAACCTTGATATTTTTCAAGCGTTTGCTGCCTGTATGTAATGCCCAGGTGAACAGCATAGTGTGAAACTTGGAGGTAAAATGGATTTCCGTTTCTAACCTGCTTTTCCATAAACTTGCCGGCACGTTCAGTCAGGCTAAAAATCAGCTTTGGGTCATCCAATGCAACCGGCCATTTGATACTCGTTTTCCCGCCACCGGTATTATTGCCGGTTAATCCATCGCTAAAATCGTAGCCCATTTCTTCGGGAGTAACCTCGTCATACCTTGCATCCCATTTTCCAAAGTGCGCGGTTCGGTAGTTCGGGTTGGTTCTTTTTAACATTTGCGGAATACTCAATTGCTTCCGGAAATTCTTTGTCCAGTTTATCCTGTCTCTTTGGTATTCATGCTTTGCCGGAGTTTGCCCAATGGTAATACTCTTTCTGGTAGGGCAACAATAAGGAGCCGGAGAGTAACCATTTGTAAAAAGCATGCCCATTTGTGCCAGACGGTCCATGTTTGGAGTTTGGTAATAATCACTTTGTGTGCGTGGATCAGATGGATCAGCTAAATACGATGTTCCTACCCAACTCTGGTCATCAGTTAATATAACTATAAAGTTGGGCGAATCTTTTTTTTCTGCTGCACTGGAATTATATTTCCCCGGCAATAAGAAAAGGCACAATAATATAAAGGCTATTTTCTTCATTTTTTCAATTCCATTTAAATTCTATTTCAGCATTACTCTTGAAATCATATTTTGGCGATTGAGTCATCGGAGGTCTCTTCAAAGGGGTCGGATTGTAATCCGCTGGTTTTTCCGGTTTGACCTGTTCTTCCGGAACATAGTTAGCAGCGTCGAAAAGGGGCCAGTCATCGGTCCGAAAAGGAGATGCGGGGATGCCCTCTTTGTTGTAAAGCAGGTTTCTGTGGGAGGGATTCATGGCCCAGGCGTAGCGAACTGCCACCGGAGCCGGAATGCCTTTCGCTGAAACGACGACCGAATCGTGCTTGATTAACGCATCGGCCCAGACGAAGTTCCTGTCTTTACCAGCGATAGCGAAGCTGTCCAGCGGTCCAACTTTGCCTGTTATGAGACCGGAGCCGACAGAATCAAATGTCAAAACGACCTTATTGCCTTCAACATGGTGAGATTTGTAGAAGGGGCCGTATTCAACGAAATCCTTGCCATAAGTTCTCTTCAGGGCCAGATAAGCCAAACGCAAGCCGATAGGCTTCTTGTCTTTGGGGTGAAGAAGAATTTCGTCGCCCGTGTCGATCGAGACGGCCACAGCCGTGTTCGGCATGGACCGGGCGACAAGCCGCATCATTTCGCGACTGACGGCCCAAGCCGCATCCGTCTCGACCGGCAACGTTTGCGCCGGAAGCCAACTGGGCAATTGCACGAAGTAAAAAGGGAAATCTCTGGCCACATTGCCCTCGGACATCTCGTGCCAAGAGGACCGATAGTAGTCGATAAGCAGCGGCAGCTGATTGACGTAGTTGGCGGCCTGCGCAACATGCTTGGCGTTTCTTTCGCCCTGATACCAGATGACGCCCCGAATACCATAGGGACGGACAGGGTAAATCATCCCGTTGAATATATTTCCCGGGTATTGATGCCCCCAATTGCTGGGTGTTCTCAGCCTGGGTTTCGCCTTTCGCTTCCCCTGCTTCCAGCTTTCGAGAGCTCTGTCGAGTTGTTTCTTTGCCGCTGCCGGATTATAGGCCGCGGATTCCGCATCCATCTCCTCGACGATTGCGCGGGTCCGGGGATCGTCCATCTGAATCCCTTTGGGCATCCAACCTTCAATAGGCGTTCCGGCATAAGGTTGCAGCACGATGCCGACAGGGATTCGGAGTTCTTGATGCAGTTTTCGGGCGAAGTAAAAGGAGACGGCGGAGCATGTGGCCGCGGTGTCCGGCGTGCACGGAGTCCACTCGGCTATACAATCTTCTTGCGGTTCATGACTGTGGCATCTTTCCGAACGGAATATACGGAAATTCGGGTAATTGGCGGAGGCGGAATCTTCCACTCCTTCAAACGTCGCGCTGAGCCTCCATCCCATATTCGACTGTCCCGCGCAGAGCCACACTTCGCCGATCATCACGTTGTTGATGGTGATTTTATTTTTGCCTTTGATCGTGAGGGTATAAGGGCCGCCATACGATGGTGTATTGAGGCAGACTTTCCATCTCCCGTTGTCGTCAGCGGTTGTCGAGGCTTCATTGCCCCAACTTCCTGCGACCGTTACCGTCTCGCCCGGATTGGCCCACCCCCAAATAGGCGCCCCCATCTGCTGTTGTAACATCATGTTATCACCAACAATAGCAGGAAGCCTCACGTCGGCGGTCACAGTGGATGCCAGGGGGACAAGGCACCACACTAACAGCACGTTCAATCCAATGCGTCTTTTCATTTGCGAACTTTCCTTTTTCAACGCTGCAACAACTTTACACTCATCAAGTCTGTATTGCAAGGAAATTAAAGGCAAGTCTTACGAATACAAAGTGTGTTTGTCTTTAAGTCATCACAAGGCTATGTCGATACTTGCTGTGGATTAGATCTTTTGTGGAGACAGTATGTTATGGAAAACCAGGACCCGATAATATCATACCTTATGCAGGAAAAGGTCGTCGATGAGAAGGTTCTCCAGGATGCTTTGAACCAGCAACAAGAGACCGGGCAAAGTCTGATAAGCATCCTTAAAAAGGAAAATCTTCTCAATGAAGAACAGTTCACCAGGATTGTTGCGGCTGCCAGTAAAATAGAATTTGTTAATCTTTCACCTGAGACAGTTGATTCAATAGTGGCTCACTTAATACCGTATGAAATGGCTAATCAGCACAACGTGATTCCAATAAAGAAGGAGAACCATCACTTAGTGATAGCAATGAGTTCTCCTTTGGACCTTGCTGTTCGGGACCAAATTGAAATTAAGACTGGATACAAGGTTGTTCCAGTGGCCGCTTTGCCGAGTGCTATAAGACAAGCAATTCAGTACCATTTCAATGTAGCAAATGTGACAAAGCAGGCTATAGTCTCAATGCGACTAAAGGCCGAACCGAGCAAGAGCTTTCGAGACAGCAAGCTCGAGCATAAATCATTGGAAGTTTCCGATGCTCCAATTGCCAAACTTGTCTCTTCTATCATAAAAGGCGCCATAGATGTTAGAGCAAGCGATGTACACATTGAGCCCCAGGAATCTGATATAAGGGTGCGATACCGTGTAGATGGAATCTTGAGAAGTGCAATAGATGTGCCTTTATCAGCACAGCTTGAGGTGGTATCACACATCAAGATTTTGGCAGATATGGACATTTCTGAGCGAAGGATTCCTCAAGATGGGCATATGACTGTGCAGCATAGCAGTAAAGAGTATGATTTAAGAATTTCGTCTTTACCTTCGGTAAGGGGAGAAAAGATAGTTATCAGGATTCTCGATAAGAATGCAGATAAGTGGTCAATTGATGCTGTGGTAACCTCGGACCATGATAATAAGAAATTTCGAGAGCTGGTTAGCAATCCTTATGGGATGTTACTTATTACTGGGCCAACCGGTTGTGGTAAGACGACCACGCTGTATTCTGTTCTGCAGTTGATAAACACTCCTGAAAGAAATATTGTTACTGTTGAGGATCCTGTTGAGTATCGTCTTGATGGCATTACACAGGTGCAAGTCAGACCAATTGCAGGAATGACGTTTGCATCAGCATTGCGAAGCATATTACGGCAGGACCCGGATGTCATATTGATAGGCGAGATACGCGACCTGGAAACGGCAGAAATAGCTATTAGTGCTGCTCAAACTGGACACCTTGTACTAAGCACAATGCACACTAATGACGCAGCTGGTGCGATATCACGTCTTATTAACCTGGGAATTCCTCCATTCCTCCTTTCTTCAGCCCTTTTAGGGACGGTGGCCCAAAGGCTTATAAGAACATCCTGTTCCAAATGTAAGCAAAGATATCACCCATCTGAAGAAGAACTAAGGTGTTTGTTCGGCTCGCAGCCCCGTCTTGCGCCGGAAGACATGGGGGCAGGCGAATCTTACTCGGGTGGGAATATCGAAATTTACCGTAGCCCAGGCTGCAAAAGCTGCTACCAATTCGGGTACAGCGGACGCAAGGCAATCTATGAGATATTATGTGTTTCAGAGACAATCCACAAGATGATAGTTGATGGAGCCAGCGATGACGCTATTAAACAAAAGGCGATTGAGGAAGGCATGAGAACCCTTCGTAAAAGTGGAATTGATGAGGTTGTCGGCGGCGTAACAACAATAGATGAGTTGATGCGAGTCGTCGATATGGGCGTAGATTAATGGCAGTCTATTCGTACACAGCTAAAGACAAAACTGGGGAAAAATTCTCCACTACATCCAGTGAAGTTAACGGTGTTGCGGTGTTGCGTGAAGAGTTGGACAAGATGGGTTATGTTTTAATAAAGGCTCATCGGGCAAAAGTACCAGCAAAAAAACGCAAGAAGATAAAACAAGCAGAGGTAGTGGCATTTGCTTATAAGTTTTCAGGAATGTATACTGCGGGATTATCAATCCTGAAGTGCCTGGAGACATTAGAAATACAAACAGAAAACCAAGCTTTTCGGGAGGTGATAGCAGATATCCGGCAAAAAGTAGAAACCGGCTCCAATTTGAGAAATGCCTTCGAAAAATACAGGGACATGTTTTCAGATTTTTTCCTGGGCATGATTGAGGCTGGTGAATCTGGAGGGAAATTAGGCACAGCGCTTGAAATGAGTGCCGAATATTTGGAGAAGCAGACAGAGCTAAAGCAAAAGGTTAAGTCTGCTTTTATTTATCCAGCCGTTGTCGGCACTGTTTGCTTTGTGATTGTTAGTTTTCTTTTAATTTTTATTGTACCTATGTTTTCGAAGTTATACAAACAGTTGCATGTAGCATTGCCTGGTCCTACACAGGTCCTTGTGGACATAAGCTTACTAATCAGAGGTTGGTGGTGGGTAATCCTTATCGTGGGGGTGGCAGCAGCGCTGTTATTACGAAAGTTTTCAAAAAAGCTGAATGTCAAAACATTATGGGATGATTTCAAATTAAAAGTACCTGTTTTTGCGAAACTTAATCGTATGGTTGTGATTTCACATTTCACCAGGACTTTTGCGATGCTGGCTTCTGTGGGAGTTTCGTTAATTGAGGCATTAGATGTAGCGAGTCTGGTTGCTCACAATAACAAGGTGACAGAGATTAGTAAAGAGTTGCAGGAATCGATTCACGCAGGTAATCCTGTTGGAAAGTCTTTACAAAATCACGACATTTTTCCTCCGATGATTGCACAGTTAGCTATTTCAGGGGAGGAAGCAGGGCAGTTACCTGAAATGCTAAATAAAGGTGCTGATTTTCTGGATAAAGACATCGACAGGACAATAAATGCGTTGATTGTGAAATTGGAGCCGATTCTGACGCTTATTATGGGAGTTATTGTGGGATTTATCCTCATGGCTGTATATTTGCCAATGCTGGATTACATGCGTCATTTGGAATAAGTGATCTTTGTGTTAATATTTACTATAGGGGGTAATTGCACAATTATTGATTGCTTCCGATAAAAATTCTTTTTGCGGGGTGAGGGCCAAAGCAAGTTATAAATTGTTCTAACAGTTTTTGTAATCTTTTTCTAATTCTATCGTAAGCTTTTGTTAAAGTGCCCTGTGTTTTATGTCGATTTTTCAATCGATAGTTTGAACAAAAAATAGGTTTTGAGTACAAGGGAAATAAGATGAAATCAAGAAAAGGTTTTACGCTGGTTGAGTTGATGATTGTAGTTCTGATTTTGGGAGCACTTGCAGCGATTGCTGTTCCAAGAATTGTAGGGGGTGCGGCAGCAGCCAGGGCCAGGGGCTGCGAAACTAATATCGACCTTATAAACTCGCAGATCGAATTGTATCATGCAAACGAAGGGGCTTGGCCCGACACCCTGACTGATGTCACAGGTAATACAGACTACTTTCCTGATGGGGCACCAGTCTGCCCTGTAACCGGCGCTGTATACTCCGCCACCCTTGTTAACAACAGGGTTAACACTGCCGGTCATAGCCACTAAGAAAACGCAGGTTACCCAGCACCAAAACGACGTGAGCCGAAGCTCTTTTGGTGCTGCGTCGGGTTCTTGGAGTCTATGATGGGATTGCATTATGGCAAAAAACAAGGCAGGCTATAGTCTGGCCGAGTTGATTTTTATTGTATTGTTTCTGGGCGTGTTGGCAGCTATTGCGGTGCCAAGACTCAATTACGCTATCATTTCAAAACAAAAAGCCGATACCGTCGCCAGGAAAATAGTAACCGACCTTCGCCTAACACGCAGACTTGCTATTTCCGATGCGCCGAACAACTCCCAAGGTTATGAACTCAAAATGGTTGGCTCTGTTCCATATAACGCTTATGAAATAGAAAACATGGACACTTATGAAACAGTGGATTCACACAATACTGGTGATATTACTATGAGTTGCCCTTCTGGTTACAGATTCAAGTTCGGCCCTCTCGGAGAGCTAAAATCGGGCAGCGCTAATGAGCTTACTATTTCGGAAGAGGGTAAAAGCTTTACTATAACCATTAACTCAGCAACAGGTATGGTAAAATGTGTCGAAAATTGAAATCAAGACACAGGACTCAAGACACAAGACTCAAGACCAAACTCTCAGGTTTTGTCACTCGTCACTCGTCTTTCGTCCATCGTCCATCCTCGATTAAGTCGAGGACCATGGGGTTCACCCTTACTGAGGTTATTGTGGCATCGTCTCTACTGATTCTCGCATTAGTCCCGATTCTAAAAGCTCTAACCACTGCTCATGTCAGTACAACAATTATTGAACGCAGAACCCAAAGTCTTATCCTCGCCAGGGCTAAACTCGATAAAATAAAGGCATGCTCAATTTATGATTATACTAACACAGGTGCCTCATTTACCGAAAACAACACAGTTTTGGATGGTTCATACCTGTGTAATGTGAGTGACAACTCAGGTGACCCACTCAAGCAGATAACCGTATCTGTCGGCTATGACATCAACAGCGATAGCAATCTCGCTGACTCTGAGATAGAAGTTACCTTATCTACTCTCATCGCCCGGAGATGGTAACTGGTAAATGGTAACTGGTAAATGGTAAATGGTTAAATGGTGAACTCAATCACCAATTACCAATCACCAATAAAATTATAAGACCTTCTTTAGTGGTCTGAAGATTTTTTATAACGACAATCCCTTATGCCTGATAAAATCAGGCCAACACCGTCAAATAGCCTGATTTATTACAGCTCTCTTTTTCTCACTTTGAATGGCCGATAATTCAAAGTCTTGCGTAACGCCCCCTTTATTTTATGCCGAAAATACCGATAGTGGCAGAATGGATTAAGGTGTATCAATGATGTGTTACCGAAATAGAAAAGCGCGTTTATGCTCAGGGTTCCCGCAAGGCGGGGTCCCAGCTATGACTCTCGTTGAGATGACTGTAGCTTTATCCATAATGGCAATAATTTTTGCCGTCGTTTTGCCGCAGTTTAGAGCCATACAAAACAGTTGGGATTCCAAAGCCGGTGCTGCCGAAGCGCTGCAAAATGGCCGAGTCCTGATGGACCACTTATACCACAACCTTTCGAAGGCAACTCGAATAAGCGCGGTAAGCGATTCATCCGAAACCGATGGCTATATCGAATTTAAAGACAATGCGGGGAGCACCTTGGGATACGATATTGGTGCCGATAGCTATGTCGAATTTGGT
Organism: uncultured Pirellulales bacterium; assembly: GCA_964397675.1. Classification (GTDB taxonomy): domain Bacteria; phylum Planctomycetota; class Phycisphaerae; order Sedimentisphaerales; family Anaerobacaceae; genus CAYNKI01. The sequence continues at coordinate 8,779 of CAYNKI010000021.1, forward strand.
CCTGTGGGAAGTCTTTCCGAGCTGGCGGGGCCGGTCAGCCAGTTGCAGTTTGCTTGTTATGATGCCTGTGATCTGGACGCGCCAATGGACCCAATTACAGATGTCAACCTTATACGCTTCGTGAAAGTCGAAACCACCCTGACCAATTCGGCAGCATTGGGACAAGACAGAACCTTAACCACATCAGCATATCTTCGCACAAATTCAAGTTCAAGCTGTTCTTCAAACAAGATGTACTGGTCCGACGAAGAGGTCGATAAGATCAGGCGGGCCAACCTAGATGGCTCGAACATCGAAGACCTGGTCAGCGCTGCAGTAAT
>CAYNKI010000021.1:9198-25404 GCA_964397675.1 uncultured Pirellulales bacterium
AAGGGCGCTGGCGCTGGATGTTACCGGCGGGAAGATGTACTGGGCCGACGAAGAGGTCGATAAGATCCGGCGGGCCAACCTAGATGGCTCGAACATCGAAGACCTGGTCAGCGCTGCAGTAATGAAACCAAGGGCGCTGGCGCTGGATGTTACCGGCGGGAAGATGTACTGGGCCGACGAAGAGATCGATAAGATCCAGCGGGCAAACCTTGATGGCTCGAACATCGAAGACCTCGTCACCGCTGCAATAATGAAACCAAGGGCGCTGGCGCTGGATCCTGACAGCGGTGACGATGGTGGATGCGAGATACGTCCGTAAAGAGATTAAGCTATGAAAAGAACGCGAAAAAATAATGGTTCAGTGCTTCTGATGACAGTATTTGCCATAGCTTTGCTCTCTGTGCTTGTTATGGGTATGCTGCAAATGAATACGGAGGAAATACAGCTTATGCGAAATCAGATCTACGCTGCCGAGGCACTGGCTATTGCAGAGGCTGGATTTAGCCACGCCCTCTCAGATATACGACAGGATGACGAATGGATTGGACCTCTTTCCGATGTGTCTTTTAACGGCGGAACCTATGGTGTCACGGTTACAGGTACTTTGCCGAATCGCACAATCGTCTCGACAGGCACTTCATCGCATAGTTTTGATGCAAAGGTTGAAGCCGACGTAACCATAGACACAAGCGACAGCAGCGATCATACAATAAGAATTGATAACTTATGGATCAACGAATGAAGATCGAGAACAAAACAGCGTTAGGAATAGATATTTCAAATGGCAGAATAAATTTAGCGCTGCTTAGAAAGAACAGTAGTGGTGTCGAATTAGTAAAAACTGCCAGTGCTCCTATCCCCGAGGGGGCAATAAAGAATGGCAACGTTGAAGACCCTGCTATACTTGCCAAAGGTATAAGGGAATTAAAAACACACAATAGAATACGGTTAAAGCTAAGACAGGCTGCGGTATCGTTGGTTGCAAATCCTATGCTTATGCAGATTATGGAGATGCCTAAGCAAGATCCAACAGGCGTAGGGCAGTTTGTTCTTAATGAAGCGAAGCATTGTGTTGCCTTATCGGGCAAAAAAATTGCTTTTGACTTCTGTGGGATTGGCTCAGGAGGAAAACAAGGAAATGACCGGGTTTTTGTAGTTGCTGCAGATAACCAAAAGGTAGCTCAAATTGTCAAAACATGTTCTTTAGCTCGTGTTAATCTTGAGGTGATTGAGCCACCACTGATTTCCTATATCAGAGCATTTTATGCTAACAAAATCTCAGGAAGATTTGATCGCTATGTTCTTTTAGCTGTACAGCAGAGTAATGCTTTAACTCTATGCGTATTTAAAAAGCAGAACATGGATTTTGTTAGAACCAGGGATATCACCGATGACAAAGCAGAGTTGAGTGAGCTTTGTCAAAGGATAGCTTCCGAGATAAATACAATCATTCAATTTTATGATATCGAGGTACCAGACAGCCCTGGAAAATGGGAGATTACTATAGTAGTTGATGATACTGTGCAATTTCATGAGGATGCTGAAGAATTTCTCAAAGCTAAAATTGCATGTGAGGATTTGCAGGTCAAAACTCCGATGTGCATCGGGGCATATCAGGATATGCCCATTAAGCAAAGCAAGTCTGCAACGAGAAAGGCAACATCAGTAGCGGCAATTGGCCTGGCTTTGAAGCTTTTATCTTCAGAACAGACTAATTTAAAGATCAACCTTCTTCCCTCGGAAGCGGCTGAGGTTAAATCTTTCAAAAAACATGTTCTCATCACAGGTAACATTATATCAGCGGTGCTGCTCGTTATGGTATTAGCCATTGGTGGTCTGATGTTTAGGATTGAAATGGTGAACGCAAACATTGCTCATAAAAAGCAACAACAATCATTGCAGAGTATAAGTGAGCTGGTCAAAGAGGACAAATTGTTAGACGAGCGTATCAAACAGTTATCTAACGGGCCTGGCCAGTTTAAGAAGATTTTAAGTACACACCGTCACGGCAACTGGCTTGGTCTTCTAAATGATCTCGGAAGCAGAGCACCCAAGACGGTGTGTATTACAAGCCTGTTTAGCAAGGGCAACTCTAAAATATTTCTGGAAGGCCTGGCACTGTCGTATGAATCTGTTAATTTGTTTGTGAACATGCTGGACAAATCAGAGCATGTTGATTCAGCTTCTTTGATCGAGGCAGAAAAAGATGACAAGAGCGGATTAGTCAGATACTCAATCAGTTGTTCTCTAAAATCGAGAGAGGGAAAATAACCATTGTTAATTGATAATCTTGCTAAATTAAATAGTGTATCAAGAAATTCTATTTCCGCTGCGCTGGTCGTAATCGTAGCCATAGCGGTATATAGTCGGATAGTGGCTCCGCATGTCACTCATTTGTTCGCGGTACAGCAATATGAGTCTGTAGTAGATGATGTTGTGAAGAAAAATAAAATTCTTAGCAGCGCGACCCAAGCTAAGAGGAAAAAGTTTGAAAAACTGGGTGAAGAGTTTACCAAGCTACAAAGCAGCCTGTTTACGATTGATGAAGCGAAGAAGTTTTTTAGCAATTTACAGGTTATTTCCGAACAATCAAGCTGTAAAGTTTGTTCACTTAACCTCATCACGAGTAAAAATAAATCCGGCGATGGACGGTCTGAGGATTCTTCAGGTATAGTCACTAAAAGCGCAATATTGAGTGTTATTGGTGCGTATGGCAACATAGTTAGGGTAATAGAAAAGTTACAAGCACGTCCCCAAAAAGTTTGGGTAGATTCGATTAGTATGTCGAGTCTCGAAGACGCTTCTGGTCAACTCGAGTGTGATATAACCATTACAATTTGTGCGACCCAGAATAAGGAAACTGTCCCTCATGAATAGTTTAAAGTATGCAAAAATACTCTTCTGCATTTGCCTTCTGACTGTTGGCTTATTGGAGGATAGAGCTTTATCTGAGCCCGCGCAGTCTGACCCTGCACAAAGCACAGTTGAAGATATTGGTCGTGAGAATCCTTTTGCGGCTATCCAAAGGAATATAAAACCAACACCTCAGAAATTGGTTCAGCCCTCGCAGTTAGTTGAAATATCGCCAGAGCTTTTTCTTGAAACCATAACCCTTAAGTTTCTTAATGCTAAGAATCTTGAAATCGTTATAAAGAGCATGTTCTCCACGTATGGCAGCGTAGCAGCAGATGAAAGCACCAACTCTCTGATAGTTTGTGATACCAAGGAAGACGTTGCCAGAATCCTGGCGGAGATCAAAAAGATCGACAGAAGACCTAAGCAGATTGTGGTGGAGGTAGTAATCCTCGATGTCCAGCTCAAGGATGACACTGAAATAGGCATTAATTGGGACCTGCTTTCCAATAAAAGATACGACATAGGTTACAGACAAAATTTCACAACGTCTCGTCTGAAGTCCAATATCGAGAGCGCTGCTACGGAAGGAGATGCCACAGCGTTTAATACCACAGGGCTCGGCGGCGAGTTCAGCGTTATCAGCGGCACCATTCGAAATGTTATTCATATGATACAGCAAAAAAGAGATGCAGAGATTATTGCCAGCCCGAGGGCTATGATGGTAAGTGGACGGTCTGCCAATATCAAAGCTGTTGAAGAAATTCCTTACGAGGAGCTTAGCGACACTGCTACTGGAGGCGCGAATGCTCTTACCTCTACTGAATTTAAAGAAGTCGGTGTTAACTTAGATGTCACCGCTACAATAACAGACGGAAATGACATTTTTCTGATAGTTGATACAGAACAGAATGTTAAGACCAGTGAAAGCCTGGGCGGCGTACCCGTGGTCGACACCAGAAAAGCCAATACATCGCTCTTGCTCAAGGATAGTCAGATCGTCGTTCTGGGAGGCCTGAGACGACAGAAAAAAACTAAAGAAGTTGATCAGATTCCGATTCTTGGTGATTTGCCTATTATCGGTGAGCTTTTTAAGAATACCAAAACTGTTATCAATAACTCTGAACTGATCGTGCTTCTCTCGCCTCATATTTACAAAGGGGAACCGATTCCTGATGAGGCAATGGCCAAGTACAATGAAATCAAAAATAAACGGATGCTTTCAATACCAGATGAAAAGGGAAAAAAGGTCAGAGAGTTAATGAATAAGGAGCTAAAGTTTTAGAAAGGCCAACGCAAATGTTTGGATTATTTAAGCCCAAAGAGAAAGTAGACCGAGCCAAGATACTGGTCGTTGACGATGAACCTGACTATGTTACTACCATCCAATGCCGCCTTGAATGGAGTCAGTATGATGTTATTACAGCCAGTAATGGTCAAGAGGCGATAGAAAAGGCTGTAAATGAAAAACCAGACCTTGTGCTGCTGGATACTTCTATGCCAGTTATGAATGGCCACGAGGTGCTTGAGCAGTTCAAGCAGCACTCAGACTTAAAAGATATCCCCGTCATAATGGTCACTGCGCTCTGTGAGCAACAGGATATATCTAAAGCCTCATCCTATGGGATCGCGGATTACGTCGCAAAGCCGTTTGATTTCACAGAGTTGGTGGAAAAAATCGCAAATGCCTTAAATGGATGACATAAGACACAAGATTCTATTGGTCGAAGATGATAAGATCGATCAGAAGGCCTTTGAATGGTTGATCAACGAAGAAGATCTTCCATATGATTGCATGATAGTCAGGTCCATTTCGGAAGCTCAAAGAATATTGTATTCTGAGAAATTCGATGTAATAGTCACAGATTATTTGTTTCAGGATGGCACAGCGTTTGACGTCCTTGATTTGGTTAAAGATACGCCAATTATCATTACTACAGGAGGTGGTGATGAAGAAATCGCTGTAAAGGCTATAAAAGCTGGTGCCTGTGATTATTTGATAAAAGATCCCGGGCGGAGCTATCTTAAAGCTATTCCAACAATAGTCGAAAATGCTATCAAGCACAAGAAATTAGAGGAGATACTCGACCAAAAACAAAAAAATCTCGAGGCGATTTTTGATGCCGTACCTATCTGTCTGCTGTTGATTGATGAGAATATGGTAGTCAAACGCGTTAATGACACTGTCAGGCAAACGGTTCTCAGAGACTATCCACAAATTATCAATCTACAAGTCGGTGGTGCTCTAAGTTGTGTCAACAGTACTTACAATGAGAAGGGCTGTGGATATAGCCCAGATTGCGCAGCATGTCTGCTGCGAAGTACTATTGAAAGTGCATTAAGCTCAGGACAATCTATTCAAAAGATTGAAATCCAGCCTACTCTAAAAATTGCCAATAAAGAAATTACACCTTGGCTTAGCATAAGTGCTGAACCAGTTGTTATCGATGGGCGTCGTAATTTGGTCCTTGCTATAGATGATATCACCGACCGTAAAAAGGCGGAGGAAAAACTCAAAGAGACGATGGAGATAAAATCACAGTTTATATCCACGGTTTCTCATGAGCTGAGGACACCTTTAGGGTGTATGAAAGAAGGTATTGCAATTGTTCTGGATGGAGTGGTAGGACAAATCAACGACCAACAGAGGAAATTCTTGGATATCGCAAGGAGAAACATAGACAGGCTCACAACGTTGATTAATAACGTTTTGGATTTTCAAAAGCTCGAAGCTGGCAGAACGAGATTAAATATGCAGGCCAATAATATACAGGAAGTTGTAGAAGAAGTTTATCAGACAATGCTTCCCTCTGCAAAGAAGAAAGAGATAGATTTTTCCCTTGAGCTTGAGGATAATCTGCATAAGACTATATTTGATAGCGATAAGATTATTCAAGTTTTAATCAACTTGGTTAGTAATGCAATCAAGTTTACGCCTGATGAAGGTAGGGTCTGCTTTTACGCTGGCGCCAAAGGCGAAGAATTGGTCATGCGGATTAGTGATACTGGTATGGGGATACCTAAAGAAGCGCTTCCAAAAATATTTGACCGCTTTTACCGTGTACATCTGCCGGGCAAAGAGATTCAGGGCACAGGTTTGGGGCTTGCTATTGTTAACAAAATCGTGATGATGCACGGAGGCAGAATTGAGGTCGAAAGTGAGGTAGACAAAGGCACAACCTTTTTTGTTTTTCTACCATTAGCCAGCAAGCCTATACCAGAGAGTTTGCCTGAAAAAATTGATGAGACTTTGGAAAAAATCTTATAGAACACTAAATTCGCACATAACATATATTATTCTGCGCTGCATAACCGCTAAAAACGGCATAAGTTGCAAGCATTCAAATCCATAACCAATAGCAGATTTTGGGCAATATTTTTACCTGCAGAAGCGTCTTATCATTGTTAAAAAACAAGGATGATGTCCGTCTAAATTGTCAAAATGTACGAGCAATGTTCAAAAATATTGTTACCCGTCGATGCGTTAAGATTTTTACATCTTTTCTTTTATAACTTTTTGTTGTATAATAAAACAGAGTCTAAGGGGAGAAATGTTAAGCTGGATGAACACACAGGAGAAGAGTTCTATGTTTAGTGGGTTCAAACCTGTTAATTTGTTGTGTTGGGGACTGTATAGTGCAGCATTGCTTGGTATTGCAGGTGGGTGCAGCACCGAACACTATAAAGCTGAAGCTGATGAAGAAACATACAGGATTGTTATCAGTAAATGGCACGAGAGCTTTGGCCAAAAGGCAAACTATACTATTAGCGATGTTCCGCCATCGCCGAATGATATTCAGATTGACGAAGCCTTGTCATCATCTGGTGTTTTAAGTCTTGTTCAAGCAGTGGCCAGAGCTACCGCAAATAACCGGCAATATCAAGGGCAAAAAGAACAGCTTTACCTGACGGCACTTCGTTTAACAGGAGAGCGGTATAAATACGCATTAAAGTGGTTTGGGACTATAGACGGCACTTACACAGACAATAAGAGTACAGGGGTTGACGATGTAGAACTTGATACGTCGGGAGGTATTAGCAAAAGTGAACTTTTGCTCAATGGAATAATAATCAATACAAGAATTGTGATAGATTGGACACGTTTTCTTACCGGAGATCCAAGAACTACATTAGGTTCGGTTTTAAGCGGCGATGTGACCGTACCTTTGCTGGGGGCTGGCGCCGGCAGGGTTGCCCGGGAAAACTTAACACAAGCTGAGAGGAATGTTCTATATCAGATACGCTCGTTCAACCGCTATCGCAAAACGTTTGTGGTTTCGATTGTGAACGATTATTACCGTGTTTTGCAGCTAAGGGATGCGGTAACCAATGCCGAGAATAATTACAAAACGAAAGTTGAATTAAGAAAACGGTCGGTGATGTCGGCAGATGCCGGTGTTGTACCTCCTTTTGAAGTAGATCAGGCGGAACAGAGCGAACTTAATGCCAGAGATAGCTATATTCGAGCACAGCAAAGTTATGAACAGGCGCTGGATGAATTCAAGATAAGGTTGTCTTTGCCTACAGATGCCGAGGTTGTGCTGGACCAGAATGAATTGAAGGCATTGGAGAAGATTGGGATAAGCGAGCTTGATCTTGATTATGACCCGGAAGTAGCTATTGAAACGGCATTGGTTCGACGCCTGGATCTGGCTAATAGCATAGATAAGGTTGACGACGCGGTGAGGAAACTCGAATTAGCTGCTGATGGTCTCGGTGTGCAGCTTAATCTGGTTGGCAGCCTTGATGTAGATTCGCCTGATAAAACCAAGTTTACCAGATTACAGTTTCATGAGGGAATTTACAGTTTGGGTGGGCAAGCTGATTTGCCGTTGGATCGAAAGAATCAGCGTAACGCCTATCGTGAAACGTTGATTACACTGACCCAGCGGCAGCGGGAATACGAAAACGATGTGGATGAAGTGAAACTGGATGTACGCAGGGCCTACCGTACACTGCAAGAGGAAGCGGAGTCGTACCGAACTCAGCAAAAGAGTCTGGAGTTAGCCGAGGACCGGGTTAAGAGCTCCCGATTATTCTGGGAACTGGGGCGAGCGCAAACCCGGGATCTTCTGGAATCACAGGATGCTCTGTTGAAAGCGCAAAATAGTTTGACGGCCGCTTTGGTGGCTCATACAATTGCAAAATTGAATTTTTTCCGCGATGTTGGTTTATTAGAGGTTAGGCCGGATGGCATGTGGGAGCGAGAAATATGATGAGCAATCATAAAAAGAAAAACAAGCAAAATGAATCGAATAGTCGACGTCAGGGCATACTGGGACTTGTAGGTGGCGGCAAGCGGCCATGGGTAATTTTAATCTTCGCTGCTGCAGTTTTGATGGTATGGTTGTTGTTAGGCTCGATGAGAAAAGCGGGCTCGGCTGCTGCCAGTAATGGACTAAGCACCTTCCCTGTGCGCAGCGATGATTTGACTATCACTGTTACCGAAGGCGGCAGTATCAAGGCCCGCAAAGAAATAAATATTAAATCTGAGGTCTATGGCAGGGCAACAATAATCAGCATTGTCCCCGAAGGTTCTTATATTACCCGGGAAGATGTGGATAGTGGGAAAGTGCTCGTGGAACTGGATTCTGCGAGTTTGGAAGAAAGACTCAGAGAAGAGGAAAGTGAGCTTGCCAGTGCCGAGGCAACCCTTACTGAAGCACAGGAGAATTATAACATTCAGCTAAACCAAAACGAAAGCGATATCACCGCGGCTCAACTGGCAGTAAAGTTTGCCCTGATGGACCTCCAGAAATATATGGGTGAAACTGCGGCGGCGAAACTTATAGAGGACATAAACAAGCCACCTGGACTCCATTTTGCGAAGGAATCTCAAACGCCGAACCCATCAAACCCCATAAGTGGTATATCTTCTCTACTTGATGACCCAAATGAGCTGGGTCTCTGCTCATCTTCGCAGATGCTGGGGCAATTAAACGACCAAATCAAACTAACCGATAGCAGACTTCAAAAAGCCGAGTACGAGATGGAGGGGTACCAAAAGCTTTACGACGCGAATTATACATCCGAATTTGAATTGATATCGCAGAAGCTGAATAAGGATAGTGCCGAGATGCAAAAGGAGCAGGCTATCACATCCTTAGAATTGTTTAAGCGTTATGAGTTTCCAAAAGAGACCGAGAGGCTCGTGAGCAACTATATTGAGGCCACGCGTGAATTGGACAGAACACTTGCCCGTGCCCGGTCGAGGATGGCACAGGCCCAGGCCAGGCTAAGCAAGTCAGAAGCAGACGTAGCTGAGTCAACAGAAGACGTACAAAGAAGGAGAGAACAGGTTGCTGCCTGTATCATCAGAGCACCGGCGCCAGGGCTGGTGGTGTATGCCTCGAGTTCAGATTTTTACATGGGGCGCAGTAGAGGTGGAGGTGGTAGTAGTAGTAGTAGCAATATTGACGAAGGGGAAACTGTTTATGAGCGTCAGAAGATTATCACCCTACCTGATACCAGCGAAATGATCGCTGAAATTGCTGTCCATGAGTCCTCGGTTAATATGGTTCGTCAGGGTCAGCGGGCGAATATAGTCATTGACGCTTTTCCTGATGAAACACTTCAGGGCGAAGTTCTTAAAATTGCGACGCTGCCCGACTCACGACGCGGTTTTATGAATCCTGACCTTAAGGTTTACACCACTGATGTCAGCATAGAGGGAACCCACGATTTTCTCAAGCCGGGGATGTCAGCCAAGGTTACAATTCTGGTTGAGCAGTTACGTGACGTTCTAATCGTACCCATTCAGGTGGTGGCTAATCGGAGCGGTAGAAAGGTCTGCTATGTTGCAACGCCAGGAGGCCCCCAAGAACGAGAGGTGCAAACGGGGGCTTTCAATGATACGTTTGTCCAAATTACTGATGGTTTACAAGTCGGTGATGAGGTTCTGTTGAATCCTCCACGAGTGACTGAAGCAAGTTCTGAGCAAGCATTTCAAGAGCAACGAAAACAACCGCAGGATAAAGAACCGCCGCAGGCTAAAAGACCATCAGAAAACGAGGGACGAGAGGCAGAGCCGCGATTGTCAGGGAGCGGTCCGCAGGGTAGACAATTCGAACTAACAGGTGAAGTAATTGAGCTCATCATGGGTCGTATGGCTGAGAACAATCCAGAAAGAGCCGAAGAGCTGAAGCAACTAAGGCAGAGCGACCCGGAGAAATTCAAAGCCGAGCTTACAAGGTTTATGCAAACTATGCGTGAAAGAATGGGGCAAGGCAAAGGTGGCATGAAGAGACGACCTGGCGATGAAGAATCTGGACAGAACCGCGGTATGAGGAGACGCCCTGGCGATGAGGAATTTGGACAAGACCGTTAAGTCTAAAAGTGATATGCGTGCTTCATTTGGCGATCCCGATGTACATCGGGAAGGTGGGAACTCGTCACTTGTAGTATTTGAGCGATTGTGTAAGAGTTATCAGCTTGGCACATTTGAGCTACAGGTCTTACGTGATGTGAACTTGACCATCAAGAGCGGTGAATATGTGGCTATTATGGGGCCGAGCGGCTCAGGAAAATCTACGATGCTTAACTTGTTGGGCTGTCTGGATCAACCCACCAGCGGCTCCTACATTCTTGCGGGGCAAGATGTCTCTGCTCTCAATGATGATGAATTATCTATGATTAGAGGCGCAAGAATAGGCTTTGTATTCCAATCTTATAATTTGATTCAACAGTTGAATGTTATAGAAAACATAGAAGTTCCAATGTATTACCAGGGTTTTTCCGAGCATGAAAGTCTCGAGCGTGCAAGAGAATTGGCGACAATGGTGGGTCTTGGTGATAGATTTACTCATAGACCTTCGGAGCTCAGTGGTGGAGAACAACAGCGGATTGCGATTGCCAGGGCATTAGCAAATAATCCGGTGATTATTTTAGCTGACGAACCCACAGGCAATCTTGACTCGGAAAGTGGTGGCGAGATCTTAAACATTCTAACGGACCTGCATAAGCAGGGCAGAACACTTATCATCGTTACCCATGATGACTACGTCGCCAAGCAGGCGCAAAAGGTCATACGCGTTCTTGATGGGCGTATACAACACGAGGAACGAAAGGATGCAACAGAGCCGCCCCGACGTTCTTCGGGGTAAGGCAGCGGAGACCGCCGAGAGAACGATAGACAATAGACGAGGGACGAATTATGATTACGTTTCGTTTAAAACGCACACTTAAGTTGGGTGTAAAAAGCCTGTGGATGCACCGGCTGCGTTCTACTCTTACGACATTAGGAATCATTTTTGGAGTATCTTCCGTCATTGCTATGTTGGCTATAGGTGAAGGTGCAAGTCAAGAAGCACAGGAACAGATTGCTCGGCTTGGTAGTCGCAATATTATTATAAAAACAGTCAAGCCTCCTGAAGAGAAAGATGTCAGCGGTCAAGAGGAGAGCATGCGTGAATATGGTCTGACCTATACCGATGCTGAGCGTTTTCGCAACAGTATACCGAATGTTGAAGTTATAGTGCCCAGTCGTCGCATTCCTCAAGAGGCTTGGTACCACAATCGCAAAGTTGCCATAGAGGTAGTCGGTACGGTGCCGTGGTATCCCGAGATTTCAACGATTCAGATACAATCAGGGCGGTTCCTCAGCAGCATAGATATGCACCATAAACAAGGCGTTTGTGTGGTTGACGAGAAAGTAGTCAGAGAGCTGTTTGCATTTGATGACCCGCTTAGCCAGCATGTGAAAATGACGAGGGATTATTACCGAGTGGTAGGGATTGTTAGCTCACAAGACCTTAGTCAGACTACGGAGACTTTTAATAGTGAGCCTGCAGCAGCGCAAAGTCAGGGCGGTGCGAACGTAGGTAATATCTACATCCCTTTGACTACGGCTAAGAATCGCTTCGGAGAGATTTCAATGCAAATTAGTGGCACTGGACGCACTTTAGAAAGAGTCGAACTACAGGAGATCACTGTAAAAGTCCAGACGGATGAGGCGGTGCTGCCAACACGCGATATCATCCGGACACTGTTGGACCGATTCCACAAGAAAAGTGACTACCAGGTAACCGTTCCTTTAGAGCTGTTGCAGCAGGCAAAACGTACGAAATTCATTTTCAGTATCGTTCTCGGTTCAATCGCAGCAATTTCACTTTTGGTCGGCGGCATAGGAATTATGAACATTATGTTGGCCACCATTAGTGAGCGAACGCGTGAGATTGGTATTCGACGGGCACTCGGTGCTAAGAAGCAGGATATTATGATTCAATTCCTCTCTGAGACTCTACTCTTAACGTTGGCTGGAGGTGTCTTGGGAATTATATTGGGTTTTTTTATACCATTTATGGTAACTCATTTCAGCCGGATGCCTACCGTTATTACCGCCAGTTCGTTAGTGTTGGCCTTTGGCATTAGTGCGATGGTGGGACTCTTCTCTGGCTTGTACCCAGCCTATCGCGCTGCCAATATGGACCCCATCGAGTCACTACGGCACGAGTAGGCTGGAGCACAACAGCAGCGCCGTGATGATTAAGGCAAAGCTAATACGTACGGTTAGAATTTTTGTCCAACGTCTTAGTGAGGTTCCCAGAGAACATACAAAGGCCTTACATGGTCTCTTGGCTGAGAATTTCCAGATTTTCCGAGCATAACACTGAAATTTCTTTCTGGATGGGTATATTGCTTGTCCTAAATTAACATCTGGTTTATATTAGTAGGGTTAAAATCACAAGAGGTACAGAACATGGCTGAGCATGTAAAATTGGACCTGTTCGATAATCCCCGGCCTGAGCGAGATTATGTCATCACCATCAGATGTCCTGAATTTACCAGCGTTTGTCCTCGGACAGGCCAGCCGGACTTCGGCGAGATTATCATTGAATACTGCCCCGATAAATCGTGTATCGAGTTAAAGAGCTTGAAATTCTATATGCAAAGCTATCGGGACAAAGGAATCTTTTACGAAGATTTGACAAATGACATACTGGATTATCTATGTGACGCCTGCAAGCCACGCTGGATGAAGATTACCTCCCGATTTAAACCCCGCGGTGGAATAACCACTGAAGTAGTTGCAGAATATAAAGCAGAAGACAGAAGACAGCTTGTCCGGCGTAGTCTTGGCGAAGACGGAAGGACAGAGGACAAAGAGAAAAAAGCTAAGAGGTGACAAAATGACAATAACATTTCATTGTAGCCATTGTAATAAAAAGATAGAAGCACAAGATAGTGCCGCAGGCAAATGGGCAAAGTGTCCATCATGTCATAACAAAATATATGTCCCCGATCTCAAAGCTGATGAAGAGCTGAAACTCGCCCCAGTAGACGAAAGCGAGGAAGAAAGAAAAAAGCGGCTTATGGCCGAAACACATCAGCTCACACAAGACATATTACAAGAAAGAGAAATCCCCGAGTCAGCTGCTGGGATTGCTGGGTCGGTACCTGAGATAAGTGATAAGGAGCTGACGAAAAATATAATAATTTATCTTCGACAAATGGCTGACGGAGAATTAGATGAAGCTCAGAAGATTGCTGACTCGATCGCTCCTTACGGTTTTCAAGCAGTAAAGATTCTGGACGAAATTGCACTTAGTGAAATTCCTGAGCCAGAATTGGCTGATGTCCCCCAACAGGTGCTTTCGGGCCTAATAAAAAATCTCCGAACTCGATTAAGCTAACTATAACATAAAAATTTCTGCTCGTTAAAAAGTCCTAAAAATACCCCTTTATTTACAACCATCCTACAATTTTTTCGGTCTGTAAAAAAAATAGGCTGGATAAATTCCTCTAATTTGGCTGCAAGTAAGCTATTTTTTATATTTTAAGTAGAAAATACCGAAAACTTGGAGGAAACTTATTATGGGCAATGCGACAACAGTTGTGCACGTCACCCATGAGACGATAGGGAAAATCGGCGGTATCGGCGCCGTCCTACAAGGACTTTTCACTTGCAAATCCTATCTTAACGCAGTTGATCGTTCAATCCTCGTTGGCCCTTTGTTTACCACCGAAGGCTCCGTATTAGATCGCCTGGGTGAAAACGGTGAAGTGCTCTATTCATCTGTCGATGGATTTATTAATCCAGGGTACGCTCCAGCCTTTCGTAAGCTTGAGAGTCTCTACAATGCAGGTATTGTTTACGGCAGACGAACATTTATTAACCAACAGACAGGTATAAAAAGCTCGCCAGAAGTACTGCTGGTTGATGTAAGACATATGAAAAACGGGGCAGTTAATGAATTCAAGAAACGCCTATTCGAGGAATTCGGTATACGCAGTCACTTACACGAACACTTATGGGAGTACGAACAATACATAAGATTAGCGCCGGCGGCAATCGCTGCGCTAAAGGCACTCGGTGCAGCTAAAGAATCAACAACTATTATTGCCCACGAGTTTATGGGAATGCCTACGGTTTTGGCCGCCATTATCGAGCCTTACTGTGATTTTAAAACAGTTTTTTATGCACACGAGGTGGCTACTATGCGCCGAATCGTAGAAGAGCATCCGGGCCACGATGCAATGTTCTATAATGTTATTAAACAGGCTCACAAAGATAAACTCTATGTTAATGAAGTATTTGGCGACCAGAGCTCTTTTTTCAAACATGCTCTTGTAGAAGCCTCGAAATACTGCGACAATATATTCGCAGTAGGCGATTATGTGGTAGATGAATTGCGGTTCATGGCAACCGAATTCGAAGCCTCGGATATCGATATAGTTTACAATGGTATACCTTCAGAGCAAATCAGTGTTGCTGAAAAGCTGTCATCAAAAGAAAAACTGCAGTTGTATTGTAAAAGCCTGCTCGGGTTTAAACCAGATTATGTTTTCACACACGTTACCAGGCTTATACGAAGCAAAGGATTGTGGCGTGACTTGCAGGTACTTTACGAAATAGAAAAACTTTTCAGAGCTCAGGCTAAAACAGGAGTATTGTTTGTACTATCTACTGAAGTGACACAAAGACTGAGCACCGACATCTACAATATGGAATCATCATATAATTGGCCTGTGGCTCACCGTGAAGGTTGGCCAGATTTGTCAGGCGGTGAGGCGGATTTCTACACCCATGTACAAGAATTCAACGCACGAAGCCGAAACATTAAAATAATTTTTATCAACCAATTTGGATTCTGGCGAAAAAATTGCGGCAAAAGAATGCCCGAGGATATGGAATTTATGGACATCCGGAAGGGAACCGACGTCGAATTCGGCCAGAGTATTTACGAGCCGTTCGGAATATCGCAGCTTGAGCCGTTGACTTTCGGCGGATTATGCGTGTTCAGTAACGTTTGCGGATGTGCAGGCTTGCTGCGGGACGTAGTAGGCGAGCAAGATATCAAAAACGCTATTATCGCTGACTATACCCATTTGGGTAATTTTGAATATACCGATATCGAGGATTTATTACAAATCGACCGGTCGGTGCGTGATCAGATAGAAGCAAGAGAGAGTGAAAAAGTCGCAAAAGAAATCATCTGGCGCCTGCCAAAAAGTGAATCAGAAATTGAGAGTATGATTCAAACCGGATACTCTTTAGCACAAAATATGAGCTGGGACGCTATAACGAAAAAGTATCTACTAAAAAGTCTGCAAAAAGAACCACACAAAGTTCGCACTGCCTAAACTGCATTTCCCATTAACCGCAGAGAACTCAGAGAATATTTGGCCACTAAAAGGCACAGAAAAATGACTGATTCTTGATACTTGATTCTCGATTCTCGTCATTCCGTACTTTTTGCGGAATCCAATATCTAGCATCCAGCATCTAATTGCAGTCTTCTGCCTCCTGTCTTCTGTATTCTTTTTATTTCGCCACAGAGGACTCAGAGTTCACAGAGAACAGAATTAAAATACCCTAAACGCTGTACGCTGAACGCTGTCGTTTTTTTATTTCCAGCGGAGTTGGTTGAGCTCTTCTTTAGTACGAATGAATTTGACAGTGCCATCGTTTAAGAGAACGCAGCCCCCTTTTAGGTTATGGTTGTCGAAGGTAAACAGCTACCGCTGCCCTTATTCTATTACATCAGAAAAGATATCCTGAACAAGACTACTATCACTACTCACGGACATTAGTCTATCACATAAAACTCGTTAAAAATGCTTATCTGTATATTAGTCTTTGGCCATTTAATGTTTTTTCATCCGCCGAATCTTTCTTCATATTTTCGTCGTACCTCCTTAACATACTCTTTTTCTGGATTACATCTAATAGCCTGTTCTAAATAACTCCGGGCTTGACTAACATCCTCCAATGACAGGTAGCAGTCAGAGATAGCAGCATATAGCAACCACTTCTCCTCATAACCAAGTTTTTCGGCTTCGAGATACTTGTTGATGGCTGATTGGAATTTCTCCAATTCATGGTATAACCGTCCAATTTCAACTAAGTCATCC
>CAYNKI010000022.1:0-25343 GCA_964397675.1 uncultured Pirellulales bacterium
GCAGGTGGCGGCGCCAAACCGCGACGTACAGATTCTCTTTTCCGCCAAAATAGTAATTGACCGATGCAATATTGCAATCTGCAGCTACCGCGATGTCGCGGATGCTTGTGCCCTCAAAGCCGTGCTCGCAAAAAAGCTCCTCTGCTGCGTCAAGCAACCGGTCCCGAACACCCTTGCAAGAACCACTATCAGTACTATTATCCTGTAAAACTGCCATTTTGCACCTCCTAAACAACTGTTTCATACGAAAGCTTAAAGCATTTGTTTGAATATGGCAACTGTTTTTTTATATTTTTTTGCCTTGTCATAGATTTAACCTTCATAAGTCATTGATTATGAAGATATTATGTATTTTGGCTTATTGCAGAAAATTGGAAATCGGGGCATGGTTCAATCTTGGGTGGCAGCCACAAATCAATGTTACCCAGAATCTTTGCGTTTTGAACCATGCCAAAATATTCATTTGACCAAAAGAGACAAAAGGTTATAATGACCGATAGTTCGCTAGGGGTGGCTTGCAGAAAAGCAGGCCTGAGAAAAAACCCTCTGAACCTGATCAGGACAATTGCCGAACCGGCGGATATGCCTGCGTAGGAAAGTGATTGAGCGTGCTAAATTTAGATATTTGAGGGCATGAAAAAATCGCTTCCTGCGGAAGCGGTTTTTTTTTATTACAAACAAGGAACCGAAAATGACAACACAATTACAGGCCGCAAGAGCTGGAAAAATTACCGAGCAGATTAAATTTGTCGCTAAGTTTGAAAACGATGATGCCAAACTTGTTCGAGATGAACTTGCCGCTGGACGACTTGTAATACCAGCAAACAAACTGCATCTGAAAACAGGTCTTAAGCCGACCGGTATAGGTAGACTGCTAAGAACAAAAGTAAATGCAAATATCGGCACGAGCAGTGAGCGTTGCTCGCTGGAAGCGGAAATCAAAAAGATGCAAGTGGCACTTGCCGCTGGTGCCGATGCAATTATGGACCTAAGTACCGGCGGCGATCTTGATGATATTCGCTGTGAACTTCTCACCCGATGCCAGGTCCCTTTTGGAACAGTACCTATATACGAAGTGATTAAAGACAGAAATGTCGAGGAAATAGATAGCAAAATAATCCGAGAAGTTATTGAAAAACAGGCCCAACAAGGTGTAGATTTCTTCACTATTCACGCAGGAGTTCTCAAAGAACATATTCCGTTACTTGAGAATCGTGTTGCTGGTATTGTCAGCCGAGGCGGAGCGCTAATTGCTAAATGGATGCTGTATCATAACAAGCAAAATCCGCTGTACGAAATGTTCGATGACTTGTGTGACATATTGGCCGAATATGATATCTGCTTTTCTCTTGGTGATGGCCTTCGTCCTGGTGCAATCGCTGATGCCACTGATGAGGCTCAAATTGCAGAACTAAGGACGCTCGGCGAACTTACACAGAGGTCTCAGGAAAAGGGCTGTCAAGTGATGGTCGAGGGCCCGGGGCACGTACCGTTTGACCAGATACAGTACAACATGGAAATCCAGCAAGAAATCTGTGGCGGTGCTCCGTTTTATGTTCTTGGGCCTTTGGTAACCGATATAGCAGCGGGTTATGACCACATAACATCAGCAATCGGCGGAACCGCCGCCGCCTTTTACGGTGCATCGTTCTTGTGCTATGTCACGCCGAGAGAGCACCTGGGCCTGCCGAACGCTGATGACGTTCGAGCAGGCGTAATAGCAGCTAAAATCGCTGCACACGCTGCAGATGTTGCTCGTGGCTTACAAAACGCTTCTGAGCAAGATAAAAAGCTAAGCATTGCGAGAACGAATCTGGATTGGAAAATACATCTGGCGGAGTCGCTTGATCCCCAGACGGCGGAAACGATGCATCGAGAGGCCTGTATTGAAACCGGCACACAAGAGTTGCCCTCTGCCGATCACTGTTCAATGTGTGGCCGACGATGGTGCAGCGTCAGAATAAATCAGGAAATCCAAAATAGCGTAAAATTCAAAGCGAAAACCGAAAAACCATAGTTCAAAATTCAAAACTTACTTGTTTTTAATTTTAAGTTTTAATTTTTGGTTTTGCGCTTTTAGTTTTTAATTTTTAGCTTTTATCTTATGTTTTCATTAAATCCAACTCGATAAAAGCTGTCGGCATGAAGATAAAGACCGGCAGCCATGCCCAAAAACCTATTTGATAAAAGCTATCAGCCTCTGGAGCGAGCATTTTGCAGATAAAAGTGGTAATAAAACACACCCCTACCATAAAAAAGCTAATCATAACCGCAGACTTCATCGACTTTGGGTCACGACAAACCAAAATCGGCAGACACACCAACAGCATCGCCAGGTTGATAATCGGCTCAGTAACACGAAAGTGCTTCTGGCTGTAAAGTTGACACACATCTTTTATTTTTGCTCCTTGTTGTCCCTGCGCTGCAAGGGTAGCTAATTGTCGCCAGCTTAGCCAAGCCATGTGCTCGGATTTACGTCTTACGGGGATGTCCTTTGCAGTGATGTCACTGATATAAGAAGATATCGGCTGGGGCCCTTTTGTAGAATTTTTTCCGATATAATACCCGTCGACAAAAAGCCATTTGCCAGTTTTATTAGCATCAACCGCCTTATCGGCTGATATTTGGCCTGTAACGTCCCACATACCTATCCCGGTCTTCCTACGGATGATGATAGTGGGCTGATGCAGCGTTGAAGTTTTTACGTCAAATCTCTGAGAGCAAATCAGTGAACCCTCACCATCAGCAATAAACCACACGTCATAGGACTCCTGGCCGGGAACATCATCATGGCTGCGGGCCAGCTTGTCGCTAAATAAAGGTATTATAAGCTCCTGGTCAATCACCAGCAAACCAGTCAGCAGCAATGCAAGAAGCACAAGCGGTGCAATCACCCGCTTTAAACTAACGCCCGAAGCCATCATGGCAACCAGCTCATTGAGGCGAACCATTTTGCCCAGTGAAAAAGCAGCCGCTACAACAGTTATCATTCCCGCAAAATCACGGAAATAAAGTGTAGTGTTCAGGCCATAAAAGATAAACATGTTCTTAATGACAGCCAGGTACCCAAGGTCGGTGTGCTCGGTAAATTCATCAAGGTTTACGAACAAGTCAATAATTATTCGCAAACCTACCAAAACGCAAAAGGCAATCGCATAACCGAGCAGAAAATTCTTTGCCATATACCTATCCAATATCTTCATCTTAATCTCACATCTGATCTAAATCCGAATATCGAATCTCGTGTTTACATATGATTTAATTCTTCAGCAGATTGTGATATATACCTACAGCTAATAGGGCCAAAAACGCCAGTCCAGACCACATCAAAACCAAGCCTGAAATGCTTTGCGAGCCGAGGTTCCCTGTAATGTGTCTGCCGCTGATTATGGCTACAATCAATACTCCAGCAGGTACACAACTTGCTCCAAAAGCGCTGAGCAGATGTCCGCCCTTCTTAATAACACCTAAGCCAATGCCAATCAATATCATGGGCACACAGCCTATTCCGAACACCAGCCGAGAATGCATCTCAGCTGCTATTTCAGCCAATGTTTTTCGCATCTCTCCATGAAGCTCATTTAGCAGGCCTTGCAGATGCGAGCTTGGTCTTTGCTGTAGCACAGATGACTTCGAAGCTTTATCGATCGCATCCAGGAAATTGCTGGTTTTGAAAGTCTCTGTTATGTCTACGTTTTTTGGTGGAATCAATCCAGGAATTCTAAGCCATCCAATCGCCATCCCTTCTTGCCCGTCTACCTGCCCAGCTCCGGCGAAGGTCTCCCCGGCTACGGTACGCTGCGCCGAGACGAGCTGCCACGCGGGACTGTAAAGCTCCATTGTTATCGTAAAGACCGGCGGCGAATCTTGGCTCTCAATACGTAGCAATGCCTTTTTACATCGCAAGGTGCGAAAAGGCTGCTTTCTAACACCATCGGATTCGATAACCACGTTGGATTCAAAGACAACAACTTGCCCGGATAATTCAACCTCTTTCTCGCCTTTCACTTTGCAACTCTTGGCTGTAAATTCAACAAACTTATCGCCGCTGTGCAGTCTATAAAAATTACTTTTCACCGCTGAGTTCGCAGAGAACGCTGAGTTTCTCAATTTTAATTTTTTCTCTGCGTTCTTAGCGTTCTCCGCGGTTAATCTTTTCTCAATATCTTGTGCTAACAATTCTGTGGTAAATTGTGCGTAGGTTCTGTGAGCCAGCTTTGCTATGGGACTAAAGCACATAGGATCAGCCTGGATTTTTTTCATTTCACCAATCTTCTTGAAGTTTATATCGTCGCCTAAAAGCGAGCCGAACTCAATTGCAAACGACACGTATTCGGACGAAAACCCCACACCGTCCTCAGAGCTGATATGGTATGGATTACTCGCGGTTATTCTTACTTCATTAAATCTCTTATGTGGATCAAAATTAAAACTTACTTTGGCTCTGTCAACAGTGGTAACCTTTTGTATGCGATCTTCTTTCACCTCAGTGATGACCACTTCTGAAAGGGTGCCTTTTTGCGAGTTAGCGCGTTCAGCATAAATCAGATACCTCTGGTCTTGCGGCAGCTTATAATAGCCTCTTCGTTGGATATTGCGGAAAAGTATCTGTTTGGCGTCAGACTTTATAGATTTCTCCGCCAGGTGTACGAAAATTGGCGTGACGTGAAAACTTAAAATTAGATTTGCAATCGCGACCATAATCGCCAGAGCCAGGCCCGGATAAATTAGTGTCAGCAGGCTTATTCCACTTGCCTTACACGCATCAAGCTCGTTATCGTTTGCAAGCCGGCCATAAACCAAAGCCCCGGCGAATAAAGCTGCGATGGGCAAGACAAATGTCAGTGTTATCGGCAGAAAATAGCCCATAATATGGACCGCCTGTCGAGGCCCCACGCCGTATTCCTGCACTGGTTGCAGAATGCCGCCCAGACTTAGGATCAATGTCAAAGCTAACACAGCCAGGAAAAAAATCCTGAAAAGCTCCCGAAATACATATCTGTGCAGCGTAAAAACCATTCTTTATTGACTATTTACTATTTCTATTGACTATTTACTATTTCTATTGACTATTTTGATCATCTTTTTCTGTACTCAATTGTCAATCAAACCCGGCCACTTTGCAACAAAATTTTGCACCGAGTCTCCATATAGCTGTTAGTGTTTCGTGACAAATGAAATGATGGTTGTCATTCTGAGCATAACGAAGTGAAGCAAAGAATCTGGTCTGCGTTTCTGTGTCATCCTGAGGCGAAGCCGAAGGATATGGCTATCGAATTATGATTTTCCCACGCAAGCCAGATGCTTTAATTAATTCAGCATGACAATAAAATCGGGCAGTTTGAGTTATTTAATTACGTTTTATTCTCTATGGTATATCCAGCGGATTAATATCCTTGATTCTCTCGGCGTAAATTTCGTACGAATATTTTTCTAAAAGCTCTTTTCTGTACTTGGCCTTGATTGTGTTTCTCTGCTCGTCCATTATTGTCGATTTGATGCGACCTTTCATACCATCGGAGTATTCTTTCAACTGAGCAGGCTTTTTTTCCAATATTTTAACGATGCGCCACTTGACTCCGTCCCGGTAAAAACCCTTCATCGGCCCCACTATCTCGTTCGGGTCACCTTTCCATAAATCCTTAAAGAACATTCCCTCGCTGCCGGGTTCAGTATGGAAAGCGCTGCTTTTTTTCTGCAAAGAGTATTCTTGTTTTACTAACTCGAAATCCTTGCCGCTTTCCAGCTCAGCCTTTACTTTGCGGGCAGTATTGCTGTCCTGACACCAAATTTGGTCAATCTTGAGTTGGTTAGGTGTCCCGAAAGTTTGCTTATTCTTCTCGAAGTAGGCAACTATCTGCTGGTCATCTGGCTCCTTAATGTCCTTGACCTTCTCTCCATTGGCTTTGCTGAGTAACATACTATCTTCACGCAGTCTTACCTGTTTTACGAAATTTTTATCTTTATCCAGCCCAAGTGACTTGGCCTCAGCAACTAAGACCGCCAACCTCAAAGTATGGTCTAATAATCTTTCCACACCCTGCGGCGTATTCAAGTCCTTCGGTCGGCCCGGCGGAGCCATGTCAGATAAAGAATTAAACCAATCATTCAATGTTACCTTTCCGCTATAATACGTTGCCAAAACAATATTTTTCTCCTCCGGCGTCAATTCCTCTCTTATTTGTCGGCTCTCTATCCACCACATTTTACGTGGCTCTTTAGGATGGAGTAACAGCCTTTGATGAATTTGGACTGCTTTAGGAAAATTGCGACTTTCCTTCTTAACGTGGAATTTTTTACACAATTGATTGTAATACTGGTCAAATAGTCTGTTACCCTTTTCCCTTTGCAGCAGCGCTATTGCGCGCTTTCGATCCAGCTTCGGATCTGTTTTTAGCTTTTCGTCTATTTCTGCATCCGTAATTGCCATTTCATTTTGTTTGTCTTTGAAATACCCTCCCAAACATAAGTTAATAAGCATTCTATCCTTAAATCGCTTAATCGATGTTTGAATCTGCTCGTCCTTAAGATAGCCTTGCTTACGGGCTTCCATGACCATAGCTTTTTCCGCTATCATTTTCATAAGCACCGTTTTGGCATCGACGGTCTCGCCTTTTTCGCTGTACTGGTCATAATCATCAGGACGAAGCTCGCTCATCAGCCTTTTTTCAAGCTCCTCTCTTGTGATAATATAATCGCTAATCTCAGCTACAATATTTGTCGGCTCAACAGCTTGTTTTACCGCTGAGTTCGCAGAGGCCTCTGAGTTTAATTTTAATTCTTTCTCTGCGTGCTTTGCACCCTCTGCGGTTAATATTTTTTGTTCCTCCGGCTGCCCTACTACTCGGCAATTACAAAGAACTACTAAGAGGCCCAAAAAAGACAAAGACAACCTTTTGTGAAACAATTTCATTTTATCTATCCTCCAAATCCAAAATATTCATCAAGCAACAATTTGCTCTATAGAAAAGATCATAAGTCATTTCGACCGAAGTCCCGACACAAGTCGGGACGAAGTGGAGAAATCTATTAAAAACAGATTTCTCGGCTCGCCTCAGGCTCGCTCGAAATGACAATCCACGGTATTTCCTACAAAGCAATACCAATTATATTGTTTTCGGCGAATTTAGTCCAAAAATAAAACCTTTTTTATAAACCTAATTGTAATTTCTCACCGAAATTAATGGCCTGAACTACCATTTAGGCTGATTATTTTCTGTTTGCGTTAATAAAAAGCAGCACTTACAATGATTAGCGAATAATACATAATATTAGTCATTAAATGCCAATAAGTAAACCATAATAGCGAAGTCAATTACTAATTTCAGGAGCGGTTTATGAAATTTAGAGGTATTGTTATTCCGATTTTTCTGCATATTTGGCTTGTCTGTTGTGCTTGCTTCGCTGATACAATTATTCTGAAAGAAGGCCAAACACTAACAGGCGATATACTTGCGGAAAAAGAGGCCGTGTTGTACATGGATATAGGTATAACAGTTGTAACTGTCCCAAAAGAAAAGATACTCGAATACAAATATGCCCAAGCATCTAAAGCTGAGGATACTGACGTCAATGATGTAAATGATTTGGGTGTCGAAGCGGAGAAATTAAAAGGGCCGGCTGGTCAGTTATATAGAACTGCTAAATTAGAAAAAACAACTATCGAAAAATGTGTGGACGCATTTTCCGAAGCAGTGGTAATGGTCTCAAGCCCCGCAGGGATAGGCTCAGGATTCTTCATCAATGAAGATGGGTACCTGATTACCAATTATCACGTGATAGAAAAAGAAACAAAGATCGAAGTTACTATGTTCCCAAAAGCAAAGAACGGCTTTGAGAAAAAGAAGTTCAAAAAGGTTAAGATTGAAGCCATCAATCCTTTTGTTGACCTGGCTCTATTAAAAGTCGAAGACCTGCCCGCCGTACACTCTGGGCAGGCGGGCCTCGGGCAAACCAAGGTTAAAATTGCTTACCTCGGTGATATGAATGATATTAAAGTAGGCGAGGAAGTTTTTGCAATCGGCAATCCGCTCGGCCTGGAGCGAACGGTTACTAACGGCGTTGTTAGCACAAAGAGCAGAGCCTTCGAAGGGCTTGTCTACATTCAAACTAACGCCGATATCAATCCCGGCAATTCCGGCGGGCCGCTGTTTAATCTGGCCGGAGAGGTCATCGGTGTCACGAATATGGGATATATATTCTTCGGTGGACTGGGCTTTGCCATACCGGCAGATTATGTGAAACATTTTATAGAGAACCGTGACGCCTTCGTCTATGACAAGGATAATCCAAACACAGGTTATAAGTATATTCAGCCGGACCGTAGACGCAATAAGGCTGAGCCGAAATTCCTAAAAGAAAGACGTTCTGAGCAAAAATAATCCTCCGACATTTTTAGTGAGAGGTAGTAAGATGAAGCATATCGTGGGAGCAACTATCGGTGTCGCATCGATATTCTTAATATGCACATTTGGCCCCGGCATAGCAGAAGCTAATGTCCTGCCTAAGACCGCCAAGCTCATGCCTCCCGAGACCATCCTTTTGGTTGATGTCGACGATTTCAGCAAACTTCGAACGCAATTTGAAAAAACTAACCTATACAAACTCTACAAAGACCCAGCAATGGCAGCTTTTGTTGAAGAATTCAACACAAAACGACGTGAAAGAACCAGAGAGCTGGATAACAAGTTCGCCAAAACAATTGTCGATGCAGATGTGTTACCCCAGGGCAGACTGGCCGTCGCTTTCGTGCTTAACGAGCAAACAAAGGATTCGAATGAGCCGCCCTTTTTATTCATAAGCCAGTGGGGGGAAAATACTGCCAAAATCAAAGAGGCGATAGATAAAATGGTCAAAAAGGCCGTCGAAGATGGTGCCCACAGAAAAACTGAAGACTATCGCGGCGTCAATATCACAACCATAATCCATGAGTCTTCCAAATCTATAAACTATTGTTTTATTGACGACTGCCTTATAGGGTCCATGAATTTGCATGTTCTCCAATTTGTCATTGCTCATATTAAAGGCGCCGCTAGCCCCACACTATCCAATGATACTGATTATATCAACACCATGAAATCCGTAGGCCCATATCATGACATTGATTTCTATGTAAACATAAAACAAATAATCAAAACAGCACTTGCCGAGGATACTAATGACGAAATAAAAACCTTGGTGGCTAATCTGGGCCTTGACAATGTCACATCCCTTGGCGGTGCAATTGGCCTTAGCAGAGGGCCAGGTGGTTCATCTGTTGGCAAAGCGTTTCTGAAAATCGAAGGTGGCAAAAAAGGCATTTTCAAGATGCTCGGTATTGAATCCGCAGTTCTTAGGGCTCCGCAGTTTATCCCAGCTTCAGCCTATTCGGTGACATCCATCAATTTAAATATTAAAAAAGCCTACAATGAGTTTTATAATATTCTTTTAAGCCTTTCCCCACAATACGCTGCGATGATGCATATACCGCTTTTGCCGCCGAGTCCGCAGGGTGAGCCAGGACTACAGTTGAAAACCGACATAATCACTCACTTAGGCTCACAAATTGTCATTGCTCGGAGTCTCAATAAGCCAATCCCTGGCACACCAACGCCAACTGAGACTGTCGTTGCTGTAGCCGTAGATAATCGCAATGCACTGGAAAAATCTTTATCACTTTTATACAGCAGACTGATTGCTCCGAACAATCCTGACGCCAGACGTGAACTTTTGGGCCACACCATATATTTAGCTGACCTCTCAGCTTTAATGCCGGTTTTTAAACCTGGTAAAAGGACACCAATGCAAGCTCCTGCCAAGCCGACAGCTCCACCAATGCCTAAGCTGGCTTTTACTGTCACCGACACTCATTTAATATTCGGAAGCGAATCGGCTGTTGAGCGCATCATTCGCACATTAAGCAGCACTGATGCTGCTTCGGTAGCGTCAAAAAAATGGTTTACTACCGCTAAATCAGCAATACCTTCAGTTGTTGGGCTGGCCGGCTTGCAGGATGACGTAGCGGTGAGCGAGGTATTCTGGCAAACATTGAAGGAAAGCAACAAAGGCAAAAAAAAGAAGGACAAGGATTCTGAAATGCAGATGGGCCTCGCTATGAGCTCAAAATCGCCTTTTCCGTATTTTATATTTTCACGAGATGATGACTTATTTGACCCCAGCCTTTTACCGGAGTTTGATGTGGTGCGTAAGTATTTTGGTTTATCAGCCTTTTATGGCATCATTCAGCCGGATGGCTTCTTCTTCGAATTCAAGTATCTTAATCCACCCAACACCGACTGATATCTCGCATCGCGTTTCTTGTATTTCGTATTGTGTTTATTTTCTTTCGCCGCAGAGTTCGCAAAGGCCGCAGAGAAATTCAAATATCAAAAACTGTCTTTCCAAAAACCCCTGTTTTCTATGCTGTGTTAGGCGAAGTTCTACCTTCATTTCTCTCCAACTTTGTTTCTAATTCTTTTAAATTATATTCCTTTTCTGCCATTCTCATCCTAATTTCATGAAGCCCAGCCATCATATCATCTACTTCGCCTCTTGAATTTGTAAATTCCTTAGCGATGCTTTCCCTAACGTCTATCTGATAATACTAGCTAAAATAAGACATGTTGTCGTTTCTTTCTTAATCATTCCTTACATACAAAAATAGTCTTCTTCTTTCTCTGCTGGAAGGTTATATCAAAATGCTCGAATACATTCTCCCTACCCAAAAGAAAAGCAACATGCTCAATTTGAGCTCAAGCAATAGTACAATCAAATTGATATGTTTCTATCTTCATAGGAATAACAGAAAATCTTGCAGCAATAACTCCGCCAATTCCACCTATCTCTTTAACCTCTGAGGCTACTGCTTCTAAGCCCAAAAATCGGCCCATTCGATAAGGAATCAAAGTATAATCTGCTCCTGAATCCACATAGAAATATTCAGCAATCCATTCGTTTTCAGCCCTAAGAAGATAGCCTTTAGCTACGGGCCTAAACACTAACTTTCCTGTACGAAGCCGTTCTTGTCTGTAATCAAATTCAATCATCTTTATACAACCTTCCATAGTCCATAGAAGATAAAGGTCTCACCTTGTGGAACCTTCCAAAGCACAATTTCCTTATCTGGGTATTTCTTCTTGGCATTTGTGTAGGCAACCTCTGGATCTTCATCCGCACATATTACCTGCTTGCCCACAATAGAGATATACTTATCCTCGTACTTACTTAGGTCCGCCTTTGTAAACCAATTAAAAGTCTTATCCATTGAAAATCACCTCCAAATCCATTATATCCTGATTGTCTATTTATAGCAAACAATTTCACATACCCTTATATACGTTTGCGAAATGCCGAAGCATTTGGGCAAACGCATTGAACCATAAAGCCGGTGTTATGGAAGGTTTCCCAGCTGTCTTACTAAAGCCACAATGAATATTTCCATAGCTTTTCAGGATTCAGCCATTCACCTTTTTCATTAACGATAGGATCTTGCAGGATTTCTCCTATTTTTATGTATGTCGCTAGTTTCTGCCTTTCGTTTATTTTGGCAGCTATTTTATCAGCATCGTCGAATTGACCAGACTGCTCACAGTCCCTCATCATCAGTATATATAAATGTTCCGTTGGTTGCCCAAAAGCTTCTGAAATGGAAATTGCATCAAGAAGTCTACTTTCTTTCTCACATTTACAAAGAATTGAATTCAGGGAGGCTATATTTTTGACATTACTGATATGCAAATTCCGCACTACTGCTAAAAGTTCTTTCGGATCAGGCTCTGAGATAATACCTTTTATTGATTGTTCTGATTGCTTTAACCACCAAGCTGATCTTGTTTCCTCGGATATAGAATGATATCCAGCTTCTCTTGTCTCATTGAAGATAAACTCAGCAATTTCATGACTTAATTCTCGATCGCGTCTAAGGCTTTCAAGTCCCGCCTCATAGAGGTAATCACTCACTTCTGGTGAGCCGAGCGACCAAATGGGCTTGCGTGCTTCTTTTTCCTCATATCGACTGAAAAATACACGATATCTCTTAGGTGGACTGATTCCCCTGTTTCTCATGCGTTGATACAACTCACATTTTCCTGCATCTGATAATCTATCAAAAACATCGCCAATTGATAGGTCACGTTCGATCTATTCTATATCAATACCAGGCTTTTTAATTTCAAATAAATTCTTAAGTTTATCGATAAGAGACATTTAGTTTTCCTTTACTAATAGGAAAATGACGGCAAAAGACACCATCAATTAGTGTATAACCTTATTTAGCGGATAAGTAATTATACCAGTGGCGCCTGCACGCTTGAGAGCTGGGACCAGAGACCGTTCAATTTTGTCGTCGATAATTACCTCTACGGCCACATAGTCAGAATCAGCTAAACTTGAAATTGTTGGGCTCTTTTCAGCAGGCAAAATCTTAAGAATCAAGTCCAAGTCATCCTTTTTTATGTTCAACTTTAAGCCGACCTTGCTGCTGGCTTCGATTGCAGCATTGAGCAATATGGAGATATTTTCTATTTTCTCCCGTTTGAATTTATCCTGCCAGGCCTTTTTGTTTGCGATCAATCTTGTCGTAGAGGTTATCACAGTATCTATTATTCGCAGATTATTTGCCGTGAGTGACGCCCCAGTCTCGGTAAGCTCCACAATGGCATCCACTAATCGGGCCTTTACCTCAGTTGCACCCCAGCTAAATTCTACCTTCACGTTGATGTTTTTGTCTGCGAAATATTTCTTCGTCACGTTGACCAGCTCGGTTGCGATTATGCCACCAGCCAAATCTTTCGGCTTAGTCACCTTCAATTCATCAGGCACAGCCAACACCCACCTTGTGGGATTGTTAGTGGCTTTGCTGTAGGCAAGCTCACAAACGTCCACTACATCGCAGCCGCTTTCCTTTATCCAATCATAGCCGGTAATGCCAGCATCGAGCACACCGTCATCAACATATTTGCCCATCTCCTGAGCACGGAGGCAAACCGGCCTGATTTGCTCATCATCTATACTTGGCCAAAAACTTCTTTCAGAACCCAAAATGTGGAATCCAGCCCTGCCGAAAAGGTCAATTGTCGCCTTTTGCAAACTCCCTGCAGGAATACCTAATTTTAATATCTTGTCTGACATCGTTTTATATCTCGTATCACTTAAATTTGAAGTGCCTAAAGTGGAAAGTGCCTAAAATGTTCATAGTTCATAGTTGATAGTTCATCGACTAACAACGAACAATGAACAACGAACTGATCAGCTTATAGCTCACTTTAGGCACTTTACACTTTTTTTACACTACGGGTAGTTTTTTTTCTCTTTACTTTTTTCTTCTTTCCTGCATCGAATGATTCGCTCTCATGTCGCAAAAGAGCGTAAAACTCGTAGGCATTTTTAGCTGAAATTTGTTTTGTTAAAAAGCCTTCTATTTGCTGCTCATCCGCGTCAGGATCAACCAGCTCGTTAACTTTTAGATATTCTATCATCTGCTTTGTAAGTGGTATAGCATGTCCCTGCAGAGCCGCAAGCATGCAATAATCAACCACGAAACGACTGATGCCATCCAGCTTCTGGATAGCTTGTTTGGCTGGACGTTTGCCGATTTTCTTTAACCACTTAAGGCTCACGGTATGATATTCATTGAATACAGCCATTAAAGTCCTGGTAAGTGTGGAAGTTATCTGCCTGGTAACCGGCGTATCCTCGCCCAACACCTCTATGATTTCTTCAGTTCGTGAAACGCGCAAGTCATTTAAATCAATAAAATAATCAGCAAATCTTTTAATCGCCGATTGAGCTGCTGTCTCGCTCAAACTTTCGCTAAGAGTAGCATAAACAATTGCATCTGTTGGCTCATCATAGGTGACTTTTGGGACTTTTGGATATCCACGTTTCAATGAGCGGTGTAACTTCTGCACTTTCTGAGCATATTGTCTGCTATCTTTCAACTGAATCCTCCCTTTTTAACTCGCTGGCCGCTTGGTCTATTAATTTCATCGTTTCCAGCGTCTTTTTGAATTTCTCATCCTTGTGAAAACTCAAAACAGGGCAAAATTTGCTCTTCAATTTACCACCCACCAGCGATTGAATTCGACTTCTTGCATGCCTTATAGCGGTAAAAGTTTTGTTCTGAGCGGCCTCATCTTTACCGAAAATGCTAACATATACGTCGGCATGGCGCAAATCAGCAGCCATTTCTACTTTCGTAACACTTATCAAGCCTTCGATACGTGGGTCATTAAGGTGATTAGAAATAGCGTCACTAACTGCTTCTTTCACTACGCGAGCTACCTTTTCCTGTCTTCTCGTCACCATAATAACTCGTGTCTCGTGGTTCGTCGCTCGTGCCTCGTAGCTCGCTATCCGAATCACGAGTCACGGGGCACGAGTCACGCTTAAAGGGTTCTGGCCACTTTAACTATTTCATAGAAGTCAAGGACATCATCAACTTTAACGTCGTCGAATCTTGTTATCTTAATGCCACACTCTAAACCAGCCTTGACTTCGCGAACGTCATCTTTGAAATGTTTCAGAGTTTCGATACTGAGGCTGTCCTTGAGTACAACATTGTCACGTATCAAGCGCATCTTTGCGTTTTTGTTCACCATGCCGCTGGTGACATAGCAGCCAGCCACTGTACCAACTTTCGAAATCTTAAACGCAGCTCTGACTACCGCCCTTCCCAGGCTTTCCTCCTTCTCTTCTGGCTCAAGCAGGCCAACCATAGATTTTTGCAAATCTTCGGTTATCCGATAGATCACATTGTAAAGCCTTATCTCAACACCTTTTGTTTCCGCGACCTTGGCTGCGTGTTCCTCGGACACCACATTAAAGCCAATAATAATGGCACTGGAGACTTCAGCAAGCAGGACATCACCTTCTGTGATCCCACCTGGCGCCGCGTGTAAAATATTAATTTTTACTTCGTCGGTGCTCAACTCGGTTAGATATTTAGTCAAGACATCCACCGAGCCTTGCACATCAGCCCGGATGATAAGATTTAATTCTTTGACATTCCCGGCCTCTATTTGGCTAAATAAATTATCCAGCGTTACCTGGGCGCGTTCGGATAGTGAATTTTCTCTTGAGTAAGTTTTGATTTCTTCAGCGGCAGCTTTGGCCTTGTTAATATCTTCCAGACAGTAAAATCTATCACCTGCTTGGGGGACATCACTCAAGCCTGTTATCTCAACCGGCATAGAGCTGGAAGCTGTTTTTATGTTTTTGCCGTGACTATTTTTCATCATTTTTACTCTGCCAAAGGCACCGCCAGCCAGTACTACATCGCCTTTTCTTAGTCGGCCTTCCTTGATTAACAAAGTTGCCACTGGTCCTTCTTGCGGTGACATTTTCGCCTCAACAATCCATCCTGTGGCGGGGATCGTGTCATCAGTCTTGAGCTCCAGCAATTCAGCTACATAATCGAGATATTCAAGTAAATCGTCTATACCCTCACCGGTAACGGCACTGGTCTTGACAATTTCCGTATCTCCCCCCCATTCGGTCGGTGTTAGGTCTTGCTCAGCTAACTGTGAGTAAATGCGATTTATATCACATCCCGGCAAATCTATTTTATTTAACGCCACAATTATTGGCACACCCGCTGCCTTGCTGTGGGCTATCGCCTCGATGGTTTGGGGCATTATTCCATCGTCAGCAGCAACCGTCAGCACCACTACATCAGTCATGTTGGCACCTCTTGCGCGCATAGCAGTAAAAGCTTCGTGTCCCGGCGTATCAAGAAACGTCACTGTCTTGTTGTCCCAGGTAACTTGCGATGCTCCAATATGCTGCGTGATGCCGCCCGCTTCTGCCGCTGTGACATGAGTTTGTCGGATCTTGTCCAGCAGACTGGTTTTGCCGTGGTCCACGTGCCCAAGCATAGCAGCGACCACTGCTCTTTTATTTAGATTTTTCCGTTCGCGTTTTTCAAACTCTGACCATATCTGCTCTTGCTGAGTGCTTTTCTGCTCAACCACCAGCTCGGTATCGAACTCCAAAGCAACTAATTCCGCCACTTCGCTACTGATAGTCTGATTGGCGGTTGCCATTACATCTTGCTGTATCAATTTATTTATAATCTCGGTTGTTTTTACTGCCAAAGCTGCGGATAGATCTTTAACGGTGATCGGTTCGCTTACCACTGCCTTTTTCGGCCTATGGGAGATGAAAGCTTCTCGACCGGTCCTTGTAGCGATTTTTCGTATGGGTCTTAGCCGTAGGCCTTCACCACTTGCCGCGTCCAGTCGGGCACGTCTTTCTTCAATATCTCTTTGTCGCCATTTACTCCTGTATTTAGGCTTTTGGGCAACCTCAACATCATGCTCTGCTCGCCTGCGTCCATGTGTTCTGTCTTTGCCTCGCTTAAGTGATCGTCTTTTTTCCTTGTTCGGCAGCAAATCCAATCCTTCCTTCTCATCTTTGCTGTACATCAAAGGCTCAGTAACAGGCGTATCATACCTGGCTCTTGACCTCGGCTTTGGTCGTCGTAAAGGCTCCGGCTCCTCAACTCGAACAACCTGTGGTCCGCTCAGATGAGCAGGTTCAGGCTTTTCCAAAATCGGCCCAGCAGGCAATATAGGCTCTGGTTCTAACTTTTCTGGTTCTTCGGTTATATGCTCCAGCGGTGGTTGTAGCTGTTCTGTAGTGACCTCTGGTCCTATACGCTCTTCATCACGTTTGGGAATCTCTTCAGCTGCCAATTCCTTCTTGTCTTTGGCTACCTCTATCTCAACAGATGGCTCCGCCACTGCTTTAGTGGATTTTGCTCTTGGTTTGGTCTTTGCAGCTTTCCGCTTCTTTACTACCTTGGCTGCCGGTTTTCGCTTTGTCTTTTTCTTTATTCGAACTTTTTTTAAATCTACCTTCTTTGCGGTCTCAACAGTGGTGATATTCTCTCCCTCACTGAACCACTCTCTAATAGTCGCTGCCAGACCGGCCGAAATCGCTGCCATGTGGTTCTTAACGTCCAGATCCTCATCCTGGCACTTTTTCACAATAGCAGAGCTCTTTACGCCAAGCTCCTTAGCCAAAATATAAATTCTTGTAGCAGCCAAAAAAAACTCCAACTCTTAGCTTTGTGGCCCGTCGTTAATCACGTTTGTCTGCTGAGCTAATTCCTTTTCTGCCTGTTTCTGTTTCGGCTCAGCCGCTAAACTTTTAGCCTCCTTGCTTGCTGCTTCTACCAGTTTCTCAGCAACATCTGAGTCGATCTTTAGCTCACCAATCAGTGGTTCGACACCCACATCATCTAAATCCAAAACGGATATAACACCCAGCGCTATCAGCTTGTCGACCATTACATCGTCAGCACCTTCCACAGTTTTGACGCAGTTTGTCAATCGCTCAATACCCTTATTGTATTCGTCCGGCGTTAATATATCGATATCCCAGCCGGTCAGTCTTGCAGCTAATCGAACATTCTGTCCATGTTTGCCGATAGCCAAACTAAGCTGATCTTCATCTACAACTACTGTCGCTCTTCCCATCTCGAAACACAAGGCGATTTCACTAATTTTTGCCGGCATCAAAGCATTGGCTACAAGCACCTGTGATGAGTCATTCCAGCGGACAATATCTATTTTTTCTCCGCCGAGCTCATCAACTATGTTCTTGATTCTGCTGCCCCGCACACCCACGCAGGCCCCAACAGGGTCAACCTTGTCATCATGCGAGGTGACAGCAACTTTAGTTCTGTAACCTGCCTCCCGTACCAGCGCCCGTATTTCGATTATCTGCTCGTTAATCTCCGGCACCTCTGATTCAAACAAATGGCGGATAAAATCAGGGTGCGTCCGAGACATAATAATCTTGACCTGGCTCGAAGTCTCCTTGACATCAAGAATCAGACACCGAATCCTCTCGCCGGGCCGATGCGTTTGACCCATTATCTGTTCGGATTTTGGCATAAAGCCTTCAGTCCAACGGTCCAAATTAACAATCAAAGTTCCACCCTCATACCGCACCGCCGAGCCGCTTACGATTTGCCCTTTTCGCTGGACGAACTCAGCATAAATACTATCTCTCTCATCTGCTCTTATCTTCTGGATCATAACCTGCTTGGCTGTCTGAGCGGGGATTCGGCCAAGCTGCTTTATATCGATTTGTTCGTCATCCTTAAATGCACTGACCTGGCCTGTTTTTCTGTCAATCTGTACGACTATTTCGCTGTCTGGCTCACCAAAATGCTTCCTGATCGCTGAGACCATAGCTTCTTCCAAATCGACGAATATAGATTCCTTATCGATATTTTTATCGCGAGCAATATTATCTACAATTCTTAGTAATTCCTGGCTCATTATCTTTTCTCTTCCTAATCTAATGGCAAAAAAAAGTGGAAACCTCAATAGTTTCCACTTCAACAAAACGCCCAAACCGAACCGAGGTTTTAGTTTATCTTCACTCTACATCAGTCGCCTCCGATAGGGTACTGATATTGGAGTCTCTTGCCAAATCAGAACCCAACCACAAACCTGGTTCGCTTTACGACATTGAAGCAGAAACATCGATTCCCAAGCCGCCATATCTGTAAAAGCGCAGTTGCGCAGACAAATTATTCGTCTACTCTGCTGCACGGTTCACTAATCCTGTCAATAGTGTTTTAAGCATCTGCTTAACCTAAGTTTAGCTTTGGCAGCTATTAATTCTTACAAACCAATCCTTTATAATAATCGTCAAACTCGCCAATGGCAATAACTTTTTTGTTAAATTTGTACAATTTTAACCCAAAATCTGACGCAAAATACTATTTAAGGGCAGGAAAAACAGCTTCAACCCCCTCCAGTGGCTAAAATCAGCAGCAGGAAAGCCCTCGGAGCTTCTAAGAAAGTCTTTTTCTGCCCCGTTTTAGATAGCAGGAGAAACATTGTCCTTATGGCCATCGGCCTAACCAGGGGCGTAAAATAGGATTGTGTTTGTTGGCCTTAAGTAGTAACATTGTTTGAAATTATTCATCCTTCGTAGTACCTGATACGGAGAACGGAACACGGAAAAATATTGCCACGAATTCAACCCGTGAGATACCAGCCTTGCCTATCTCACGGATTAACAACGAATATGCACGAAAAAACACAAAAAATCTTAAAAAATGCTCAAAAAATACCTACTTTCCATAATAGTTTTTTCTTGTCTTTCTACTATTCTATGCTGGAGAAACAATAAAGAATACTTATGTAATTACTTACTTTGACGGGAATTGCTGCTTTGGGTAGCGCAGAGAGCATAAAAAAAAAGGACGCGCCCTCCAATAAGGATTGCGCGTCAGGATGCTCCGTAGAGCCGCCTCTGCCTTTTGGCGAGGCTGCCTGCAACTTTTCTTTTGTTATGAAAAGCCGTCAGGCGCGGATCAGTTATAATTTAATTTTATAATACATACGTTGCGGATATAAATCAAGCGATAAAATAAAAAATTTTTGATTTTTTAGGAGCGGAGATTATGAAACCTTACACTTTAGGACTTGATTTGGGACCAAGTTCAATCGGCTGGGCGGGTGTAAAGATAAATGAAAATGGAGACTTTTGTGGACTTGCATATATTAAAGACGGAAACAACATGTTACCTGCGATCGGGGTCAGGATCTTTCCTGCAGGTGTAGATAACATAAATCAGGGACAACGGGAGGAACCCAAAAACAAGAAACGACGAGAGGCTCGGTCTGTCAGACGGATGCTTCGGCGAAGACGAGCGAGAAAACTAAAACTTCTTTCAGTTCTTATAGCAAACGGCCTTATGCCTGCAAACAGTGAAGATAGGCAACAGGAGCAAGACAAGGACCCATATGAACTAAGAGCTAAAGCTATCAATGAAAAAGTGTCGTTGTATGAGCTTGGCAGAATATTTCTTCACATTGCAAAGAGGCGAGGATTTCAATCTAATCGACGTCAAGAAGAAAAAGATAAAGAAGCAGGTCTGGTAAAAGAGGCAATTAATCGCTTAACACATGAAATTAGTAACAAAACATTAGGCCAATTTTGGGCAGAAAAGAGAAAAGAATCTAAAAAAGCATTTGAAAAGGGTGAAAAACCATTTGATTCGATTCGCAACAGGAAAGGTGGATATCACTGGATAGCACAAAGACAGCAATATCAAAATGAATTAACTTTAATATGGCAAACACAGTCTAAGTTTTACCCGAATGTTCTTACAAACCAATTAAGAGAACAAATTTTTGAAATTATTTTTAGACAAATAGATTTTGAACTCAGCAATAGGAAAAAAAGAAAAGTAATCGGAACCTGTACTTTAATTGCCAGGAAACCGAGAATGTCCATGTCAAGTAGAAAAGCCCAAGAATATCGGTTACTTCAAAAAGTTAATGACTTGAGAATCTATCGGAAAGGCAGAGAAATAAAATTTGACCGACAAAAATTGTATGAAGAGCTAATGGTTTCAAAGGAACGTAATTTCAAGCAGATCAGAAAATTACTCGACCTAAGTGAAGATGATAGGATAAATCTCGAACATAAAAAAAGTAAAAAGATGATAGGAAACCAAATAGACGGAATGTTAGCTGGGAATAAGTTTTTCGGCAAAAAGGCATGGTTATCACTGAGCGAACAGCAAAAAGAAAGTGTATGGAAAATATTTCAGAATTATCTATGCAATAGCAATATAAAAACTGAACAGATCGTAGAAAAAGTTGAAAATGAACACGGGCTCGAAATCAGGGATATAAACGCTTTGGAAAAACTAATAGAACCAAAAGGACACATAAATTTCTGTGAGGAAGCCGTCAATAAATTACTACCATATATGAGGGAAGGGTCAGATTTATATGAAGCGATTGAAAAAGCAAATTTTGTAAAAGTATGGACGCAGCAGAAGTTTATGCCGATTCCCTCAAGAAAAAATGGAATCAACATAACGAATCCGATAGTAACTACAATTTTATTCCAATTAAGAAAAGTCGTAAATGCCCTGATTAGGGAACTTGGCAAGCCGGAAAAAATAGTAGTGGAATTCGCGCGTGAATTAAAAGCAAGTAAAGACCTTCGTGAAGAAATTATTAAGGTACAGGCGGAAAATCAAGATCAGTGGGAACAATGCGCAGAACGAGTCAGAGAATACTATTGTTTGGACAAAGGTACAGAAGTTTCGACAACTGATAAACTAAAATACCGCCTGTGGGAGCAGCAAAATGGGTTTTGTCCATATTTATTAAGGAAAATCGGGATTGAAGAACTTTTGAGCACAAAAACAGAGATTGACCACATTCTGCCATACTCAATGAGTCTGGACAATTCGATGAACAATAAGGTCGTGTGCTTTTCAAGTGAAAATCAAGCGAAAGGTCAAAATACACCTATTGATTGGCTGGGTGAAGATAACGAACGTTTTAGAAAGATTATCGAGGCATTAGAAAGAGGAACATTAGATTTCGACAAAGCAAAAAAAGAAAGATTTTTTGTTCATAATGAAGAAATAGCGCAAAAATATACGCCGGACAGACTTTTGAAAGACACTTCATATATAGCAAGAGAAGTAAGGAGCTATTTGAAACGTTTATATCAGGCCAATGAGGTGGAAAAATGCGTTAAGACAACAAAAGGCGGAATAACGGCAGAACTAAGAAATATCTGGGGATTAAATGCTATTTTACGAGAAGGTGAACTTGGTCCTAAAAATCGAAATGATTTGCGACATCATGCAATAGATGCGGCAGTAATTGCCGTTACCGAGCCAGGGATGATTAAAAAGATTACAGACAAGCTGCAAAAAAACTGGCCGCGGCGACCAAGTCGAACAGTTGTTGATGAGCCATGGGATGGCTTCGGTCTGGAACTGGCAAAGGCTGCTGAGAAAATAAATGTTTCACATAGAGTTCTACGTAAGGTAAAAGGCGCCCTCCATAAGGAGACGAACTACTGGAAAGAAACTAATGGTCCACATGCAGGCAAATACATAACACGAAAGGAACTAAACGGAAAGTTTACAGATAGTTGGGCAGAGAAAATCTGCGACGAAACAATCAAAAAACTTGTAAAAGAAAGACTCGCACAAAACGAAAATGACCCAAGAAAGGCATTTAAGGAATCTTTATATCTGCCGAATGAAAAACGCAAACAAATACCAATAAGAAAAGTCCGTGTTAGTCAGAGTTCAAAAACAATGATAAAGCTAAAGCCACATATTTGGGTAGAACCAGGATCGAATCATCACGTTGAAATATTTAGAGTAAAAGATGAAGGTAGATATAAAGGTAAACTCGTAAGAAAAATTTGGACAACTTGGGATGTGGAGAAGCGAATGAAAGACTGTCGTTTTATCAACAAAGAAGGCAAAACGCCCAACCTTATAATCACACGAGAGAATCCATATTTAGACAATTTCAAAAAGGTAGAGTTTATAATGTCTTTGTCAGCGGTTGAAACTGTAGAAATGTTAAATAGACAAGGGAAAAAAGCATTGTCAAGGGTTATAAAAATGTCTGGAGAACGTGATTCTATGACAAATATTGATATTCTATTTTGGGAAATTCAAGTAGGAAAAGTTGAGGGCAAGATAAACAAGAGAACTCCAAATGTTTATAGGATAACAACCCTCCAAGACTTTGACGAACTTAAAATGAAAAAAGTTACAGTTGACCCATTGGGCAGAGTACGCTGGGCGAACGATTAGCTCATATTCATATTATGATGAATTTATAATCAAAGTGACCTCACTATTTTGTCGATAAAAATATCGGTGAGGTCATTTTATGATTAAGCGGATTATCGAAATATCAAAGTCCAAAACTTATCTTTCAATTCGATACGGCCAGCTAATCGTTAAGCAGAATGGTGAAGAAATCTCAAGCATCCCCTGTGAAGATATTGGCGTACTTATTGTTGATCATCAGGGTACAAGCTATACACACTGCGTCTTTACTGAAATTCTACGCTGTGGTGCTGCGATAGTGCTTTGCGGCAGCAACCATCATCCATCTGGAATGCTTTTGCCTATCGAAAGTAACAGTATGCAAACCGAACGATTCCGTCAACAAATCAAGGCTAAAGAGCCGGTCAAAAAAAGATTGTGGAAGCAGATTGTCCGGGCGAAGATTAAACATCAGGCAAAATTAGTTGGTAAAGATAGTTACGTCTATAAAACTTTGATGGCTTTGAGGGACAAGGTTCGCTCAGGTGACCCGGAGAATATCGAGGCTCAGGCAAGTAAAAAATTCTGGCCTGTATATATTGCTGATTTAACAG
This sequence comes from uncultured Pirellulales bacterium, assembly GCA_964397675.1. GTDB lineage: Bacteria > Planctomycetota > Phycisphaerae > Sedimentisphaerales > Anaerobacaceae > CAYNKI01. Next base: position 23,158 of record CAYNKI010000022.1, read on the forward strand.
ATTCCTCCCGTTCGGCAGGCTCAGGGCAGGCGACTTCGCTCGGAATGACTTTTCATAGAAACATAGATGGCCCTCCACCGAATAATATGCTCAACTACGGATATATGGTAATGCGCGCTGCTGTAGCGCGAGCGCTTTGTTCAGCAGGTCTTTTACCCAGCCTGGGGATTCATCACAGAAACCGTTACAACGCCTTCTGTCTCGCCGATGATATATTAGAGCCATTCAGAGGATTTGTAGAATCAAAGGTAAGAGATATTTGTCAAAGTGATGGTGTCCCCGACGAGCTAACTCAGCCCATTAAAGCTAAACTTCTGGAAGTTTTGTATGAGCCGGTGACTATTGCGGGATTCAAGGGACCTTTAATGGTCGGTCTGCATCGGACGATGGCCTCTCTTCAGCGATGCTTTGCCGGAGAGCAAAGGGAGTTAGATTTGCCAAAGTTGTGAGGGATGTATGCATCGCCAAGATATAGAATAATAGATTCCTCGACTTCGATTCGCTCCGCTCGGAATGACGTTTAATTATGATAATAAGTGGATACAGGGCCATGTGGATTTTTGCAATGTTTGATTTGCCGACGGACACGAAAAAGGCACGGAAAGACTATACGTATTTTCGTAAAAATCTATTGAAAGATGGGTTCGGTATGCTACAATATTCGGTATATGTAAGGCACTGCGCAAGCGAGGAAAATGCCGATGTTCATTATAAAAGGATCAATAATTTTTTGCCTCCTGATGGTGAAGTTCGCCTTATTACTATTACCGATAAACAGTTTGGCCGAATGCAAACTTTTTGGGGGAAAATGCGAAAACCCACTCCGCCGGCACCTAAACAGCTCGAATTATTTTAGCAAATTTAACCTGCAAGTCCTTAACAACAAAGGACTTGCAGGTTTGCTATTATAACTGATCCGTGCCTGAGTGCAAGTCACAACGATCTTCTTCTCTTTGCCATTTTGAGTTTTATTATAACTGATCCGTGCCTGAGTGCAAGTCACAACGCCAAGAGGTATGCCATCTTTATCGATATGATTATAACTGATCCGTGCCTGAGTGCAAGTCACAACTCAGGTAGGTCAAGGAATATATGCTAATAAATTATAACTGATCCGTGCCTGAGTGCAAGTCACAACCAGATTACAATGCTAAAGACATAGGCCCAAATTATAACTGATCCGTGCCTGAGTGCAAGTCACAACTCCTAAAGTCGCCAGGCTCTCTTAGTCTACATTATAACTGATCCGTGCCTGAGTGCAAGTCACAACTATTCTTAACGGGCAAGTCCGTATTGATGAATTATAACTGATCCGTGCCTGAGTGTAAGTCACAACCATAATAGTTAAGGAGCCAAAAAATGAAAAATTATAACTGATCCGTGCCTGAGTGCAAGTCACAACTTGATCCTAACGGTGGATTGCTTTCGGATCATTATAACTGATCCGTGCCTGAGTGCAAGCCAGCATCAAGAATCCGTGTTCATTCGTGTTAATTAGTGGCTAAATATGATTTCCTACACCAAGATTTTACTTGAAAAATAGCACTTAATATGGTATAATGTTATATAGTAATGCGTATATTAAAACAGATGACAGAGAACGGAAGACGGAGGACAGAAAACAGCCTGTCCGGCGTAGCCTTGACGAAGACGGAAAGACAGATGACTGAAGGCGGAGGACGGAAAACAGAAGGCGGAAAGGCGGACGCAAATCAAAAGTCAAAAATCAAAACGCAAAACCACAATGTAAAAATTAAAATTCAGCCGATATGATGGATATTTTGTATTTTCAGGAACTTGCTTGCGCAAATTGCCAATACCTATGGCACAAGTTTTATGCAAATCCACATTGTTCTACAATTGTCTCGTCACGGCGGAGCGTGTCGTAGCCGGGAGCGCTTCGCCGTAGCCAGGCCGAGTAAAAGGATATGTATGTAAATGATTGAGCAACAGAGAAATACAATCTTCTCTGCGGTCTTAGCGGTCTCGGCGGTGAGAAATACTGGTTAACAGCATGGACTAAATTATGCAAAACAAAGCCAATTTCCGAAAAAGTCAAATGAATGTAAGTATCTTATCACAAAAGGCTTATGAAAATAAATCCAATTGGACACTTGGTGAAAACAAACCCAAAACAAAGCCAAACAAAGCCAATTTACATTTTACCGCAGAGAACGCTGAGTACG
>CAYNKI010000023.1:0-24847 GCA_964397675.1 uncultured Pirellulales bacterium
CTGGTTGGTATTTCGTAGCTGCGAAGCTGCGCCGTGAAGATAGCGGCTACAGTCGTCCGCATCCACTTACGATGTCTTTTGAAAGTAAAGCACCCATTTATCCGATACGCCTTACTTCAACAGTAGGAGATAACGTATACTTAGAACTTTTTGTGATTGCCGATAAGCAAGCAAGATGCGACAAATTAACACTTGAAGTTTCTGATAAATATAACCTTGAGATAAGTGCCAGAAAAAATCTTTCTGTTGAAGGATTTCTTCCTGGATTCATTGGAAATACTTATCATCAGAATATCGGCCATCCGAAAGCAAAAGAACAGGTGTGGGACGGGTGTGTTTTGAGTAAACTGTGCGGCACGCTTGAACCTGATGATATGGCCAAAGACATTATTTTGGAGTTTGAATCGGCTGAACCATATCAAAAGTATTATTTCAGCCAGCGGGGAGCAAAAGAGGCAGGATTAATAGGTTCTCTAATTTCATGGTGTTTTCTGTTTGCTATATTGACAGTAATCTTTGGTAACAAAAGTCGCAAGGAGAACCGGAACAAACAGGCCCTTGTTCGAATAGTTATAACCACTGTATTGGGTTCAACCCTTGTTTGGGGATTAACCTATGTCGTGTTACCTAAGATCGACGTTCAAACCCTACGCTTTGGAGGGTCAATCATACATAATATACTTGCCAAAGTTCAGTTACGTCAGGAAGGAATAGAGATTTCAAATAAATTTGATTCTTTCGACCACAAGAACATAAATGAGGTTATCCGGGCTGTGGATGATTATTTTGTATTTAAGGGTTCCAAAAATATATATACAGAAGAAAAAATAAGTCATGAGGATTCGCCAGGAAACTACACTGTTTTAGAAGATGATCGAGGCTTTGTACTAAGGTTTTATTCCAGAGAAGGTTATCCGTATGATTTTGTCCTTACGTCAAAAGCCAAAAATGATGAGGAATAGTTAATATATGCAAGAAATCCGACCATCTATTGCAACGCAAGATATTGTTTGTGTAGAAGTAGCAGCTCCGCCCAACGCTATAGTAGTCTTCGGAGCCTCTGGAGATCTGACTCGCAGAAAACTGCTCGCGAGCATCTTTCAAATTTATACACAGGGTCTGCTTGACGAAAGATTCTATCTGTTAGGTTGTGGCCGTAAAAAACTCTCAGATGAGAATTTCCGTGAGGTTGCTCAACAGGCGATTCGTGAAAATATCACTCATGTTTCAGCAAAAGATTTGAACCCTTTTACAGAAAAGCTTTATTACATAGATGGTGATTACGACGACGCTGCATTCTATAAACGCATCAAGGCCAGATTGGCTGAATTAGATAAAAAACACAAAGTCTACGACAGCCTACTTTTTTATTTGGCGGTTCCTCCGTTTTTGTATACCACGATAGTGGAACATCTTGGCTCAGCAGGATTGGCCTGTCCGGAAAAGCTTGCCACAAAAAAGCAAATCAAGCTGGTTGTGGAAAAGCCCTTCGGCAGAGACTTAAAAAGTGCTGCCGAATTAAATGATAATGTCAGTCACTGTTTTAATGAATCGCAGATATATCGCATCGACCATTACCTCGGCAAAGAGACGGTCCAAAATATCTTAATGTTTCGGTTCGCCAATTCTATTTTTGAGCCTGTTTGGAATCGCAATTATATCGACCATGTTCAGATTACGATAGCTGAGACACTTGGTGTTGAGTATCGAGCGAGCTATTATGACAAGAGCGGTGCGCTTCGGGATATATTTCAAAATCATATGCTTCAAATGCTTGCTTTAGTGGCGATGGAGCCGCCAGTGTCATTTGAAGCGGACCACATACGGGATGAAAAGGTTAAGCTTTTGCGTTCGGTTCGTCCGTTCAAACGGGGTGACTTAAACACCGTTTTTATCTGCGGTCAATATGGTCCCGGCCAGATAGATGGTGAGAAGGTTATCGGCTACAGAGATGAACCTGATACAGATCCTAACTCAAAAACTGAAACGTTTGTTGCGGCAAAGTTATTTATAGATAATTGGCGATGGAAGGACGTTCCATTCTATTTGCGAACCGGTAAAAGACTTGCCCATAAGGATACGGAAATTGCCATTACTTTCAAAAAGGTGCCGCACTCTATGTTTGTATCAGCCGGCCTTGGTGATCTGCCGCCCAATATTCTTGTATTACAGATACAGCCGGAGGAAGGCATCTCTCTTAGCTTTCAGGCCAAAAGGCCCGGCTCAAAAATATGTATGAGCACGCTGACTATGAATTTTAATTACAAAAGTGTTTTCTTAGTTGATATGCCGGAAGCATATCAGAGACTGCTTTTGGATTGTATGGTCGGGGACCAGACGCTCTTTGCCAGGTACGACGGCGTGGAGATTGCCTGGAAATTGCTAGCGCCGGTACTCGAGACCTGGGAAAAGGAAGGTTCAATGCCTTACATATATCCTGCAGGCAGCGAAAGCTTCGCTGAGGCTGATAAGCTTATTGAGTCCGATGGCCGGAAGTGGCGAAAACTCTCAGAAACATAACTTTAGCCAGGACTTTTACCAGCGTAGGCTTTAACGGTTTGTAAGAATGCCTTGATGTTCTTCGTAGGAACATTGGGCGGCAGACCTCCACCACAGGATATTATAATCCGACTTTTATCTGTTATCTGTTCGAGCGCAGATACAATGCTTTTTGAAACATCATCTGGCGTGCCCATTGCAAGGACATCACGTGGCGGGATATTGCCGAGTAATGTAACGCTGTTTTCTGTAAGCTCCTTCATTTGCGACAGGGAGTGTTCAAAGCTGAAATTGAAAAGATTCACGCCCATTTCAGCAAGGTAAGCAGCACATACCAATCCACTCGAATCATTATGGAAAAATCTTACGGCTACCTCAATGGACTGGAAAATTCGCTTCAGATAGGGTAATGCCATTTCCTCAAAATCTTTTTGACCTAAGAAACCAACAATATCATCGAGGATAAATATACCATCAATAGAAGGAAATATTTCTTTTTGGAGTTTGAGCCAGTCGATTATGAAGTCTGTCACGATTGTAAGCAGTTTATGAGTTTCCTTGGGATTTGTACGGACAGCCATGAGAAACTCGGTAGTGCCTATTAAAAAAGTGGCTATGTTCAATGGCCCACGTGACACTGCAAATTTGATGTTGTGACCTGCTTCTTCTATCCGGCACTGATAATTTTTTAGGCGGTTGACAACAAATGGCAACAAACCATCTGTTTGAGGATTTGGTTTGCTAAGAGAGTGCACATCTTGAATATCAGTAATGAATTTCTCGGCGAAGGGCAATTCATTTTCCGCCCAGCGGCATTTGGTACCGAAAGCGGAAGGCTCGGTGCACATGCCGAATTCTGCCCAGAATCCCGGCAGAAATATAATATCTTCAAAGGTGCGGATAGCTTTAAGATTGGAATTGAACCATTTTTCACCGCTCGAAAAGTAGTCTATTGTCGATATGCCCGCCCATCCGGGAAGCCAAGGGCTGTCGATGATAAATCCAACGCCAAGGGATTCAAACACCCGGCCGTCGATGATGCTTATTAGTGTTTCCCATTGTTCGTTGGTCATCGCTTCTTTTTATTCTTTGACACTGGTGTTGTGTCGCCTTTCAAGTCTCCAAGAGCAAACTGAATGCCATCGAGATAATGTTGAAGAATAATCGGATTCCAAAATATGTCGTGCTGGTGGCCCAGTGCACAATAAAATACCCGACCCTTAGAATAATTTTTTACCCAGCTAATAGCAAAGTCCTTGTCTTGGCGATGGATAGTGTCGATTCGGTCTACCTTTATACTTGTTTTTGAGGTATCCAAACTAAGCAAAACGCGTAGATTGTCTCTGGAATAAGGAGCCTTGACCTGGTAAATCTCGTCGGTGACAACAAAGAAAGGTTCTTTGAAAGCCTTGGCCACCGGATGGCTGGTGTCATCTACCTTTAGTGTGACTGTGGAACCGGCACCCCAGGGATGATTGTCAAAACGAGCACCGATGATCTTTCCGAATTCTGGCCACATACGAAAACTGGCAACACCAGCGTGAATCACAGCAAGGCCTTTGCCGCCGGCTATAAACTCAACCAGGCTTTTCTTTAAGGCTTCATCCCGTTTCTTAGCTTGAGCTTGTTGCGCTGGTGAAAGTTTATCGAAATTTTCAGGCAGAAATATTTCATTGTTGGTGTTATTGAACAAGACTGCATCAAATTGCTTCAGATTGTGGGGCTCAAACATAGAGTCATCGTCGCTGATTACTGCTTCAAATGCTCCTGTTTTTTTCGCCATGATTTCCACCGCTTTTTTGCCGTAAGGAATCGCGCTGTGCTTGTATCCCCAAGAACGTGAGAACACCAGAAGCTTTCGAGGTTTTGCCAGTTTAACAGTTGGTCTGTCTGGAAATGCTGCAGTTATTTTCTTTATTTCTTCAGCCGATGGGCTTTTGTCCGCAGCACCTAAATGCGCAGGGAACAAAATAGTGCAGCTAATGACTATAAGTGAGAATTTGACTGATTTCGTTAAGTAATCCATTTCATGTTCCTATATATCAATTTTTATTTTTTTCTATTTTATAGATGCCATTGGCTGCGCATGGGCTTGGAGAGCATCCGGTCGGCTTCTTTATCGTTTATGAATTGTTCCTGTTCTGGGTCCCATTTTAATTTTCGGCCAAGCCGCATCGCAATGTCACCCAGTAGGCACACGGTGCAAGAGCGGTGGCCAACCTCAACGCCAGCTACAGTTTCCGCCCGCGACTTTATGCACTCGAGAAAATTAGCTTTGTGATTATTACTTTTGTAAAGATGTATTTCGTTGGGACCAAAGGTCGAGGTCAATAGTGACTTCGGATGTGCATCGATATGTCCGCGCTTAACGTAAACCCAGCCTTCTGTTCCCTCGAACAGGACTCCCTGTTTGTTCTTTTTGTTGTCTGCACAAATGAGCTTGACCCCGTTGCTGTAGGTGTACTCTATGCGGAATGCTCCGTGCACGTTCCAGAGTCCATCCCTTGGATATTCAGCCTGTCCGACAATCTCGACAGGCCCAGTGTACTCGGTGTCCATTGCCCATTGGGCGATGTCAAGGTGGTGGCTGCCCCAGCCGGTTATCATCCCGGCGCCGTAGTCTTGGACACGAAGCCAGCCTGGTCGGCCATAACCATTTTGTGGGTGGACTCTTTTTTCTGTATACTCAGCCCAGGGCGCAGGGCCCAGCCACATGTTATAGTCCAGGTTTTCAGGGACTGACATGGGCGGTTGCGGCCCAGTGGCTGGGTCTGTCCCGAATCCCACTTTGATGGTCTGGAGCTTACCAATTCGGCCATTGCGAACTAATTCACAAGCAAAACGAAATTTTTCATCCGAGCGCTGTTGACTGCCTACTTGAAAAATACGCCCATAACGACGAACGGTGTCACTTAACACTCGTCCCTCTTCGATAGTCAGGGTCAACGGCTTCTGCAGGAAGATATCTTTGCCAGCCTGAGCTGCGGCCAGCGCAGACAGCGCATGCCAGTGATCAGGCGTAGCGATTAAAACCGCATCAATATCATCACGAGCAATAAGCTCTCTGAAATCTTTGTATCCCGCGCAGCCCTTATATGTTCCAGTTTTACTTTGTGTGCTATAGTGCATTTGAACCAGTTGCTGGGCGTGTTTGATCCTTTTGGAGTCTACGTCACATACAGCAACGATTTGGGCTTGTTTGAATCCCAGCACCTCCTTCATATCGCCGAGTCCCATGCGTCCAACGCCGATACAACCCACCACGATGCGATTACTCGGCGTGTCGGCTCCGAATGTCGAAGCCGGTACAATATATGGTCCAACCAAAGCTACGCTCGCTGCGCCGATGTACATCGGGACAGATTTTTTCAGAAATTCCCGCCGGCTTAGAGTTTTATTCTTCTTAGTTTTCATACTTACCAGTGCGCCTACCTACCTTTCTCAATTCAATAGCTAAGACTTTAGTTTTTGGTAACAGTGCCATAATCATACCGCAAACAATCGGCTTTCGCAATGCGAATTTACTTGCGTCTGAATTGCGCCTGATGTATCCTTATATAACCGTAGGTTAGGATCAAATAATGCACATAGATAACTCTTAGCTTAAAGCAAGAACGCAAAATGATATTTTAAGAAATGAGATACGTGGATGAGACCCTGGCGATGACCCAGCGACTTGACTTGAAATACATCGCTTTCAAGAGTTTTCATTTGCCGCTGGGCAAAATCACTCGGAGGAAGATTGGGGTAGCAAAAAATCCCACATTAAAACGTGGGGCTAAATAGAGATGGGTATGGATATCTATAATCTCGTTAGTTTTGCAGGGATATTTATTCTGATTGGTTTTGCGTGGCTTTTATCGGCTGACAAAAAAAATATGAACTGGAGGGTCATCGGCTGGGGGATTGGATTGCAATTATTAATTGCTGTATTTATTTTCGTTGTTCCCGCTGGGGCAAAATTATTTTTAGTAGTAAATGATGTAGTAGTAAAAGTTCTTGATTCTGCCTCGGCTGGAGCAAAGTTCGTGTTCGGACCACTGGCTGAAACAGCAGAGGAGTCACTCGGGCCTATTTTAGCCTTTCAGGCCTTTCCTACGATCATATTCTTCTCAGCACTGATTGCGATTTTGTACTATGTTAGGATAATGCCTTTGATCATCAGGGCCTTTGCTTACGTATTTACAAGGTTAATGAGGATATCCGGTGCGGAATCTTTGGTCGCTGCCAGCAATATTTTTGTAGGGATTGAGTCCACTCTTACCGTTAAGCCGTATCTTAGCCGAATGACCCGGTCAGAGCTATGCACTATACTGACTGCGGGGATGGCTACGGTCGCTTCCAATGTCTTGGCGCTATATGTGTTTAACTTAAAAGCTGTATTTCCCACCATCGCTGGGCATTTGGTTTCCGCATCTTTGCTTTCGGCACCGGCGGCACTTGCGATGTCGAAAATTATTTTGCCGGAAGCAGAAACTCCAGAAACGCTAGGTATGCACATTCAACCTTTTTATGTAAAAGACAACAGCCTTTTTGAAGCAATCATTAATGGTGCTAATTCTGGAGTCAAAATGATTGTAGGAATTGTGGCGTTACTTATTGCTGTCTTGGGTCTGGTTGCGCTGGTTGATTTGTTGTTATCTGTCTTCGGGCCTGAGTGGTCTTTAAAAGCAATTTGTGGTTACCTCTTTTATCCCTTTACGATAATTTTAGGTGTCCCGCCGTCCGATGCGGGAACAGTTTCTAAAATTATTGGTGAACGAATAATTGTCACTGAAGTTGTGGCTTATAATGATTTAGCCTTTGTTTTAAAGGAAAATTTATTACAGCATCCGCGCTCGGCTGTAATTACTACCTATGCGCTATGTGGATTTGCTCATCTTGCATCGATGGCCATTTTCGTCGGGGGCATCTGTGCATTGGCTCCTGATATAACCCGTAATATAGGAAGAATTGCATTTCGCGCACTACTTGCAGCAACACTGGCATGTCTTTTGACCGCCTGTGTTGCTGGAACATTTTTTACAAAAGGGTCGATCCTGTTGGGGCAGTGACTATGTTCATAAAACATCTAAGCAATTGTGATGAATTTATAGCTGGTGACGGCTCAATTTTATGTGAGCTTTTGCACCCCGACAAAGCAGATTTACAAATCCGTTACAGTTTAGCACATGCAAAGGTCAAGCCAGGTCAAGTTACTAAGCCACATAAACTCAAGGTTTCCGAAGTATATTATATATTGACTGGACAAGGCCTGATGCATATAGATGAAGAATCTTTTGAATTTAATCCCGATTGTGCCATTTACATTCAGCCGAACTCAACGCAATATATTGAAAATACGGGGGATTCTGATTTGAAAATTTTGTGCATAGCGGACCCTGCATGGCGAAAAGAAGACGAGCAGGTGTTTGATATTTAACTACTATGGATACTTAATTTTTATGTCACTTCCAACGCTGATTACGTTTATTATTTACTTTATACTTTTGCTGGGCATTGGCTTTTACTTTTATCGCAAGAATGTCAGCATAGAGGATTATCTTTTAGGTGGTCGCAGTATGGGGGCGTGGGTGACAGCACTTTCGGCACAAGCGAGCGACATGAGCGGCTGGCTCCTAATGGGGCTGCCGGGAGCAATTTATTTAGCGGGGATAGGCAATATCTGGATAGCAATAGGACTTTTTGTAGGAACGGTTCTGAACTGGAAGCTGGTGTCAGGCCGCCTGCGAGTCTATACGCAAAAAACAAATACGATAACACTGCCCTGCTTTTTTGAGCAGCGTTTCGGCGACCCGACTGGCTTATTGCGCGTAGTCTCAGCTATTGTTATTTTGATATTTTTCACCATCTATGCATCCAGCGGATTGGTAGCAACAGGAAAACTTTTCGAATCTTCTTTCAATGTCCCATACAAAGCTGCTGTGCTCATCGGTGGTATAATAATAATTGCCTACACTTTTTTGGGCGGATTTCTGGCAGTGTGCTGGACAGATTTATTTCAAGGCACGCTAATGGTTTTAGCTTTAATTATCGTCCCCGCACTTGCTTATATCAATGTCGGAGGAGCACAAACTATAGGCGAAGCTATGACAAGCATACAGAAAAGCTTGATACCTAAGGGAAGCAGCCCAGCGCTTCTAATGATTATCTCGGCTATGGCGTGGGGACTGGGCTATTTCGGCCAGCCACATATTTTGGCCCGGTTTATGAGTGTCAAATCTGTGGGCAAATTAGCTGAATCGATGACCATAGCTATCATCTGGGTTTTTTTCTCGCTGGCGGGTGCAGTGGTCATCGGCCTGGTCGGCATTGCTATGTTTGGTAACTTGGCTGTCGCCGAAGGAGAGCAGGAAAAGGTTTTTATCTATATGATAAACAAAGTGATGCACCCCTGGCTGGCAGGAATAATGCTCGCAGCAATTTTGTCAGCAATTATGTCCACCATAGATTCGCAGCTTTTAGTTTCCTCGTCGGCTTTGACGGAAGATTTCTACCAGAAAGCAATAAAGAAAAATGCAAAAGAGCGAGAAGTTGTTCTGGTGGGTAGAATCTGTGTAATAATAATCTCGGTGATAGCATTAATTCTGGCGTTGCATCCTGATGAGACAATCTTAATGATAGTAGCTTATGCATGGGGCGGATTCGGAGCAGCTTTTGGACCCCTGGTGCTTTTTGCGCTGTTTTCACGGCGAACGAGCTGGCAATCAGCTTTGGCAGGGATGGTGACAGGAACGGTTGTATTAGTGATATGGAAACAGGTTGGCTTAAGCAACGTTATGTATGAAATCGTGCCAGGGTTCGGTGCTAATTGTGTAACGATTTTCGTGGTCAATCGCATCATCAGGCAGAAAAACGAGAGAGTCTTAAGACAATATGATGAGGTTGTAAAGGTAATCTCGAAAAGAGAATAATTTTATTATTTCTCAAATCAGAGCCGCCCCGATGTTCTTCGGGGTGAGGCAGCGGTAAGTAACTGTGTATTCACACAGGAGAAAATATGAGCAAAATAGCGGTAGATGTCGTATTGCTGCCATCGGATGAAATGATGGACAAAGCAATCCAAGTAAACGCTGAACTGGTAAAAAAATTCAGCTCTGAAATCGTGCTGAACAAAGAAAATTGCATGCCGCATATTTCCTTAGCTATGGGCTGTATCAATGAAAGGGACATCGCTTCCATCAAGATGCTTTTAGAACTTATTGCTGAGCTAAAGCCCACCTTACCGCTGACAGTAACTGGCATTCGGACCTCAATAAATGCAAGAGGCGAAAAAGTGTCGGTCTTCCAGATAGAGAAAACAAAAGAGCTTCAGTCATTTCATGAAAAGGTTATGAAGAAGGTCACGCTATACTTTAGCTACAATATAAATAGCGATATGATATATGGTGATGAAGATGTTGCGGAGACGACCTTGCTATGGATTAAGAATTATCCAGAAAAAGCAAGCCTTGAAAATTTTTTCCCTCACATAACAATTGGTTACGGTGAAATAGAAAACGGCCCTTTCCCCATAAAATTCACTGCCTCGAGACTTGCTTTATGTCATCTGGGAAATCACTGCACATGCAGAAAGATTCTGGTATCAGTTGATCTTAGAAGTATGTAATACGGATCATAAAAATTGTGTACGTTCGATATGCCGCTGCCTTACGGTTGCGGCTCTGCTTTAGTGTGCAATTACGCTTGATATTCTAAACACCGGTAATAGCAGCGCTATAGCAATAGTACCAATGACAGTGCCAAGAATGGTAATCATTAGTGGCTCAATAAGGGCCATAACATTTCTAATTGAAGCCTCGAATTTCTTCTCGTAAAAAACCGATATTTTATCACAGACCTCACCTAATTTTCCGCCTTTTTCTCCTGCCCGAAGCATTTGTATAATTCCAGGCGCGATTAATTCAGCCCCAGGTGAAATCTGTATCGACTCTGATAGCTGATATCCATCTCGGATTTTCTCATTCACGCTAGTCCACAGTCGCTTAAAATAATAATTCTCACACGAGCCTTGAACCACTTGTATCGAGTCCAGAAGCTGGACGCCGGTATTAACCATGGTCGACATGATGCGCATACTACGAGTTACTACCATATCGACAAACATAGTGCCAACCACAGGTGTGCGGATTTTTATAAAATCTATCACTCGCTGGCCAGCCACAGTCCGAGACCAATAATATAATGCTATTGACGTTACTACGATTACTGTTATGACAGCCGTCATTATTTGAAAATTACCCAGTATTTTACTAAAACCTACTAATATCTGTGTAATTCTTGGTAGTGCAGCCCCTCGACTTTCATAAATCCTCATAAATCTCGGCAAAACAAAGAACATCAGCGTGCCTGTTGCTGCTACTGCCATTAGTGCCATCACAAACGGATATGTAAGTGCTCCTTTGATGCGCTTGCGGGTTTCGGATTCGAAGCTTAGATAGCCGCTGAGCACTGTGAGCATTTCCACAGTTTTACCTGATGCTTCCGAAGCCTTGACCATACTGATAAACATCGAATTGAAAACTTTGGGGTAAACAGATAGAGCTTTTGAAAAAGTTTCACCACTCTTGACCGCTTCAGCCACACCCAGGATTATCATTTTAAATGTCTCGTTCTCAGCCTGCTCTGCAATAACATCGAGAGCATCACTGAGCACAACTCCACTGTCAAGCATCACCGACAGTTCCGTAGTAAAAAGTATCAGCTCTGCACGCTTTATCTTAACATGGTAAAAACGATTCGATGAGTCAGAACCGGTATGACTTGATACCTTAGCAAGGTGTTTCGGTCCTGTACCATCCGCAAATCCTTGTGTTGCAGATGATGCTTGAGTTGTTTCTGTCGCAGTCAAAGTCATGGGCCTTGCTCTCCAGCCTGAGTAGTTCTCAAGATTTCCTCAATTGATATAATTCCCACCTTTACCTTCTCCAACCCATCTAACTGCAGTGGCATCATTCCCTTGGCCAGTACCTTTGTTCTCAATTTCTTTATGCTGACCCTATCGTTAATCATCTCGATAATTTCCTCATCAGGTGCGAAAAGCTCATGGATGGCAATTCGGCCGACATAGCCGGTGTTCCGACATTTCTTGCAGCCCACACCGCGATAGTACTTTTGAATCTCTACACCTGCTTTTTCAACAGCTCTTTTTATACTAATGGGTGGATCATATTCTGTCTTACAATTGGGGCAAATCTTTCGCACCAGCCGCTGGGCCAGTGCTGCTATTAAAGAAGCACTAACAAGATAGGGAGCAACGCCCAAATCCAGCAATCTTGTCACTGCTCCAGGTGCGTCATTGGTGTGTAAGGTGGACAAGACTAAATGGCCGGTAAGGGCAGCTTGGACAGCAATACTGGCGGTAGCGTCATCACGAATCTCACCAACCATTATTATATCGGGGTCCTGCCTTAACAAACTTCGTAGTGCCGTAGAAAACTTAAAGCCTGCACCTGTATTTACCTGAAACTGATTTATACCTGATATATTGCACTCTACAGGGTCTTCAACTGTACAGATGTTTACCTCGTCGTTATTTAGTTCGGATAGAGCAGCATAAAGCGTAGTATTTTTGCCTGAACCAGTTGGACCGGTTACCAAAACGATGCCATTGGGCGATTGTATCATCTCTCTGAAACGCCGAAGGTTTTCGTAAGTAAACCCAAGTGACTCAAGATTGAAAAGCACCTTATGAGGATCAATGACTCTGATAACAACCTTTTCACCGAAGTTGCTGGGCATGACTGATACTCGCAAATCGATTGGTCTTGCTTCCACCAGAACATGAATACCACCATCCTGCGGCATACGCCGCTGGGCAATGTCGAGTTCAGCCATAATCTTTACACGAGAAACAATCGCAGGATGCATTTGATGTGGCGGTCGCATTTTTTCATATAGTTTGCCGTCAACTCGGTATCGCACCCGCAGCTTCTTGTCATCCGGCTCAATATGGATGTCGCTGGCATTTTCCCGTACTGCATTATAAAGCAAGTAATTGACTAATTTGACAACTGGCGATTGGCCCGCCACTTCCTCCAGATCACTTATATCCTGCGTAATATTTTCAATTAATGTAAAGTCTTCCAGCCCCTCTTCATCAATAATATCGTCTATGACAAAAACATTAGCAGACGGCAAATACGTCTGCAGTGTAGCTTTGATATCCTTGGCTGTGGCACAGACTATCCGCACCTTACAGTGACTTATCCGCTCTATTTCATCTATCAAAAATACATTTGTCGGCTCACTAACCGCCACTGTAAGGACATCGTGAACTTTGAACAGTGGCAAGACAATGTGCTCTTCAAGAAATTCTCTGGGCAAGATTTCAAACGTCTTGGCGTCACATATTTTGGGACTTACCTGTGCATAAGGCACACCATAGGCCTGGGCCAGTGCTGATGCTATCTGGTTTTCCGTACAATAACCCATCTCAACCAGCAGCTCACCCAGCAGCTTGCGATGGCCCTTTTCTCTTTGTTCAGTAAGGGCCTTTTCAATCTGTTCAGCAGTTACAATACTACGGGCCATCAATAATTGGCCAAGCTGAGTTTTGTTCTCTAACGCTATCTGACTCATAACAAAATCAAATATCAAAATACAAAATGTAAAATTAAGGAAGTCATCATTCAGCAAAAAATATTCTGCTGAATGATTTCATAACTTTTTAGTTTTTATTTTTTAATTTATAATTGTATGAGCCTCTGGCCTGCTGTTTACACAAAGCTCTTTACTGCTTCAGATAGTTCAGTATACCGGTCATACTCATTTTCTAAACTAGTGATTTCAAGAATTTTTGTACAGTTTTCATCAAGCCCCGCTAATCTAAACTGGGTCTTGTACTGGTGACAGTAGTCCCGCACCCACAACAATAGCTCCAATCCCTGACTATCAATAAATCCTACAGCGCTCATATCAAGCACAACACCTACTTTATTTTTTGCGACTATATCAGTGATTGTATCTTGAAGCAATTCGGTGAAATCAGCGTCTAACTCGCCCTGTAATTCGACAACTGTAACATCGTTATAATCTTGTGTTCTAACTTTCATCTGATTAATGTCCCCACGGCAGCGATACCATATTCTGAAGAATTGCTGTCTCCGTAAATCCTATTGAAACTGCTCTGCAGAATATCCCAGAGCTGATAAACATCACTGTCCAGAAATACTCTACCAATGGTAGCATCAAACTGTGTGCCCAATTCTTTTTCTATCTCTGTAATTGCCGCTTCGACAGTTTTTGCCCTTCTATAAGTGCGTTCTGATGTCATTGCATCAAAGCTATCAGCCAATCCGACAATCTTACCTATTAGTGGTATTTGCTCACCGAGCAAACCCTGGGGATATCCCTTGCCATCAACTCGCTCATGGTGACACATTACTCCTGGAACGATATCACGCATCTGTTTTATTCCCCGTAAAATACCTGCACCTATTGATGGATGCTTTCTTATGCAATCAAGTTCCCGCTCATTTAGCTTACCCTGCTTGAGCAACACCGCTTCGTCTATCCCTATTTTTCCTATATCGTGTAGCAACCCAGCCAAATAAACCTCGTGTATCTGCTCTTGTTCTAATGGCTGTATCTTAGTGAGTCTCTCTGCAATCCATCGTGAAATAAATGCAACCCTTTCAGAATGGCCACGTGTATACTTGTCTTTCGCATCAATACTACTGGTTAGGGCCTTCAACGAACCTATAAATAATTCTTTAAGGTCGCTGAACAGCCTGCCATTCTCGATAAAGACGGCACATCCATTGGCTACGGAGTTAAATAGTTTTACATCAGTGCTGTCGAAATCCTGCTTGTCAATTCTATTTATGGCAACCATTAGTCCTATTATGCAGTTGTCATTTCTAATTCTTTGTGAGAAGGATGAATCTGGTTTCTCTTTCCCAAATAAAGGTACCGCGATCATATTTTTTATATTTTCCGGCCAATCATATTTGAAAGGAGAATCCACCTCGCTATCCAGCAGAGCTTCTTTTCCACTATTTATTTCATCGGTTAATCGGCTGTGCAGGATAGCTGCCATCCGCTCATCTAAGTCTATCAAGCCAGACCCTGCAGCCACCACCAACTTTTTTTCGTCTTCTATAGTCTTTTCCAGCAGTATCGCGATACCTTCAACGAAGACAATTTCAGTTAAACTATCGCAAGCCATCTGTAAAAAGTTGGCATCCTGCTCAGTGACCTTCATATTTGTGCTAAGCTTATGAAGCAGCACCAGTTCCTCATATGTTTGGGCTAACTCAGTACCGATCTTTTCAATTTGCTGCTCAGCCTTAAAGGTCTCTCGAAGATTTTCTGATAAAAGCTCAAGCATTTCATTAAAAATCGTATCGCTTATATCATGCTGTGTATCTCGCATGACGCACGAAATACTGTCACCCAGATCAATCAAGGCCGTCCCAACAGCTTCTTGGCCCTGCCTTAAAACGGTAGCTAAAACCTGGTTTTCAGGACCGCCGCTCGGGTCACGGGTCACGGGACACGAGGCACGATTTAACACCCGTTGGCTTACTTCGATTAGCCGCTGTCTTGCCGATTGGAATTGATCGGACTCGCACAACAGGACAAGCTCACCATTGTTATCATAAATTGCAAAATTAACGCCGAATTTATTTATCCTGTCTCCAAATTTTCTCAATTGACACAATTGAGATGGGCTTAAATTTTTGCTAATCGGATCTGCCATAGTTTTGTAAAATCCAGAAGCAACTTATTCAGTCTGTTTATTTACTGCTTTTTGATACAGAATATCTTCAATATTTCCCAACAACTCCTTAGGACTAAATGGCTTACTAAGACACTGCGATATCTGCAGATCTTTCTGCTGTTGTTGTGAAATAGCAAAGTTTCTGGCTGTTAACAAAATCACAGGTATATCTTTAGTCTGCTCACGTTGACGGAGTTTCTCCACAAGCTCCAATCCGGTCATTACTGGCATTTGAAAGTCCGTAACGATGATATCCGGTTTTTCATCACAGGCTATTTCAAAGGCATCAGCACCATTATCGGCTGATATGACCTCATAACCGTTATTACGAAGCTTTATTGCTACCACATGAACAATATGGATCTCGTCGTCCACCACTAAAGCTTTCTTTACCGCCATTGTTTTACCTCCCCGAAAGATTAAGTGATTTTTTTCATCCTCCGTCCGCTTCTGGCGGACTATTTTCTACATTGCTTCGACTGCTTGGCTGACTGCTAAAGGTAACTCAAAGCCAAAGGTACTGCCTACGCCAGGCTCGCTTATAACAAATACCCGACCATGGTGAATCTCTTCGATTATTTGTTTAACCAGATTAAGCCCCAAGCCGGTCCCTTTTGCCTGCTTATTGTTTGCTCCCACTCTGTAAAATTTATCAAAGATATGTTTAATTTCGTCTTTAGGAATTCCAACCCCCGTATCAGTCACAGTGACTTGCGCCGTACCTGCATTTTCATCGACCGCAGTTTCTACTTTGACTGTCCCTCCGCATGGAGTGTACTTAACTGCATTGCTGAGCAGATTAATGATAACCTGCGAAATCATATCCCTGTCTGCGTATACCTGGTCGTAAATAATCGGCTTTTGTGCTATAATTTCAACATTCTTTTCCTCAGCGTAACTTTTTATCATTTGCAACTGTTCTTCGATTAGCATTGTCAAGCTAACAGATTTCTTTTCTACCTTTACCAGTCCGGACTCTATCCTTGAAATATTTAGAATATCTTCAATTAGTCGATTTAATCTTTTTGCCTGATTTTGAATCACAGAATAAAATTCTTTTTTTGTTTCTTCATCATCTGCTTCATCATCTGCGAGCATTTCAGAACAAGCTGCGATAGAAGCAAGAGGCGTTTTTAATTCGTGAGAGACATGACTTACAAAATCATTTTTCATTTGCTGAACTTGTTTCTCACGCGTCATATCGTGCAGCACTGCTACAACCCCACATACCTTCTGGCTGCCATCGTAAACACATGAAATAATGCAATCGAAGACTTTTACCCCTGTTTTCACAGGGGTGTCATCCCCACGAAAGCGGGAATCGTCCTGGGAAAATTCGATTTCGTGTCTGGTTGCCTCCACCTCACTTTGTCTGCCTTGGCGTAGAAAATCTACAAATTTACTCTTACCCGAAGCTATAAGCTCATCAATTGATTTATATTGTGAAGTTTTAAAATCAAAATTGAAAAGTTTGCCGGCTGCCTCATTTGCCATTAATAACCTGTCAAATTCGTCAACGACGATAACAGGATCACGAAGGCTATATATAATGGCCTCGATGTTTCTCTTTTGCCTTTGTGAAAGTTGAATTTGGATTTGCAAGTTCTTGTTTTGCTTTCCGAGTTCGGTTATATGATTGGAATGTGCAGCAATTCTCTTTTCAATTACCTCGTTCAATTCATTTATTATTGCTGGTTTTGTAACTACAGCGTCAAAATCCCGCTTGAAAGGTGGGGCTAAATATTTAGCCCCACGTTTCACGTGGGGTCTTTTCTCTGCTCCATGAGCGTTTTCTTCGGTCAATTCTTCTTTTAGCCTTTTGGCCATGGACGTGATGGCTCGATCCAATCTCAACCAATACCAGATGAGCCAAATCACGCCCACAGCCTCGGCAAAATATGCGATAACATACAATGCGCTATACCAGCTGTCACCGCCTGCGCGGGGGCAAGCTTGCCCCTGCGAAAGCAGGGGCCACCCCTCTCCGTTGCCAGAACTCTGCCATCCGGTGAGAAATCCTACAACCAAACTACACAACACAATGGCTGTAGCTATCAGGTATAAGTTTCTTCCCAGTTTCAAAACAAAAATCCCTAAAATCGCATCTCGTTTTGCGTCGTGTCCCGATGTCCCGAACCGCTTCGGCTTCGGGAATCGGGATTGTTTATCTCCTCAGCCACTTTCCAGCTTCCTTTCTGTCCATAACCTCCAGCATAATCCTTTCCATCCTGTCCACATCATCGGGTCTTGTTTCAGCAATGATTTTTTCTTTCAGCCTAATCGCTTCCAGATATGTCGGACGAAGTTTAAGTGCTACAGCCAGTTGCCGCATCGCAAATTCGTATTTACCCTGGAGGTAGTATTTCACAGCAGTTGCATAGCAGTCCTCTGCAAATCTTGCCCCGCCTATCGGCAGCATCGCATCCTTTGCGCCATATCTCTTTCGGCTAACATCATCTGCCCTGGCTTGGCCCTCAGTCTCGGCAGGCTCCTCTATAATATGAGGAGTGAGCAGGATAATAACCTCTTCCCGCTTCACCTGGTCAGCCGTTCCTCTAAAAAGCACACCGAAAAGCGGTATGTCGCCAAGCAAAGGAACCTTGGTTTTGTTGGCTTTGATTGTGTCCCTGAATAGCCCTCCGATAACTATAGTCTCGCCATCTTTGACTATTATGTTGGTTACCAATTCGGCTGATGTCTCATCAGGTATGTTGTTGGATTTCAAATCACCCGAGCTGTCCTTGGGATGTATGTCCATTCTGATGTAGCCGTCATTAGCGATATAGGGTCTGAATGAAAGTTTGGTACCAGTATCAAGAAAATCGACTTGCTGAGTTGTGGATGTTTCCGTTTGAGTGGTTTGAGATTCATAGCCGAGTTTCTTGCCGATATAGACCTGACCAAGCTGTTTATTGACTGCTAATATCTTAGGATTAGCCAAAATGGTTACATCACTAACCTCTTCTACAGCTCTGATAAATCCGGCTATGTTATCGTGTGCAAAGCCGACAGTCAGTCCACCACTCTTACCTACCTGAGACATACCTTCAGATTTGAAGAAGTCCGAAGCACCTCGAGTAATGTCCGTTAATCCGGATACAGTTCCGTGTAGTGTCTGCCAATCGATGCCGAATTGCGTATCTTCGGTGAGCGTAACACTCAAAATAGTCGCCTCAATCAGAACCTGTTTTGGCCTGATATCAACTGAGGATAGCACTTCGCTGACCTGCTCGATATTTTCAGGGTAGTCGCAGACAATTATTGTGTCATTCATCGCGGTAGTGTCACCACCACCACTAACAGTGCTGATTGACTCACCGGTTGGGAAGTCTATCACAGCGGCAGTGGTGGTTTCAATGCGTCCGCTTTTGCTCAGCACTGTTGTAATGAGCTTCTTAGCCTCGGCAGCAGAGATGTAATACAAGGTAAAGACCTTATATACCATGCGGTCTGGGTCTTCCTTGATCTTTTTATATTCTTCAGCAGTATATACATTGATGAAATTGCCTTGTTGTTCATATTTGAAGCCATGACCCAAAATTGCCTCCAAGGCTTGCTCAAATGTCACATCATAGAGGTTGGTAATAGTAATTAAGCCATCCACTTTTGCCGAAGGCACAATGTTTTTTTGATACCGAGCCGCCAAAAACTGAAGTGCGTCCCTTATTCCCCAATCCTTTTTAAAAGAGATTGACTGAATCTTCGCATCCGTGGAAACATCCGCCACCGCTTGCGATTCAGACTCACTTACACTGGGCACATCTTGATCGCTACTTACATCAACGTCCAATTCCGTGATGTTCTCAACGGGGTCAGCCTCGATGGGGCTCTGCTGGACGCCACCAACTGCGATAGCTACCATAACAATCAACACAAATCCATATATGTATAGTGCTTTGCCTATCTGGGTCCTGCTATTTGAACTTCTCTTTAGATACATAATCGAGCTCCTACCTTTCTAAAATCCATCTTGCGATAAATCGCAAAAGGATATTGATTAAGGATCTCAAACGCACTTTTTGCGTTTGGGAATGCTTATCAATCAGTTACTTCAATCGCCGGCATAAGTCTTAATTTTACTTCTACTTCTGCACACCTTAGTAGCACCACATTTTCCTCAATTCGAACTACTTCACATTCATACGCATTGACCCCATCCTTAAGGTGCAATTTATCCCCCACCAACAGCAACTTGCCGTTGATAAAGGCGCAGGGCTTTTCACTCAACTCTATTGCTTCCAGCTTTAGTTTGCCTGCAATTTTGGTGAGTACTTCTTCACTACCATCTTTTGAAACTACACTTACTTCTTCACGACCAGTTAAGCTTCTTCCATCTTCATCTTTCATAAATCCCTGCCATCCATTTGAATCAAAAAAGTCTATAGTGATTACATCATTTCGACCTGGAACTTTTGGTAATTCGACAAAAGATAATTTGAGTTGCGAATTTGCCCTTTCATCTAATTTCTCCTGCTGTGTTGTCAAAGCCGCTTCAGCAGCATTTGGTGTTTTTTTACTAAGCACTCTAACCCACATAAAGGCCATCACCATAATCAAAGAAAAAGCTAATACGGCCTTTTTCTTCTCCGCCGTCAATCGAGCAAAAAGATTATTAGTTCTGGTACTATTATTTGCTACGTTCTGCTTCATATCTTCTCAAAGTCATCCATATTTCTTTTGCCAGATCATATCTCTGGTCTGTAATAAATGACCGCCTTGGTTTCCATACTTACCTGGCCACTAAAGTCGTTATCGTTTAAGAGCCTACTTTGCTCAATGCGAACCAATCTATCCAGCCTTTGTAACTGTTTATAGAATTCGAAAATTCGGACTAATCTGCCCTTACACTTCATGTTTATTGGTATACAGTTCAAGCCATTCGCGTTTATTTCCCTGCCTGGAACAATTACCTGCTCGCTTAGATTATGCTCGGTCATCAAATTAGCTATCTGATGCAAAAATGCGCCAAGATCCCTTTGCGTGGGTACATTTACCTCAAAGTTTGAAACAGCCACTTGTAATTTCTGCAGTCGTTCTTTAATCTCTGGCAGTTGTTTGCTGCTGGTTCTACCTTTAATAAGGGTGTGTCTTAATACGGCTTCTCTCTGATTGATAGACTTTTTTGCTTTGTATAAAGGCAGACAGCCAAACAATATAAAATCGACCAGCAGTATTACAGCAACTATACAGATTACTATTTGCTGTTTTTTTCGAAAAAACTCTATAAAGTCAGTGACTTTCTTTGTTCTTGCTTTTCTAGTTTTTAATAAATTAAGGTTCATCTTATTGGTAATTACCCAGATAACAACTTATCTCAAACTCGCTTACCTGATAATTCTTTGAAGCAAGCTTATCTTCTCCAACCACACCGGGAATTTGCCTTTTTTGTACCTTATTGTCCGTTGGACTTCCGACTGTATTCATAGTTTTGTTTCGCGAGAAAGAAGGATATACCTGGCAAAAATAGGGTGAATCTTCTAACTTACATACTAAAGCGGCAACATCACTTGCATCTGCTGCTACGCCATATATCACTACCTTGAATCGTACATCACCAAGTGACAGCTCTCGCTGCTTGTTTACTTCAGCTTTAGCAACTCTTACAGCAGAACCACTGCTAAGCTGACCTTGCTGTTTGTCTAAAAGTTTCTCGCCGACAAATTCGACTTTGCTGAGAACTATTCTTTTATCAATCAAGAAACTTATCTCGGCTAAAACACTTGCAACATCAATTTTGGAATCGATTTCTTCGATTACATGCGTTTTTTTCTGTAACTCTGCTACTATATTTTTAACTTTGACGTATTCCCTTGACGCATCCTGTGCTCTTGTTTGCATCGATGACATTTTTGCAAGTTCTGCCGTAGCTTTTGAAATGGAATTGAGGGAAGTAAAATTCCATACCATCATCACAACAAACATACCAGCCAAAGCAACATACTGTGTGCGATAACTAAACTGCAGGCGTCTAGTGCTTTTATACCACTCTGGAAGAAAATCAATTTCTTTCATAATTATCTGAGCTCTCAAATGCATTTTCCTTCGTTTGGGCTGCTTCCTTCTCGCCGGCACATCCATTCCAGCCCTTGAGGCTAAGTCCTACAGCTACGGCCCACTCACAAAGCAAATCTTGCTTGGAAACATCAAATTTTACATTCTTCATATCGAAGCCTCTTAATGGCTGAGCTACTTCAATCTCAATGCTCAACTGCTGTCTTAAAAAATCAAGTAAGATGTTTTCGTATGCCTCCCCGCCACTAAAAATAGCTCTCTCTATACTCTTTCCCCTAAATGTCACCGTATAATATCTAAAACACAGTGATAACTCTCTTGCAAGCATCTCAGCAACTTTATTTATTGCATCAATCATCACTTGTCGCGTAGAGTTGTCGAGCCGTTGCTCTCTGGCGGCGGAAGCCTGCGTTGTCGAGCTCGACTGTGGTGCCGTAAGCTCTCTTTCCATTCGAAGTCTACCCCGCAGCATCTGTATCTCATTGATGTTAATGCCTAATTTCGTTGCTATTTCCTGATTAAGTCTCTGGCCACCTATCTCTATTTGCTTTACGAAGCAAATTTCTCCTCCCCGGCCAAACACCACAGTGGTGAATCGGCTTCCTATGTCCACAAAAACTACCGTACGCTCTTTATCCTCCTGGCGTCTTAACGACCTCTCAAAGCTTTTAAACAACGCACAGGGTATAGTGTCTATTGCCACCGGCCTAAGCTGAGCCTCCTCAAGCATTGCTATGTGATTTCTTATCGTTTCATCATCTGTGGCAAATAATATCAATTCATTCTTAATCTCATCACCCTGTCGAACACTGCCGGCAAGCATATAGTCAATCGCATCGTTGGCCGGGTCCAATCCGAATCGGTGGGCTACCTCTTTGCCTAAAGCCTGCTCGATTTGATCCGTTTCCACCTCAGCCAATCGCAGAGAGGTTACTTTCAATCTGTTATTGGGTAAACATGAGACCACATTTCTTCCGTGGAAGCTATTTTTCGCCAACATCCGCTTTATTGCTAAAATAACAGACCTTCTTCTTTCTTCACTATTACCATCGATACTGGCATCAACACGAGCTTTATCTACCGCAATAACGTCAATCTGGTCATGGTTGATTGCCAGTTGAATCATCTTGATAGAATGATGCCCTATGTCCAAACCTATCGGCCTTAGACCCCGAGTTTTCAGTCCCCAATTAAACATTTAGTCTTTACCCTCATCAGTCTGTAATCGAGATATATCCTGTAACCGGTTCTACATGAACCTTCTTAGTAATCCCACCTGCTTGCAGAGTGATGATACCGCTGTTAAGTGGGTTTGAAGTCGCACTATAAGGGCTGCCAAGATAATCAAACGTAATCGTCTGGCTGGAGTCAGGCTCAAAAACAGCATCAGTAATAAGAACTCTATTGAGCCTATTGTCACTCTGGAAACTTATAGTGTAGTCGAAACCTTTTTTTACAGGATGCGCTATTACGGTACCGTCCTGATCCTCTAACTGGTAGCTTTCGGCGTTCTTATCAAAGACCACTGAAAAATTTTGTCCTCTGCTGATAGCCATACTTTTGGTGTATTCAAGGTCTGCTGCAATCATGTTTGCAGCAGAGCGGATTTGCATGGAAGCTGCCGAGGACATCATTGGTACAGCTATCATCGCCGCTATTCCTATTAGAACAACCACAATCAAGATCTCAATAATGGTAAAGCCTTTGTTTTGCATACCCTACCTCTATTCTCTTTTCGACCTGTTTGATATGCCTCTTTACAAACTGGGCAGAAAGACCCCACGTAAAACATGGGGTTAAATATTTAGCCTCGCAATTCATTGCGGGGTTTTGTCCGTATTAAAAGAGGTGATACAAGTGTCACATCTCATACCCTCTACAGTTAAGGTCAACAAAATTAGTACAACCGTCAAAACAATATAGCCTAACTTATCGAGCTGCCTCGATGTTTTAAGGAGGCGAGAATATATAGTTGGTACTGTTAAGATACTTCTAATTTTTCTTTTTTCTGTACAGAAAGGCCGATAAGCAACTCTTGTCTTAGCTCTTTATTCAGACTGTACGAAAGTCGTCTTTATCTTCTCTGAATACTTCTAAAAAAAGCCCCTGCTGCTTGCCCCCAGCGCTGTTGGTTATCCTGGGGCCCGATTAAAATGGCCGTCTTTACAGGTGCTGCTGTTATCGTAACATTCGGATTTGCCTCGTCAAATTTCCAATGAGCGATGGGATTTGACACAGTTTCTCCTGTTTTGATAATGTTTATCTCTATAATGTTCAAACCACGATTATAAATCTGTACATCGTCAATCCAACCGTTCCAATACCTGTCGGTATTCTCGGCATTCTCGCCTATCATTACCTTGTAGTTATTCATATTGATACTGCCCGAGGTTGGAGTATTAACATCCTGCACACCATCGATGTACAAATAAATCCTCGTACCATCATACACACCTGCTACATGATGCCACTGACCATCGTTTACATTGATATTCCCTATAAGGCTGCCATAAGGAATGCTGTGCGACAAACCGGTGCAAGCAAATTCTATACGATTTGTGTTTGACCACCTTTGGATTCTCCATGCACTGTTTCCCTTTGTGGCGATAGCCTGGTAGCTTCTGGTAAACGCATTTACTTTTATCCATGCCGAGACCGTTATTTGGTTCGTTATGTCAAAAAATGACTCATTCTCTACTTCCGCGTAATCGTCAATACCGTCAAACATTAGAGCATCACGGCCACCGTCAAACTGCCGGGTTGGTCCATAAAGCATAGCTGTGTTTCCGTTGACTGATGAATCCGCAGTAGTCTCAGCAAGAATGTCTCTAATAAACAAGCCACCCAGAACATTAAGGCTGGCGTCGCCGTTTATAAGGACGCGATTATCAACAACAGCGAGGCCGTTGACATCTAAAATCGCACCGTTATCTAAAATAAGGTCGCGCGTGACATAAAGTGCAGGCAGATTTTTGCCGGCGACTATGACGTTGTTAGAACCACTAATTGTAAGGTCTCCTACAATAAGCAACATGCCGTTTATATGTGTGTCCCCAGTCAAGGTCAGGTTGCCCGAACTATAGCACACTCGCGGAGGATCGTAAGGGCCAAATGTTTGACCGGAAAGAGGACCATAGCTGTACCTTGACGTAATGTCAGCAAATGTAATAGAAGGCCAAGTTAGTGACAATTCCTGTCGTGTTTTCTGCTGTCCAGTTATACCGGTTATGCTATCTGGAGGATTGCTCGCGAATACATCGCCGTAGATATTGCCCTGGTTTGTCAAATTGCCTACACAATTTACGTCACCATACACTGTGACTGTGCTCCATAGCGTCGTGCTCTGGCCGACCGATAACGCAATGCAGGGGTCAAGACGAAGCTCAGCCCTTAAATTGCTTCGGCCAACCTCTTCACTTTCTTTTAGCCGATAGGCATTGCAGTCTATGATGTAGTTGCAGTAATTTGGGTCATCACGAACAACCACCACATCATAATAATTGCCACTTCCTGCAACCAACTGCTGCGATGATTCTCCTATCCAATACTCTTGCTCGATATCCTGTGGATTCAGAATAAGGCCTTTGGCGTGTTGTAAGCCTGATTCAGCCA
>CAYNKI010000024.1:0-24576 GCA_964397675.1 uncultured Pirellulales bacterium
TTTTGGCGATAAAAAACGGTGCAACAGATTACATCGTCAAGAGCCAGTCATTAGAAAACCTGCTGGTTCGGACGATTCTTTATGCTTTGGAGCGCGAGAAGCAAAAGAAGCTAATATTGGTTACCAAGGAACAAATAGAGCGTGCCGCTAAAGAGTGGAGGACAACTTTTGATTCCATTACAGATATGATTTCGATTCATGATAAGAATTTTAAAATCATCAGGGTCAATAAAGCTCTCGCCCAAGCATTTAAAACTGAACCTAAAGAGCTTATCGGCAAAACCTGTTATGAGGTATTCCACAATACAAAACAACCTTGTCCGAATTGTCCTCACATCCTGTCACTCAAGACCAAAGAGCCAGCCACACTCGAAGTTTTTGAACCAACCTTGGGGATTAATCTCGGTATAAGTACCTCGCCGATACTTGATGGAAAAGGCGAAGTTACGAGCTCTGTTCATATAGCCAAAGACATTACCGAGCGCAAACAAGCAGAAGAAACACTTAAAGAGGCAAACGAGACATTAAAAGAATATAACCAGCTAAAGGATGAATTTGTTTCTACTGTCTCGCACGAGCTGCGCACGCCGCTTTCAATCATTATGGGAGCAATAAGGCTTATTCTGAATGAAATACCGGGTAAAATAGTGGAGGAACAGAGGGATATTTTAGCTACAGCAATGAAAAATGTGCAAAGGCTTGGCAGGGTTGTTGACTCTCTGCTGACCATATCTAAAATAGAATCCGGCAGACTGGATCTGCAAAAAAAGGCTATCAATATTTGTGAGCTCATTAAAGATACAGTATCTGACTACGAGTCTCTCGCCCAAGAAAATGGCATCCGTCTTGATTACGAAGTTCCCCAGGAAAGTGTTGACATTTGCCTTGACCCGGACAAAACCAAAGAGATTCTGATAAATCTCATTTCCAACAGTCTCAAATTTACACCGAAAGGAGGCTGGGTCAGGGTAACTTGTGGGGAGCAAAATGGAGAAGTTTGCGTTTCTGTTCAGGACTCAGGCGTGGGAATTACCAAAGAAGACATCCCAAAGCTATTTGATAAGTTTACTCAATTTGGTAGAAAAGCGGGTCCTGGAAAAAAAGGAACTGGTTTAGGACTTGCAATTGTAAGGAAATTAGTTGAGCTGCACGATGGGAAAATCGAAGTCGAAAGTGAAGTAAACAGAGGCACAACCTTTACCGTCTCTTTGCCATTAGTCCTTCAAGCTGTAGCAGAGGACTTGCTGGAAGAAGCTGACGAACTTGCAGAAAATGTTCTTACTAATAACTAAGCTCGCACAATATAGGGGTTAAGAATGAGTAAAAAGAAAATATTAATTGTTGATGACGAAAGGGATGCACTATTTATACTTGCGAAAGAGTTAACCGCAGGAGGATATTCTATTATCACCGCAGACAACGGCAACGATGCTATAGCTACGGCAAAATCAAAACATCCTGACCTTATCATACTTGATGTGGCAATGCCGTCTATGGATGGTGGAGAGACCGCTGAAAAATTGAAAGAGGATTTTGCAACAAGGGATATTCCTATCATTTTTTTAACCGCTCTTTTCCCAAAGACAAGAGCCGAGGAGCGGTGTCGTGTCGTTTCCGGGCATGTGTTTGTTGCCAAACCTTACGACATAAAGGAGTTACTAACCCAGATAGACAAAGCAATTATGGATCGTCTGTCAAAAGTATAAAGTTCGCATCCACCTAATGCAAGCGTAAGAATGCTGCATATCCTTCATTTAGTTATAGGGCCTTGAGTTGTGATTAAGGCTGCCTGCTTCAGCAGGTAATAACTCGAACACTGTCGTTTTGCTAAAGTTAAGACCCAGATAGCCGAAAAAACAATAGATAAACCTTAACCATATACCAGGCACGCTTCATGAAAACTGGTAGATCGATCATTAAGAGGTTATTTACTGTAAGCCGAGAGCTTATGCGCAGGGGCTCCATAGTCAATTTGCTGATCTTTGCAATAGTAAGCATCCTTCTTATCAACATGACAATATCTTTGTGGCATAATATCGTTTTTCAAAAAGACCTAAAAGAAGAAGCCAGTGTTCAGAATGTCAGAGCAGTTGGAAATGTGCTGGCAAGGATGACAGAGGCGTTGCTGTCTGCCAGCGAAATCTCTATGCTTCGCCGAGCAGTAGCAGAAGCTGGCGTTGAACATCGACTCAGATGCTGCCGTGTTGTTTTGCCTGATGGTGGGATATTAGCTGATGCCGATCCGAAAAGAATTACTGTTTTTGATTTACCGGAATCATGGGAAGGACCAAGCAGTACCGATGTACATCGGTATACTGAGAAGTTTACAAGCCAATCTGCAATGTTCAGCTTTCCTCTGGATGTACCGGGTCGAGGTGGTGCATCATTGGAAATTGCTGCAGGTATTACTGAGCAATGGATGGCAGGCTTGGAGTCCCAAAGTACTCAAATGGCGATAGCGTGTTTGGCTCTTGCTGCTATGTTGATGGTTCATCATCATGTGCGGTTCAGGTTAAAGGCAATCGACGCTATTCATGAGGTACTACTGGAAGTTAAGGACAGCAAACCTGACCGTTCTTCCTTGGAACTAGATCCACGGCTGGGAATGGAAGCAGT
This sequence comes from uncultured Pirellulales bacterium, assembly GCA_964397675.1. Lineage (GTDB taxonomy): Bacteria > Planctomycetota > Phycisphaerae > Sedimentisphaerales > Anaerobacaceae > CAYNKI01. The sequence goes on from CAYNKI010000024.1 coordinate 2,617, forward strand.
TGCCTGGAATAAAATAATCGATCAAAGTCAAGGACAGCAAATTCGTGCAACAATTGAGCAGGTCAGGGAATCAATTCAAGAAAAGTCTGAAGTCAACATCGAGCTTACAGCAGCCTGCGATGCCTTACCGTATGGCCTGATTGTCATTGGTGAGAAAATGTGCGTTGACTATATCAACGGAGCAGCAGCTTCGCTGCTCCAGGCAAGTGTCAATGAGGCTATGAAAGCAGACGTATCAAAGTTTATTACAGATCAAAGGGTGATTGGGGCAATACAGGATGCTTTTGAGCCTGCGACCCACAAAAGTACGATCGTGGAAGTGGTGCAAGACGGTTCGACATCTTCAAGCGTGCTGCGCTTCATTGTTCGTCCTGTGCGCCCGGAGGATTTAGGCATTGCCGTCGTCATGATTGAAGACATTACACAACAGAGGGTGGCAGAGGCAGCTCGGAATAGCTTTCTCTCGGAGGCTGCTCATGAACTACGCACGCCCCTGACGAACATCCGACTTTATGTTGAAAGAGCGATGGATGATTCCGATGTATATCGGAACTCACCGGCTACTATGAAGTACCTTAATGTAGTGAACGAAGAATCTCAGCGACTAGCACGTACCGTGTCCGGGATCTTGTCAGTAGCGGAGGTAGAAGCCGGATCGTTCAAGTTGGAGCGAGATGATGTGCATCTTAATGTATTGCTGGAACAGCTTAAGGCCGACTATGAATCCTGCGCCGGAGAGAAGCAAATAGCACTCGAGTTCAATATGCCACCAAAGCTTCCGGTATTGCATGCCGATCGCGATAAAATTTTACTAGCTTTGCACAATCTACTCGGTAATGCTCTCAAATACACACCGGAAAATGGTCGCGTGATTCTCAAGACAACTCATGAAAAAGGTCAAATCAACGTGGCTGTTACAGACACAGGTATAGGCATCGCCGCAGGGGATGCAGAGAGAATCTTCGATAAATTTTACCGGGCAGAGGACGAACGCGTTGCAAAGATTACGGGCTCGGGACTTGGCCTTGCAATTGCTCGTCAGATAATCAGGCAGCACGGTGGGGACATCACCGTTGATTCCGAGCTTAACAAAGGCAGCACATTTACATTGACGCTGCTGCTAACAGAGGAGGTCGCTTAGCGTGAAAATCTCCATAGAACAATACGGTGGTGTAGCTGTAGTGAAGCCTGAAGGGCCTTTAACTATAGCCGATACCGACGAATTCAAGGCAGAACTCTTCGAGTCAATAAGAAAAAACTTAGGGCGAGTTGTACTCGATGCATCTGTTGTATCCTATGTTGACAGCAAGGGTCTTGGGTCAATGATCGAGGTAACGCAGGAACTGGCTCAGAGCGGTAAGGCACTGAAGCTTTGCTGCGTTAATAAAACTGTGAGACAGGTGATCGAGCTGACAGATCTGTGGTCACAATTCGAGCACTTCGAGGATGTTAACTCAGCCGTCAGGAGTTTTCTATGACAGATTCTGTCAAGCGTATATGCTTGGGCGAAGCGCTCATCAAAAAAGGCGTCATATCAGAAGGTCAGTTAGATCGCGCCTTGGCTGAACAGAAAGCTTCAGATAAAATGCTCGGCGAGGTACTCGTCGAGCTAGGAATTATCAGTGGCCCTGCCATGCTTCGTGTTCTGGCTCGCCAGCTTGATGTGCCCTATTGTGAGTTGCGTCATGGTCTTGTCGACTTTTCTTTACTCGAGCTTATTGGTGAAGAAGAGGCCAAACGGCTTAAGGCAATCCCCATGTTCATAGTGCATGATACTCTAACCGTCGCCATGGCAGAACCACAGTCATTACCTAAGATAGACAGGTTACATCAGCTTACAGGCTGCAAGATTCGCCCGATATTGGCCCTACAATCAAACATACTCGAGTTCATAAAGAAATGCTCTTCCAGTACTTCCAGTAACACTGACGTTGACTCCTTCCTTGCGTCTTTGGCCGAAACAGACATCGAAGTAGTGGAGAAGGAGTCCATCGACAAAGGACTCGCGACAGACCTTGATAATATGGTCGAGGGCAGCCCCATTACAAGTCTTGTGAATATGGCCCTACTGATGGCAATTAAGGACGGAGCAAGCGATATTCATATAGAGCCGGAAAGGAACCGAACTCAGATTCGATATCGCATAGATGGAACGCTAAGAGACCTTATGAAGCCGCCGACAGGCCTGCACGCCTCGATTATTTCGCGTATTAAGGTCATCGGCAATATGGATATAGCCGAAAAGCGCCTCCCACAGGAAGGACGCGTACGCATTGCTGCGGAAGGTCGTGAGATTGACTTGCGCGTCTCCAGCATCCCGACACTGCTTGGCGAGAAGGTGGTTATCCGCGTTCTGGATAAAGCCAATCTTAAAATCTGCATGGAGGAGCTTGGTTTTAGGAAAGAGACGTTGGCTGCATTCAAAAGAATATTGCAACAGCCGCATGGTCTGGTGCTTGTTACAGGTCCGACAGGCAGCGGCAAGACAACGACGCTGTACTCTGCTCTTGATTTGTTAAGTAGCCCTGAGCGAAACGTCGTGACAGTCGAAGATCCTGTCGAGTATCAATTGGACATGATTAACCAGATCCAAGTTCACGAGGCCGTAGGCATGACCTTTGCTCGAGCTTTGAGAAGCATACTCAGGCAGGATCCAGACATAATAATGATAGGCGAAATCCGTGACGAGGAAACTGCCCGCGTAGCCGTCCAGGCTGCCTTAACCGGGCACCTCGTGCTGGCGACTTTGCACACTAATGATGCACCCGGAACTGTAGCTCGGTTGTTGGATATGGGCATCGAGCCATATTTGTTATCAAGTGCGTTTAATGGAGTTGTAGCCCAGCGGCTGGCACGGACTGTGTGTCCGAAATGTATTGCGAAGTATTTCCCTTCAGAAAACGTATTGCGGGACGCCGGATTATTGGACAAGCCTGGCACTATCTTTCGAAAAGGCTTCGGATGCCAGGAGTGTCACAATTCTGGCTTCCGCGGGCGGGCTGGGATTTATTCGGTCATGGAAGTCACTCCGGTCTTACGGCAGCTTATCCATAAAGCAGCACCGTCACATGAACTACACAAAGAGCTTCGAAAACACGGTGTACTGACGCTGCGTGAGGAAGGGGTGCTTCTGGCTCTTGACGGCAAGACAAGTCTGGAAGAGGCTCTGGCTGTCACACATAGTCAAGATACCTCGGAAGATTTAGCCACTAATGAAGCCAACCCCGATGTGCATCAGGTAGGTAAGTGATATGAAGCTGGCTTATAAAGCGTACGACAATATAGGAAAAGTTATAACAGGCGATATAGAATGCTCAGATGTTATAACTGCAACAGAAACGCTCCACCGCAAGGGTCTCTACGTGGCACAAATAGCAGAGTCCGCCACACTAACTGCAAAAGCCAAAAATAAGCGGAGACTGAATTTCAGAAGGGGTCAAAAGATTAAGAACGTGGCCGTGTTCACACGCCAGCTCTGCGTTCTTGTCCATTCGGGCACACAGCTCGCAGAAGCGCTTGGCGCTCTTGAACGGCAGGCAAAGCAAGGTCCCTGGCGCGGTGCTATCTCCGATCTTTATGCTAGAGTTGAAGAAGGTGCTACGTTATCAGAGGCGATGGAGGCCAATTCCGAGTACTTTGATTCGATCTATTGTGGCTTAGTAGCCACCGGTGAATCGAGCGGGCATTTAGTGGAGATGCTCGACCGTTTGGCCGCTCTAAAGCAGAAGCAATTACGGATTCGAAACTCAATTGTCGGGGCATTGTTATACCCCATCATACTTGTGTTTCTCTCCATTGCTATTTTTTCGCTATTGTTAATCTTCGTTATACCGAGATTCGCGACGCTGTTCGATACGCTCGATGTGCCGCTTCCTGCCAGCACGAAAATTCTTGTCAGCATAAGCGGAGTTTTTAGAAGTTATTGGTGGGCAATGGGACTTTCCCTGGCCGGTGCAATCATTGCCGTGGCTGCCTATCTGCGCAGGCCAAATGGTAAGCGTTTGTATGACACGATTACACTGAAACTGCCTTGTATCGGTAATATCACTAAAAGCTTGACAACAGCCCGAATTGTAAGTCTGCTGGGTGTGCTTATGGAGGGCCATGTCCCAGTCCTGCAGGCCTTACGACTTGTAAGACGTGCAGCAGGCAATGTTCATTATGCAGAGCTCATCTCAAAGGCTGAGAAGCATGTGGCAGACGGTGAGTCGCTAAGCCTTGCTTTTTCCGACGAAAATCTGATTAGTCCCAGTGTTCATGAGGCTATTCACAGTGGCGAGCAGAGTGGGCAAATAGATCGCTTGCTGCTGAATATTGCCGATTTTCTCGACGATGAAAATGAGATTGTCCTCCGATCGCTGACCAGCATTATCGAGCCATTGATTCTCATTATCATGGGCGTACTAGTGGGGCTTATCGCGATAAGCATGTTCCTGCCGCTGTTCGACCTGACTTCGATAACACAGGGAGGCTCGACATGAGAAGCATTGGTAGATCGCGAACGGCGATAGGTATTGACGTTGGTACTCGAAGCATAAAGGTGGCTCAATTAGCTGTATCTGGTCGCCGGCACCAGTCCCGATGTACATCGGGAGTCGCGTTTTCAATGCTGCCACGGATAGGGGCCTCTAACGGGATAGATCGCGAGGAGATACTGAAGCTGAGGCGTGTACTAAGGCGACAAGGCTTCTGCGGTAACGATGTTGTGTTAGCTGCTCCTGAAGAAGGGCTATTGCGAGGTGTCTTCGAAGTCCCACAGCAGGTGTCCGGTGCTCCTATTGCTCAGATTGCACGTATGGAGCTGTCGCGAATACACAATGTCGCGCCCAATTCTTTTGAGATGGTCTGTTGGGAACCGCCCCTTCCAAGCAAGTCCAAATCAACGATGCAAACCATCGCTGTCGGTTACCCTCATGACGTGGCTAATGTTTTCCTGGACTTGTTTGAAGAGTCCGGATTTAACGTCATCGCTTTGGATTTACGCAGCGCAGCAGCAGCAAGGGCTTGTATATCCCTAACCATCCCTCCGCCCGCTTTCACTTCCATTCTCGATCTGAGATGGAATTCGACAAAACTCCTGCTCGTCTGCGGAGGTACGATAATCTACGAAAGATTCTTCAGAAAAGAATGCACGGCAAAACTAAACGTCAAGTTGAGCGAAATGTTCGGTATCACTGAAGAATCTGCCGACCAAATTGTTAGCACAATTGGCTTCGTTACAGACAGCGAGGCAAGTGAGCTTGATAAAGAATCTGCTGAAAAAATTCGTGGAATCCTCAGAAAGCACTTCGACATAATATTGGAAGAGCTCGAGGCTTCGTTTGACTACATGAACTATCAATATGCCCGTGAAGGAATAAAGCGGTTATTGTTAATCGGTGGCGGGGTCAAGATTTCAGGACTTTCACAATACATTCAAAACACGCTTGGTATTGAGGTAATATCTGCAGCCCCAAGTGACCTGGTGGAGAGTTCGCCGCAGATTCTTACGAAAGTTGGCCATCCAGCTATGACGGTTGCAGTTGGCCTTGCCATGTTTGATAGAGGATAAGGATAACGTATGGGTGACGTCAATTTTATTCCTGCCGAGAGGTTAGCCAAAAAGCATCGCAAGGCCGGGCTACGCCTCTGGGCGGTGATATGCGGAACATACATTATTTCACTTACTGTGCTCGTGCTGTCAGCCCATGCCTTTTGGGGAAACGCCGATGATTCTGTGATGGAAGAGCTCAAGTCCACCGCAGAGCGCATTGAGGGGTACAACTCTACGATATTAGAGCTTCAGGAGAAGCTGGCAAAGGCCACAGCAGAACTGGAGGCCAGCAAGGCAATCAGCAGCCAGCCAGACTGGAGCAAACTGCTCATTCTTGTAGGTGTTGAACTGGGAGAAGATATCGTTCTCAAAAACTGTCAGCTTGCCACCTTGAATAAGAGTCATAAGGATGTCACGAACAATCTACAAAAATCGCTTTCTTCCTCGCCCTCTGGTGGGCTCTTGGCTGAGCGGCGGTACAGGTTGGAGCTCAGCGGTTTTGGCAGGACACAAACCTCTGTTTCTCAATTTGTCCTCAGGCTGGAACGAATGCAGATATTTGACTCAGTAAGACTTGTAAATAGTTTCCGACAAGCCTTCTTGAATAACGAAGCTGTAGCATTCAGCATCGAGTGCGGCATATAAATCTCTCGTCTCGGCCCGATCCCGAAGTGCTTCGGGATCGGGCAGCCGGAGCGGGAAAGGAGAAAATACGGTGGATCTTTGGATCGGCAAAAAACAAGCATTAATACAAAGCCCGATGTACATCGGGATAGGAACCGTCATCTGCCTCCTTGCTTCATTTGTCATATATTTCGCCGCCCTCAAGCCGCTCTTTGAGCAGCGGTTCTTTCTTGATAAGCAACACCAAAAATTGACAATCCAGCGTGAGGAGTCTTTAAGTCTTGGCGTTTCGATGCGAACGCTGGATAATCAATTGGCCGTTGTGCAGGAAAAGCTTGTTAAAAACGAGATCAAGCTTGAATCATCTGACCGAATCAATCAGCGCATTGCCGAGTTGACCTCACTTTTCAACGATTGTGCTCTCGAGGTCGATGACATACAGACTGGAAAGATCTCTATCGGCCCCAAATTTGACTTGGTGTCGATCAGCATTGCCGGAAGAGGCGGATATAAGCAATGTGTAGCTTTACTTCACAAGCTTCACCAAACTTTCGCTGACATCAGCGTGGCAAAATTTGAACTGGCCGGCGATCCTGCAAAGACTGGACGACCTGGTACGTTCAGCTTTCAGTTGTTCTGGCATACTGCCTCTACAGTTCGAATAGCCAAATGTCAGAAGTCCCCGATCCCGAAGTACTTCGGGATCGGGGTCCTCTGTCTTTTGTATTCTGTCTTCTGACTTACTTAGGATTCTTGTGAAATGAGATTGTCAAAACGACAACAAGTTTGTTTCGCCATTCTGGCTATTACGTTGACAGCCTTAGTCGTCGACCGCGTTTTCTTGGGCCAGGGGAGTGTTCCAGCCGAAGCATCCGCTTACTCAAATCAAGCACTGGGTCCGCCGAGGCGGATTCTTGGAGCGCTGGACCTTCCTGATTCGGATTCACAGTCACCGACTATAAAATTAGTTCACGGGCTCGAAACGCTTTGGTCGGAAAAAAGTTTGGACTTGAGTCAAGCAAGAGATGCTTTCTCTCTGCCGGCATCCTGGCTTGCTGAGGTTAATCCTGCAAATCGTCCACGTTCTGAGCAGGATGCTGTGACTAAATTTACCAAGAACCATCAACTGAAGGCTGTGGTGGTACAGGGTCAGACATACTGCGTTATGGTCGATGACCACTTCCTTGTCATAGGTCAGGAGCTTGATGGCTTCAAACTTATTGAAGTCGATGAGCATTCTGCCACATTTGAAGCTGGCTCAAAGCGGGTTGTCCTGAGGCTTACGAACGACCGATAACGGTGTGTCGGGCTAATTAATGTTCTATCCCTAAGCAGTTTTTATCACTACTCTTTTATTTTGTTAATAAAGCTCGACTATAATCTTGACGATTTATAGACAACAGGAATATCCAGAATAAAAAGACTTTATTGAGAGGATGGTTAAAATGGTTAAGAAGAAAAACAGATTGAACGGCGCATTTAGTTTGCTTGAGCTGGTAGTTGTGGTTGCGATCATTGCCATTATAGCGGCGATTGGCATTCCTCGCTTGAGCCGAGGTACGCGTGGCGCCAGCGATTCGGCCCTCAGCGGCAATTTGGCGGTGCTTCGCAACGGGATTGACCTCTACGCAGCCGAGCATGGTGGTACCTATCCAACTGTGGCTGATATCGCCAACCAGTTGTTGCAATACACCGATTATTCGGGCGATACAGCAGCTGCCAAGGACACCACGCATATTTACGGCCCGTATATGCGTAAGATTCCACCTCTGCCGGTTGGAGCAAAGAAAGGCAATACGGAGATTAAAGCGGCGGACGGCGCCACCGTGGGCTGGATCTACACCGAAACCCCGGGTGAGATTAAGGCAAACACAACGGCGAGCGAGAAAGACGATTCAGGCAAGCTGTATAGCGATTATTAATCGCGTTTAGGCTCATCAATCAACAGCGTCCGAGGTCTATATTAGCCGAGGCGCAACAATATGAACGTAATTTGACCCGCTTGGTGCAGGTGAATCTGTGGATAGCGGGTCATTTCGATTTGAATAGAATACGGTACGCTTGCAATGTGCCAAATACCCTGCCAACAGGTCTTCAGACCAAAGCTCGTTCGATCAGACAATACCGCTTACGCCGAGACAACTCGCAGCGGTGGTTTCAGCTTTCTTGAATTTGTTCTCGTGCTGGCAATAATGGCTACGTTGGCTGCTATTGCCGTACCAAGGTATCAAGCTTCATTAGTCCGCTATCGAGTTGATTTGGCCGCACGCCGAATCGTAGCCGACCTGGCATTGGCCCAGTCAGCAGCAAAGGCCAGCTCGTCTTCTCGCCGCGTTAGATTCTTTGTCAATACTGACCAATATAGAATATTTGATCTGCAGCCGCTTGATGGAGACTCCAGTTACTATGACATCAATCTGTCCGAAAAGCCGTACGAAGCTGATATTATCTCGGCAGAGTTTGGTGCCGATGACCAAATTATCTTCGACGGCTGGGGCATCCCCGATAGCGGCGGCACAGTGGTTCTAACTGTCGGCCCAGAACAAAGAACGGTTACAGTTGACGCCGAAACTGGAAAAGCAACGGTCCAATGAAAATACGAAATTCGAAACATGGTAACTGGTTAAATGGTAACCAATCACCAGTTAACAATCACCAACCGTGCTCCGCCAAAGGCTCCGCCGACGGCGAGTTACCAATCACCAATTACCAATCCGCCCAAGGCGGAGCTCAGCCGAAGGGCCTGACACTCATCGAGCTGCTTATCAGCATGGCGATCACTACGGTGATCATGCTTGCAATTGGCTCCTCCATGCTAATTGCTACACGGGCACTTCCGGATGCCGACAGCCCCGCCAATGCAGTCATCACCGCCAGCGAGATAGCAGAGCAGCTCGCAGCCGAGCTGCAATTTGCCGTCACCTTTACCGAGCGAACCGCAACCGCCGTTGAGTTCACCGTCGCCGACCGCAACGGCGACGAGACCCCTGAAATAATTCGTTACGCCTGGTCGGGCATTTCAGGCGACCCGCTCACCAGACAATACAACGCCGGAACAATCGTTAAAGTTCTGGATTCGGTTCAAGAGTTCAATCTTTCGTATGACACTGAAACAATTAGCGAACAGACAACCTCAAAGAACGAAAGCGCAGAAACTCTGCTGGCTGAATACAACTCTCTTGATGTTTGGTATAATCCGGAATCCCAGCAGAACCTGTGGCCTGGCCAATACCTCATGCCATCCTTACCGGATGACACCATCAGTTGGAAGGTCACCAAAGTTGCCTGCAACATAGCTAAGAGCGCCAAGGTGGACGGCGAAGTCAGCGTCGAATTGCAACTGCCCACAGCCCAGAATGTACCGGACGGGGTCATGTTGGAGAGCTGGACGCTGCTTGAAAGCACACTAACTGCCGATTATGAAAGGCAGGAGTTTGCTGTCTCCAATGTCTCCGGCCTATCTCCAGACCAAGGGATTTGTCTGGTTTTTAGATGGGTTGCCGGCAACCTGGCGTGCATAATACAGGGCCAAAACCAAAACATTAAGCCCGAAAACGGTAATCTGGTTGAGTCCACTGACCAAGGTGCTTCCTGGTCAAGCTACACTAACCGAACTTTGTTGTATGCGCTTTACGGCACAGTAACCACTCCCGGGGAACCGGAGATCCAGGAAACATATTACGTCCGAGCAGTTCAAATCAAAATAAGGAAGGGAAACGATCAGCAGTCCGCCGTGTACACGGGCACAAACGTTCTCAACAAACCAGAGGTAACGCCATGAAAAAAAATTTCAAATTTCAAATTTCAAATTTCAAATTTCTTGGCCAAAGGCCAAAAGGATTTACCCTCGTGGAAGCGGTTCTGTCGTTAGTGATTGTTTCGGTTATGTTGGTAGCTGTACTGAGCACTGTCGGAGCATCAAGGCTTAGTCAATACAGGACCTCTCAATACAGCCGTGGCCAATTGTTAGCTGAAGCGCTGATGGCCGAAATACTCCCACAGGATTATCTGGACCCCAACGATACCCCCGTGTTTGGCACCGAGTCAGGAGAATCTACCAGCACCAGGGCAGATTTTGATGATGTGGATGATTATCATGGCTGGTCATCAAGTCCTCCGGTTGCTAAAGATGGAACGGAGTTGGCGGGCTTGTCAGGCTGGCAGCGGAGCGTCACCGTCCAGTGGGTAAATCCCGCCGACATTACGCAAGCTCAGGGCTCTGAAAGCAACGCCAAGCGGGTAATCGTAACAGTTAGCTGTAATAACAAGCAGGTAGGATATTTAACTGCGATAAGGACGAATTCCGGATTGTAGTCTATGGCAAACTATGAAAAGCACGAAATACGAAATTCGAAGCACGAAACAATATCAAAATTCTAATGTTCAAATTCTCAAAACTTGTTGTTTGGGTAATTTGAATTTCTGTCATTGGGATTTGTTTCGGATTTCGATATTCGGATTTCGAATTTCTCATGGCGGACGCCGACCTCGGCTTCGCCGGGGCAGCGTATACATAATAGTGCTGTCTGTTTCCATGATGGTCACTGTCATCGGCCTGGCTTCTCTATTTGCTGTTCGTGTTCAGAGACGGTCTGCTATAGTTACCAAAGATTGTGCTGAGGCCCGTCTGTGCGCACAATCAGCCGTAGAGCTGGGGCTATATTACGTTAGCAGCGACTCCAACTGGCGCACGACCTGGCCGAATGGCACCTGGGTGGCAGACCAGCCGTTAGGCAATGGAAGCTTCACCTTAGAGGGAATTGACCCGGATGACGGCGTCCTGAACGATTCGGATACCGATCCGCTGGTGTTAACTGGCACCGGCCAAAAAGGCCTGGCGCGGCAGAAGATGCAGGTGAGGCTCGTGGCAAAGGTCCCCTTCGCTACTATGGAAAGGCGTGTTGCTGCAAACAACGACGATGCAGAAGAACGGTCCAGCAATGGTAACATGCTCCAATACAGCCATGACCTGGAGCTCGCCTTTGATGATAACGTGCTCTTTTTAACGGACACTGTCGGCATGCGGTTCACAGGCGTCACGATCCCCCAGGGCGCTACCGTAGCGAGCGCCTATGTGCAGTTCAAGGTAGATGAAACGGATTTTGGTTCGGCATCCCTGACCATCAGGGGCGAAGGCGTCGATGACGCCCCAGCGTTCGCAGACTCCGACTACGATATCACTTCACGAACCACAACGACGGCTGCAGTGGCGTGGTCACCGCCTGCCTGGTGGATCGTGGGTCAGGTGGGCCCTGATCAGCGAACCCCCAATATTGTCTCGGTCATCCAGGAAATCGTGGATCGTCCAGGCTGGACCAGCGGCAATGCCTTAGTCATCATCATCACCGGATCCGGAACGAGGACAGCCGAGTCCTACGACGGATATGCCAGTGGTGCTCCCTTACTACGTATCGAGCCGACTGTCTCGATACGTCCCGTATCCGGCACTTGGCGGCGAGAAGTGCTGCCTTAGCAGGCCACGGCCCATATTCCTGATTACTCAAGAAACCCCCTGTGTCCTGTGACAATTGAAGCCATTTGGTGGTTGTATATCCCGGAGTTGCGTAACAAAAGCAGTCATGCGCGAAGCGCCCCTTAATTGCAAGGAAAGCACAGTCATCCATAACCGCTAATCGGCATGCAAAACAGCCACGGATCGACATGTGGCTATCACCTTGTATGAGGCGGTCAATACTTTCTATCCCCTCCGGGCTTACTGTAAGGCGTCGCCCATAGTTTCTTACCGTTGTTCATATGGGCCCTGCTTTTTTCATAAAGCTCACATTATCTACATAACATATAAATTTCTCCCTATTATTAAAGCCATTTATGGTTCTAAAAAAAGCCGTTTTATTTGTTTGTTTGAATCTCTTAGCGATTTGATAATGGATTTCCCTATGTTTTGTAAAATTATTTACATGTTTCATACTATTTTCCCTTGCTTTATAGCAAACAAAGCATATAATCAGAGACTCATAATTAACGTAAATACACTGAGCTTGTTGTCGTAAGTGAAAAACTTTAATAAATTTTCTTTCCTTGAGTTGGAAGAAAGGAGGATGACAATAATGATCGGGAGAATATTTCTTAGGCTTCTGATTGTGTTAGCTTGTTTGGTTGCTCTTATAGGTTGTAATGGCCATGCAAGAGAAAAAGCCGAGATGAAAGACAAGCTGGCAAAAACACAGTCTGCTTTATGGGAAACCGAGAGTGAAAGAGATACCTTAAAGGCAGATGTAACCAAACTAAAAAAGTCACTTAATGAGACAGAGTCTGACCTTACCGATGTTACGCAGGCTCGCGATAATCTACAAACGAGGGTAAACGAGCTTGGTAAGTCGATCGATGAGCTACAAAAGCAGGTTGAGGCACTTACTAAGGCACGTGGCGAGCTACAAAGGCAAGTCAATGAACTTACTACATCGCGGGACGCGGCACTGGCCGAGGCAAGAAGCGCACAAGCGAGTATCAACAAGCTTACAACTCAATTGCAAAAGCAGGTAGAAGAGGTTAGCGGGCTTCGAGACCAGGTTGAGACGATACGGTCGGCAGTTGAGAACCTGCTGACAAAGCTCAAGGAGCTGTTAGGACCCTAATCAGACGATTAGCATTTGGAAAAAAGAACAGAAATTAAAGGCCTTTAATCCATATTTAAAGAGAAAGGATAGATGTACATGAACATGAAAAAGAAAAACCGACTGTTTAAAGTATTTGCCGGTCTTTTGGTTCTTGTTTCTATCTTAACGGCGGCAAGAGCTCAGCCCCACCGTTTTGCTTCGCAAAATCAAAGCAGTGGGGCACAAGAGCAAAAAGCCCAGCAGATTCTGGATGCTGCAGGTATCAAAGGTGGTCTCATCGTTCATATTGGCTGCGGCGATGGAAAGCTCACGGCTGCATTGCGCGTAAATGACAGTTATCTGGTTCATGGCCTGGATAAAGATGCAGAAGACATCGACCAAGCACGAAGGTATATTCAGTCGCTTGGATTGTACGGCAAGGTGTCTGTCAACCGCTTCGACGGTGAGCATCTGCCTTACATCAACAATCTTGTCAGCCTTGTTGTGGCAGAGGTTCTCGGCAATGTATCAATGGCTGATGTGATGCACGTGCTGGCGCCGAATGGTGTGGCTTACATCAAAAAAAATGGCGATATATGGACGAAAACGGTCAAGCAGTGGCCTGATGAGATCGATGAATGGACCCACTATTTACATGATCCGCAGGGAACCATGGTAGGTCGGGACATGGTTGTCGGACTGCCACGGAAGCTGCAATGGGTCGGTGGTCCAAAATGGCTCAGAAACCACGACTTTATGTCGAGCCTCAATGGCTTAGTGTCATCAAACGGCAGAATCTTCTACATCATTGACGAGGGGCTCCGCAACCATATCTACCTGCCTGGGCGATGGACAGTTGTGGCACGCGATGCTTTTAATGGGACGATCCTGTGGAAGCGGAATGTTGACGATTGGTTTCCACATATATGGCCTTTCAAAAGTGGACCTGGTTATCATCCGCGGCGAGTTGTAGCGGTAGGCGATAGGATTTATGTGACCCTGGGTATTAATGCACCGCTCAGCGTTCTGGATGCGGCTACCGGGGAGACAATCCAAACTTATGAACAAACCAAGGCCACGGAAGAGATTGTTCTGTCCGATGGAGTGCTGTTTCTGTTGGTAGACCCAGATAAGGAACCTTTCCTTTACCAGCATGAGACAAGTAATCGTGGCAAAGAACGAACTCGTGTCAATACGGAATTTGGCTGGTCAAAACAGAGCCCCCCAAGGCTTGTGATGGCTGTATCCGCCAACAGTGGTGAGATGCTGTGGCAGCAGCAATATCGTGTTGCTCCCTTGACGCTCGCAGCAAAAGGCCGACGTGTCTTCTTCTACGACGGAGAGAATATTGTGGCTCTTGACAGCGGCAGCGGGACAGAAAAATGGACTTCACAAAGTGTCGGCAACTCGGTTACAGCTGCAACCGGATATGCACCGAGATTGATTGTTGGTGATGGTGGTGTAGTCGTTCTGTCAACGAATAAAGGCACTAATGGGCGTTTGGTCGGAGTAGATGCAGAAACAGGAAGAGTCCTATGGGGATCAAGTCAGCTAAAGTCAGGTCACTGGTCACCGGAAGATTTGTTCTTAATCAATGGTGTTGTCTGGACCGCCGAGACCGGTAAGACTCAACAGAACGGCACACACTTTCAAGCAGTAGACGCGAAAACCGGCGAAACAATGCACGACTTTGTGGCCGAGCAAATCGAGGCATCCTTCATGCACCAGCGATGCTATCCAGGCCGGGCCACACAGCGATATATTATGACGTCCGGCACTGGCACCGAGTTTCTTGAATTAGGTACCGAACGATGCGAGCTACATCACTGGTTACGAGGTAGTTGCATCTATGGGATTATGCCCTGCAATGGATTATTGTATAAGCCACCGGACACTTGCGCATGCTACTATCAGTCGAAATTAGAACATTTCTGTGCACTCGCTCCAGCAAGTGATGGAACCACAGGCGACGTTCCGAATGAAGAACGCCTTGAAAAAGGCGCTGCCTATACGGGGCTCAGTGATCAGGGTTCAGTGGTTATGGCTCAGAATGAGTGGCCGACGTATCGGTATGACAATGAGCGCAGTGGTGCAACGACTATGTCTGTGCCGGCACAATTAAAACAGACCTGGCAGACGGAGATCGGTGGCAAGCTGAGCACGATGACGGCTGCTGATGGAAGACTATTTGTTACGGCAATCGATCAACATACGGTCTATGCACTATCTGCTTACACAGGCCAGAGCCTATGGTCGTTCACCGCTGGGGGAAGAATAGACAGCCCTCCAACGATCTACAATGCCCTGGTCATGTTTGGCTGTGCAGACGGCTGGGTGTATTGCCTTAAAGCAGCCGATGGGCAGCTCGTCTGGCGTTTTCGCGCGGCACCTGGAAATGACAAGCATGTCTCCTACCAGCAGGTCGAATCCGTCTGGCCGCTTCATGGCAGCGTTCTTGTCTGTGATCCTTCGTCAGGACTTCCACGACCTCGGTGGAGTCGCTCGGAGCAGGCTGTAGCATATTGCCTCGCCGGACGCAATATGTTCGTAGATGGAGGAATGCGCCTGGTTCTTCTGGACTGCGCAACGGGACAATTACTCTCTGAAACCGTGCTGGATGATAAAGACCCACGCACAGGAAAAAACCTGCAGACACTGATGGCACGTAAATCAGTGCCCGTAGCAAACTCAGACATCTTTTCATGTGACGGCCAGTACATATACATGGCAGCGCAGAAGTTCAACTTTGATGGTAAACGTCTCGACCTCGATGTCGCTGTCGACAAAGAAAAAGATCAAATGGGCCAAGGCAGACATCTATTCTGTCCGACCAGTTTCCTGGATGACTACTGGTTCCATCGCTCGTATTGGATCTACGGCAAAAACGCCGGCGAGGGACACGGGGAGTATCCCGTGCCAAGGAACTACACACCAACCGGCCGAATAATGGTATTCGATGAATCCAACGTCTACGCATTCTTTGCACAGAACGTCGGCAATAACATCAACCCTCGAACCTATTATACCCTGTATTCAGCGAGCAAGGATGCACCTTCTGTGAAATATACCTGGAAACTCGATAGGCCCGGGCTACTGGCAAATGCTATGGTTTTGGCCGGCAGGAACCTGTTCTTAGCCGGACCTCCTGATGTCGCTGACGAGGAAAAGACTTATGATTTTGTTTTCGGAGCCGACGACCAAATCAATCGCCAGATGAGCCAGCAGGAAGAAGCCTGGCTTGGCAAACAGGGTGCTTTGCTTTGGGTCGTATCCGCAGATACAGGCGATAAGCTGTCGGAATACCAGCTACCTGCCATTCCTGTCTGGGACGGTATGATTGCTTCAAACGAACGGCTATATATCTCCTTGAAGGACGGAACCGTACTTTGCATGGGACCGAACCAACGATGATGAGATGAAACAAGAGCGTATCATGATTGTACAGAGAAGCTGGTTACAAAAGATAGTTATGTTTGCACTGGTGTTTGTCCCCATCCCTCCCGAAGCAAGTTCGGGATTCGGGATGGAGATTGGGACTGCGATTAGCGCGGATGAGAAGCCACAGCGGAAGAAATATGAGCCGACGTGGGAGTCTCTGGACGGTGTGCCTGTACCTAAGTGGTTCGATGATGCCAAGTTCGGCATTTTCATCCACTGGGGCGGCTACAGTGTCCTTGGCTACAAGCCGGGTGGAAGAGGCTACGCCGAGCACTCGCCCAAGGGCATTTACAGAGAGCCCACGCAATACTATCCGGTCATAAAAGAGCGCTTTGGCGCCCATCCGCCGGAGTTCGGTTACAAGGACATGCTCGCACGCTTCAAGGCCGAGAAGTGGGATCCCGACGCCTGGGCCAGGCTCTTCGATGACGCTGGTGCGAAGTACGTCGTGCTCACTGCCGAACACCACGATGGCTACGCGCTGTGGGACTCCGACCTGACCGATTGGTGCGCCACCAAAGTCGGCCCGATGCGCGACCTCGTCGGCGACCTGGGCGTGGCCGTCCGTAAGCTCGGCATGAAGTACGCTCCGTCGTATCACCGCGAACGCCATCCCGGCTTTTTCGCAAAGGATATCTACGCCATTAACTCCGAGCCGCAGCCCGACATCGCGGAGGAAATCAAACGCATGCCCAGCGCCGAAGGTTTGTATGGGCCTTTCAGTTATACCGACGAATTTATTGCAGACTACGTCGCCCGCTGGAAGGAAATACAGGACAAATATCAACCGGATTTCATGTGGATCGATGACATCCCGGTTTTTTACAAAGACGGGTGCAAGGGCCATCCGCAGGCACTGAAGTTCCAACAGGCCTGCGCAGGAATGATTGCCGATTATCTCAACAAAGCCCCGCAGTGGGGCAAACAACTATACCTCAACAACAAGGGTGGGCAGCCAAACTGGCCGGTCGATTGTGGTTGTCGTGAGAAAGACAACCTAAAGCTGGCGAGTATCGGTCCGAAATGGCAAAGTCCGGCTACGCTGGGCACATCCTACGGTTACATGAAAGACGAAGAGCAGCGTGATGTCTACAAGTCTCCTACCCAGTTGATCCATTTGTTGTGCGATGTCGTGAGCAAGAACGGCAATCTGCTGCTGAATATCGGCCCGAGAGCAGACGGCACGATTCCCGACGGAATGAAACGCCGGCTGCTGGCCATGGGCGAGTGGCTGAACATCAACGGCGAGGCCATTTACGGCACTCACTACTGGAAGGCTTTCGGGCAAAACACGCCTGCTCTGCGATTCACGGTGAATCCGAAGGTGTTGTACGCCATTGCGTTGGACAAGCCAATCGCCGACTTTACAATCGAGTCAACTAAGGGCTTCGGTGCTGGCGAAGTCGAGTCGGTGACACTACTTGGATCGAAAGCAAAAGTTGGCTGGCTATTAACCGACGGCGGACTGCAGATTACTCCGCCGAAAAATATCACATCAGAGCATGCATGGGTGTTCAAAATACGTACGAGAAAGGCGTTGAAATGAAATGAATTTTAAATTAGGCCGAAAGTGTTTAGTAGATGGAAAGGAGTAATCATGGCAAGCAGGATTACTACAATTGTAATTTTCGTACTGGCCCCGATGTACCTCGGGACTCCGTGTCTTGCCGGTGCTGATGCAATTCAAATCCTGGAAACCACCGGTGTCAAAGGTGGTCTGATCGTCCACGTTGGCTGCGGCGACGGAAAACTCACAGCCGCATTGTGCGCCAACGATAGCCCGCCTACCCAGAGGCTTGTCCGTCGGGCAGGTTTTCTTGTTCACGGTTTAGATAAAGACGCAGAAAACATCAAACGAGCTCGCAAGCACATCTCGGGACTTGGCCTTTATGGTAAAGTATCAGTAGATCACTTCAAAGGTAAGCGCCTGCCGTACACCGATAATCTGGTCAACCTTATCGTATCGGAGCAACTTGGAGAAGTTCCAATGGATGAGGTTATGCGAGTGCTTTGTCCCAACGGCGTGGCGTATATCAAGCAAGGCGGCAAGTGGAAGAAAACTGTCAAGCCCCGGCCAAAAGAGATTGATGAATGGACGCATTATCTATACGACGCAACGAATAATGCCGTCTCCCACGATACGGTAGTAGGGCTGCCATATCATATTCAGTGGACTGGGGGGCTTAAATGGGCGCGAAGCCACGATCACTTGTCCAGCATTAGTGCTGCGGTGTCAGCGGGGGGACGGATATTCTGTATTGCAGATGAGGGGCCGACCGCTGCGGTTATCTTGCCCGCGAAATGGGTGCTGGTAGCAAGGGATGCATTCAATGGTGTGGTGCTGTGGAAAAGGCCTATTGGACCATGGGAGGAACATCTGAGGGGCTTTCGCAATGGTCCTGCTGAGCTGACACGAAGACTGGTTGCTGTAGGTGACCGAGTATACGTCACGCTGGGTTACGGCAAGCCGGTAACCGCTATTGACGCAGCGACCGGAAAGACCGTCAAGACCTATGAAGGAACGGAGGGTACGCTCGAGATCGTGTATCACGATGACGTGCTCTTTTTGGTCGCTGGTGATATGGTCTCGGACAAGCGCGTCATAACACTGGATAACTGGCTGTCGTATCCCCAGTATATCACGACAGGAATTAACAAGAGCCTCGTGGT
This sequence comes from uncultured Pirellulales bacterium, assembly GCA_964397675.1. Taxonomy (GTDB): domain Bacteria; phylum Planctomycetota; class Phycisphaerae; order Sedimentisphaerales; family Anaerobacaceae; genus CAYNKI01. The sequence continues at coordinate 21,439 of CAYNKI010000024.1, forward strand.
GATCAAAGCTGACACTCATGAATTGCTGTGGAGGAAATCTGATGCTGATACGGCTGAAATAATGCCTACGACGCTGGCCGTGAGTGGAGGTCGCGTATTCTTCCAGAACACACGCGAGGTGATTTGTCTGAGCGCGATGTCCGGCAGCGAGCTCTGGTGTTCTCCTCGGCCCATCAGCGTCAACCGGTGGACTTGGTCTACTCCCACACTTGTTGTCTACAACGATGTGCTCATTTCTGCCGATCGTGATGCGTCTGCCAAGGTATCTGAGCAGGAGAACGCAGAACCAGGGCAGCTCCAGTGGACCGTAAGCAGCAAGGGCGGTGATGCGCCTGTTGGGGAGATGATCGCCTTTTCGGCAAAAACAGGCGAAAAATTGTGGAGCTGTGAATGTCGTGAGACCTACAATTCCCCGGTGGATGTTCTTGTGACAGGTGGACTGGTGTGGACGGGAGACCTCGTGCATGCGAAGGAACCGGGCATCACCATGGCGCGTGACGTGATAACAGGCCAGGTCAAGAAAAAACGCCCACCGGACCGGGATTTCTTTACGTTCGGTATGGGCCACCACCGCTGCTATCGTAATAAGGCGACGGATAAGTACCTTCTGCTTGGCCGGTCGGGAGTGGAGTTCGTTGATCTTGACTCGGGTGAAGCGATTGCGAATCACTTCGTTCGCGGTGCCTGCCAGTATGGGATCTTCCCTGCTAATGGTCTGCTATACGCCCCACCTCATTCTTGTGCGTGCTTTATTGAGGCTAAGCTTAATGGCTTCAATGCACTGGCGCCAAAACGACAGAAGACTGAAGACAGAAGACAGAAGACGGAGGAAGAACGTCTGCAGCGAGGCCTCGCCTATGACGAAATTGAAAATAATAAATCGCAAGTCGAAAATCCTGGTGATTGGCCGACATATCGCCATGATATAGCCCGTAGTGGCTACACAAGGCAGAAGATACCTGCGAAGGTAAAGAACATCTGGCAGACACATCTACCAGGCCGATTGAGCAATCCAGTGGCGGCAGAAGGAATGACCTTCGTGACGTCCATCGACTCGCATACTGTCCACGCCCTCGATGCCGACAACGGGAAACAGCTATGGGGTTACACTGCTGGTGGTCGGGTGGATAGCCCTCCTACGATATACCAGGGTCTCGCTCTATTTGGCTCGGCGGACGGCTGGATTTACTGTCTTCGCAGTTCCGATGGAGAGCTGGCTTGGCGTTTTCGAGCCGCACCCGAGGACCGACGCATCGTGTCCTATGGACAATTAGAATCAGTTTGGCCAGTCCATGGCAGCGTGCTCGTACTGACCCCTGCGTCTCCCGACGCAAGTCGGGGCAGTGGGCAGGCTGTAATATACTTTGCTGCAGGAAGGTCTTCCTATATAGATGGGGGCATGTATCTTTACGGACTTGACCCAAGAACGGGCAAGGTACTGTCCAAGACCAATATAAACAACCGTGATCCCCAAAGCGATCTGCCTCCACAGAATACTGCTCGAGGAGTCAATATGCCAGGAGCGCTTCCGGATGTGCTCTCCAGTGACGGCCAGTTCGTCTATATGCGGCACATGCGCTTTAATCGAGCCGGTGCTGAGCAGGAGCCAGACGTCACCCATCTATTCAGCCCAGCCGGCTTTCTCGATGGCTCATGGTGGCATCGAACATACTGGCTCTACGGCACAGATATGAATAGTGGTTGGGGTGGGTGGACAACCGCAGGCAACCAGGCCGCTGCCGGACGACTGTTAGTCCTTGACGAATCCTCGGTCTATAGTTTCGGAAGGCTGAACCAATATGCTAGGCATGGAAGTCATGTAGGTCTGCCAGAATCACTGACCCCTTGGCCGACACCGGACCGTACCAGCCAGGCAATAGGAACCACACACTACCAGCTTTTCGCCTGTTCGAAGCATCCAGAGGTGATCGAGACAGTGCCGAACGAGGTCCAAGCAAAGACTTCGCAGCAAGCTAATAAAAAGTCGTCTGCGCAGAGCCCAACAAAGAAAAGCCGAAGCCGATCCCGTACGAGAAAGGGCATCAAATGCCGGTGGTCCGAATCCGTAGGACTGTGGGTCCGGGCTATGGTTCTTGCCGACAAGACCCTCTTTCTGGCCGGTCCACCTGTCCCGACGTACATCGGCATTGCCGACCAGAAAACTGTCGTCGAAGCCTTCGAGGGTAAGAAAGGCGCTGTATTGTACGCTGTCTCGGCAGAGGATGGGAAAAAACTGGCTGAATATGACATCGAGTCCCTGCCTGTCTATGATGGAATGATTGCGGCTAATGGGCGACTTTATATTTCCACACAGGATGGTCGTTTAATCTGCATGGGTAAATAGTATGGTGATCGTGTGTTTTTTCAGCTTTGTCGTCTTTTCGCTAATTGGTCAAGGAGCTATGGTCGGTGAGCCATGGAAGTAACTATTCGATCTGGCATCTGTTCAAAGACCAGCAACGACGAATACTATACGAGCTGCTAGCCAATACCTGGCATGAAATAGAAAGCTCTTTTCGACACATCTATGACCACAATTACACCATAATGCTTATGTTTCGTGGCATGAATATGCCTTTACCAAAAGCTCTTTCAGTCCCTGCAGAGTTTATTCTCAACCAAGATTTGTGCAGCGTTATCGCTGCTGATGAGATCGACATTGACCGCTTGCAGAGTCTTACTGACGATGCTCTCAGATTATCACTTGAGCTTGATGAGACGACTTTGAGGTTTGAGGCAAGTCATCGGATGAACCGTCCTGGTACAATTAAGGGTAACTGGCGATGGCGACTCCAGCCGGGACAGATAACAGCCACCGTCGTCAGGGAATTAAAAGACCTCACAAAGATTTACGGAAGGGGCTGACAGCAAGTTCTCTGCAAGTCCAATAGCGGGGTTAATGAGAGTGTTGGGGCTCGAACCCAAGACCTACGGCTTAAAAGGCCGTTGCTCTACCAACTGAGCTACACTCCCCAAAAATTCTAAGCTGCTGCAATATAACAACTTTCTGCACATGCTGTCAATCTCTTTTTGGTCTCAAAATAGTAACTTCTCAATAAGCGAATGCGAATTGGGGAGTTTGCCTACGAATTGGCGCGGATAGGGAGAAGAATCCGGCGGAATTGGCGGGCTGATGAC
>CAYNKI010000025.1:0-5469 GCA_964397675.1 uncultured Pirellulales bacterium
TTGATTCGGGAAGCTTAACAAGGCACGACGGCAGGAAGGGTAATTTGCCAATATAAACAATGAGGTCGATATCAGCTGCCCTGAACAGCTCATGCCAAAGATCGGTTTAAGCCAACTGTTCTTCTACAGTTTAAATTTCATCCCACGCGATTGTCACTGTGTTAAGCTAAACAGCTCCTTATGTTTCTCGCTTACATTAATGTCACTCACACATCCAAAAACCAGAGCATAACAACTTGTTGAAAGAACTGGGCGGTTCTCCTCTTACTCCCTACGAACAAGCACTCAATAAAAAGTATAATCGTTTACAGTTATGCATCCTTAATATGTCGGCCGTGACAAGATCCTACTTTATAGAACCTATATTTTACCGAAAAGTGGAAGTAGAAAACAATTAGGGAAAGTGGGTATTTTTCGGAAAATTTTTGAAAAAATCCTGTAATATTATGGATTCTGTTGTAACTTTATATATGGAAAGCCCAGAATAAAGCTTACTTATCGTAGTGAGGATTTTTATCTTGTTACACGACAAATACCTCTTCCTCCTTCAAGAAAAAAGGCTGATTTCCACAGAATCGGCCTTTTTTTTATTTATTCCCGTTATACAAACCGGTGGTGAAATCGCTGACTAAATATTTAGTTCCACATCGCCATAAAAAGGGGATTAGTGAGTCTGTCGGCGTATGTGAATTAGACCGGTAAGAAAGATTGTATGTTACCTGAGCTTTGGTTATTGTGAATCTGCAGTATTACCAAAGACGAAATTATTGTTTTGTTTGACTTCTCGTGGGTGTTTAAGAAATATGAATGAAATAGTGTGTTCAAACCCAGAACAACCGCTTGTATCCATTGGTATACCAGTTTACAATTGTCCAGCTTTTCTGCGGCAAGCTTTACAAGATCTCGTGAGATAAATCTACTCTCATATCGAACTAATTGTTTCGGATGACAAAGGACTGTCTGTCTGTGAAGTCCAGAAGGTTGTCGAAGAATTTGCTGTAAGTGACGGAAGAATAAAATATTACCGTCAGGGTCATACTATTGGCATGCAGCCTAACTTTAGATTTGTATTTGATAAAGCCCAGGGACAGTACTTTATGTGGGCTGCTGAAGATGATAGATGGGAGCCGACTTTTATTGAAACAGGCGTACGCAAACTACACAAAGACGAGAACTGCCATGCGCGGTTTCCTCAAATGGATAACATTGATAGTTTTAACCATGTCATTCGCAATTACCCGGGTTATGATAAGTTTACTGTAACCGAAGATAAGCGCTCTGACATACTAAGATTTCTGACTGAGCCGGAAATACTTGGCAATTGAAATACTGGAGATCATTGGTATGGGGAAGCAAAAAGCAATGGATTCAAAGATTGTTAACCGATTGATGATGGAGGGATTCGGAATTAAAGGGAAAACAAGAACTCTTCAGTTCTCAGGAATATTGCAAAGAATATATATCCTTCCGTTTTTGCAAATATCTCACACTTGCAAAGACTACAATGGATAATGCTGGATAGAACAACCGCGATAACGATAGCGAAACCGCATTTTCAAAAGCCAACGGTCGGATTCGAACCGACAACCCCTGGTTTACAAAACCAGAGCTCTACCGTTGAGCTACGTTGGCACAAACTCATATCATAGAAGTCAACTAAGGAGCTTCAATTGGAACATCCTCTTAGTCTTCTAAAACCAACGTTGAATTATAACCAAAATTCCGGATTTATTCAAGGCGTAGGCATAAAATCTTCTTAGCCTGCCGCAAGACTAAAGTGGCGGATAATTAAGGCCGATACTTTATTTTTAAGGAAATTGAGCGAATTCTTTATCTGAACGGCCAGCTATATCGGAGCTGTTGTGCCAAGAGGGAAAAATGCCTGAAACCGACATGGACTTAATGCAGATTATAACTGTTGGGAAAAATGCAACTGTCAGAGAAGCTGCGGATATGATGCTGACTTACAAAGTCGGATGCCTTATTGTTAATAATGAAGATGGACGCTTTGCAGGCATTGTGACAGAGCGTGATATTGTCAGCCGGGCAATTGTTTCCTCACAAAACCTCGAAGAGATCACTGTAATGGAAATTATGACAGAGCAGGTTGTTTACTGTTCGCCTGACACCCCCACAAACAAGGTAAGAGAGCTCATGACGGCCAATCACATCCGACACCTACCCGTGGCCGATAACGGAGTTGTGGTAGGAATGGTTTCGGCTCGCGATATCATGGAGCAACAGCTTAATGAGAGTCGGGCCGCCGCAGAAGAAGTAGCCATGCTTTCGAATTGCCTTAAAAGTATTGACCTTAAGGAAGTTGCCAGCTTGTCTACCCGTGAGGCATCTAAGCTTTTTCAAGCCAACAGATGTATGCTGTATTTTCAAGAGGATGGGTTTGTACCAAGCAATCCGGCGCTCGTAAGCTATAATGAGTGTCTGTGCCCACAAGAATGCCTGAAGGATCTGGACTGTGACAGTAAATTGTCCGATGAAGGTGGATATTACCATGACCGCATTCCAGAAATCTGTGAGAGACTCGGAGCAAAAGGTCCACGTTTAGTCATTCCGCTTAAAATCGCTGGTGTGGAGTACTCTGTGACCGGCAAGAACAAACCGTGGTCTGGTTGTCTGTGCGTGTGTGGTTTAGTCGCCTCAAGTGTTGCGAATAAGGACCTTATTTCGTACAAGGCCAAATTAGCAAAGGAAATTCTGGAATCTCATCTGACTAATGCAAGGCTTTACGAGGAGGCAAGAACTTCTTCCTTGACTGACACGCTGACACAAGTGGGCTCAAGGAAGCTTCTCGAAGATAAGCTGGATGTTGAATGCGCACGGGCAAAACGATATGGACGCCCATTCTCACTTGCGATCATAGACCTTGACAATTTCAAGACAATCAATGACGTTTGCGGGCATGCTATCGGAGATGATGCGCTTAAGAGATTTGCTGCATGTATGAAAGGCCAAAAGAGAATGCCAGATGTGCTTGCGCGCTATGGAGGTGATGAGTTTGTGGTGCTGATGCCAGAGACCAGAGCTAAGGATGCTGTATCATTGCTGGAGAGACTTAGGCTTAGAGTGCAGCAAATTGAGCTGGGCGAAAATCTGCCGATGACGATTAGCTGTGGGATAGCAGAGGGTTTGCCTGAGGGTAGTGACTTCACTCGTGAGGTTATGCGCAGAGCAGACATGGCTCTTTATGAAGCCAAAAGTGCAGGCAGAAATTGCATCAAAATCTGGGAAAAAGATATGGCATGGCGTCTGAAGACCTGAAAGCTGTCCTGTTTGTCTTGGCAAAATCTTGAAATACGCAATACTATCCGTCAACTTCTTGTTTTTTGTGCGTGTTTTTTAAAACAATCAACTATAACTTATTTATTTTTAATATGTTATGAGGCTTTTTTCAAAAAGGAATTTTTGGCCTTTTGTTTTTCGCCGTAGTCCGCTTTTCGCCGCCTTCGTAAGAAGGCCAGGCGGCGAAAAGAAAGGCGAAGGCGGAAAACATTCGCCGGATCCGCAAGAGCCGATCTTTTAATCTTTTGGTTGCGGCCTATGGGCGAAGCCCGAGGCCACGCCAGGATTCTTCGTGGGGGATTCTCCTTTAGGACAATTTCACGAGTTGATGGCTCTTGACTTTTTTAGAGATTTAATTCAAAATATAAAGGATAAATTGTGGAAACGGTTGGCACAAGTGAGTTATGAGTTATTAGCTCGTCGACAATGAACAATGAACAACGAACAATGAACAAAGGGCCATTTTGGAAGGGTTCAGGCGCTGTCTTGTTTTACATACTACTGAGTCTGGCTGTAGTCAGTGTTGGCATTTGTGGGCCACAGATGCAAAATAGTCCAAGTGACGATTCATCACACCGAGCTGAGTTAAACCTGCAAGACATCCCCTTTAAGATCATATATGAGACCTACCGCAAAACCCACGGCAAAGAAAATTGGGAATTATACTTAATAAACGCCGATGGTTCCAATACGATTAATCTCACCAATACTCCTAAGGAGGATGAGATGTATCCCCATGTCTCACCGGATGGCACGAAGATATGCTTCGTTGTTGATGGTGGGATAGGCAGAAGAAAGGTTCGAAGCGTCTACTATATGAATATCGATGGGACGGAACGTGTTAAAGTTGCACGAAATGCTCGGCAGCCTTGCTGGAGCTTCGATAGCAAAAGCATCGCTTATCTGAAAGGAGAGTATGAACGCTACAGTACGAGAGAGTATGCAACCTCGGAACTTGTAATCTATGACCTGCAGACGCGTTTACACAGACCGCACCCAAATAAAGAGTTACACCATATCTATGCTATTTGCTGGTCACCCTATGGCAAATGGTTTGTCTGTGCGGTGCATGGAGGTATGGGTTACAGCGATACAATTCTGGCCTTCGAATATAATGGAACAAGAGTCTTTGACTTAGGACGGTGGTCAGTTAAGGGTTGTAGGCCCGACTTTAACTTTGACGGCAGAAAAATGGTATGGGGCGAAACCGATTGGAATCTGTGCGTCGGTGATATCGACCTGACTTCCAGCGAGCCCAGGGTCGGAAATATTCGTGAAGTTGTCAGTTGTTCGCGCAACTCTAAAGTTTATCACGTTGATTTCTCGCCGGATGGCAGATACATCGCTTTTAGTCATGGCCCTTTTAAAGGGGGACAGCAGGTAGGAGGTAAAGCGAAAGGCTGGAATATTTGTGTGGGGGATCTGACAGGCAATTGGATCCAAATCACTAACGACGGGAACCATAACAAGGAACCTGATTGGGTGCCCATTCCGACTAACGCGCAGCGCAAGCGGAACTGACGTTATTTGTGTAGAGGACATATTATGTCAAAGAGATGGTTCGTTACAAAGACCGGTTTGTCCGGGACAAATGCGGGTGTTCTTATTACTTTAATATTAGGTTTGTTTGCGGGGAATGAAGCTATTTGCAAGCCCCGCCCGCAGACTGAGCTGAAGCCACTAAAAGTTCCCTCACCGCGGACCGAACTAAGGCTGCAAGATATTGCCTTTAAGATCGTGTACGAAACCTACCGCAGGACTAACGGTAAGGAAAACTGGGAATTGTATCTGATAAATGCCGATGGTTCTAATCCGGTTAATCTCACCCAGACTCCCGATGTAGATGAGATGTACCCTCATGCATCTGGCGATGGGAGCAGGATCTGTTTTGTGGCTGATGAGCTGGTGCGGAAGAAGAAGGTTCGAAATGTCTACTATATGAACATTAACAGAACCGGGCGTACCAAGGTTGCCGACAACGCACGGCAGCCCTGCTGGAGCCCGGATGGGAAAACCATCGCCTATCTGAAGGGAGAATTTGAGCGCTACACCGTTAAGGATTTTGCCACCAAGGAGCTTGTCTTTTACGACGTAGAGACGGGCAAACACAGAGAACACCCAAACCGAAGTTTACATCACCTTTATAATATTTGCTGGTCACCGGACGGCAAT
>CAYNKI010000025.1:5569-23920 GCA_964397675.1 uncultured Pirellulales bacterium
GACGGCAATCACAATAAGGAGCCTGAATGGGTACCCCGACCGTGACTCGGGGTATAGGGCACGGGATATGGCTACGAGATCTAACAGACTAATAGCACACATCTTTTGGCTACTGCTGTTATCGGTAGTTGTCACCGGCTGCCGCAGAGCCAAGGACGCCGCCGACAAACCAGAGATCATAAAGACGAAGACCGGCATAGAAATGGTGGCAATACCTTCAGGCTGGTTCGAGATGGGCAGCAAAAATGGAGCATCTGATGAGCTGCCTGTACACAGAGTGAAGATCAGTCCTTTTTGGATGGATAGATATGAAGTAGTGCAGGAGCAGTTCAGGAAGTTTCAGATTTCGGATCCGTCTCATTTCAAGAATCCTAAAAATCCTTTGGAGCAGATAAATTGGACTGACGCGGCCCTATACTGCAATGAGCGGTCACTTGCAGAGGGTCTTGAACCTTGTTACGATGAGCAAACCTGGCAGTGTAACTTCAGTGCAAACGGATATAGACTTCCCACAGAGGCAGAATGGGAGTATGCTTGTCGGGCCGGCAGGAGCACAAAGTATAGCTTTGGAAACGATGTGTGGAAACTGAAAGCCTATGCGTGGTTTTCAAAGAGCTCATCTGGAAAGACGCATCCTGTTGGGCAGAAGAAACCTAATCCATGGGGACTTTACGATATGCATGGAAACGTTGCAGAATGGTGTAATGAATTTTATTCAGAAGGTTTCTACAAACAAAGTCCGGAGAAAGACCCAAAAGGTCCAGCTAATGGAAAGGAAAGGGTCATACGTGGCGGGGCGTGGAACTCCAGCGCTGATAGCTGCCGGTCATCCTATCGGGCAAGTGACCCTTCCATAAACGATACTTGCCTGGCAAGTGACGCTATAGGTTTTCGCTGCGTTAGAAATGCCCCTAATAAAACATCGACTCGGTTGAATCCTGGTACAAAGAGTCAGGCCCAGCAAATTTCAAAAACGGGATTTGTTTATGATGATATTTACCTGGAGCATAAAACAACGCCTGGCCATCCAGAAGCACCGCAGAGATTGGTCGCGATAGTCGGGAGATTAAAGGCGAAGGGATTATATCCTGAATTATTTGCGCTCTCGCCGAAGCCTGCTGCTGTGCAATGGATTACTACGATTCATACGCCTGAATATGTCGAGCGAGTTAAAAAAAGTTGCAAGGACGGTATCGCATACCTTGATTCAATGGATGTTCCCATATCGGATAAGTCATACGGAGTAGCGTTGGTAGCTGCGGGAGGTGTGCTCACTGCCGTAGATGCGGTCATGGAGGAGAAAGTCACGAACGCTTTTTGCGCCATCCGACCTCCGGGTCACCATGCGGTAAGGGACCAAGCGATGGGGTTCTGCATTTTTAACAATGTGGCTATCGGCGCTCGGTACATTCAAAAGAAATATGAGCTGGCAAAGATACTTATCGTAGATTGGGACGTGCACCATGGCAACGCTACTCAGGCGATGTTCTATGACGATCCTAATGTGCTATACTTTGGCGTCCACCAGTATCCCTTCTACCCAGGCACAGGAAGCATAGCAGAGAAGGGGACAGGATTAGGTTTGAATTACAACATTAACGTACCCTTGCCAGCCGGCTCTGGAGACAGCGATTACTTAAGGGTTTTTCAGGAGAAACTGAAGCCAGCCGCCATTAACTTTGGTCCGGAATTTGTGCTTATCTCTGCGGGATTCGATGCCCATGAAGATGACCTGCTTGGCGGCATAAATGTCACCGCAGAAGGATTCGCCCAGCTAACACAGATAGTCAAGCAGATAGCCCAGGAGTGCTGCGAAGGTCGGCTGGTATCTGTTCTTGAGGGAGGATACGGTGATGGTTTAGCAGTCTCCGCTGAAGCGCATATTCGAGTTTTAATGAGATATAATACCAATTTTGATTAAAATTTGCGCTTATGTCATTTCGACCGAAGGGCCACAAAGTGGCCCGTAGTGGAGAAATCTGTTCAAATAGATTTCTCGACTCGCCTACGGCTCGCTCGAAATGAAACGAATAAGCGCATTAATTATTCACAATTGGTATAAAAGGGATTAAATGCTATTTCATACCTGGCTTTTCGCGTTATTTTTTCTGATTGTATATCCGATCTACCTAATCCTGAGAGGAACGAGGTTTAGACTGCTCTGGCTTTTAGCTGCTTCCTATTTTTTCTATGCGTGTTTCAATCCCCTTTACCTGATTCTCATCGCATACTCAACTCTGCTTGACTATATCGTGGTTGTAAGGATGGAAAAGAGCGGGCATAGGAAGATTTGGCTTTGCATAAGTATTATAAATAATCTCGGGCTGTTGGGCTTTTTCAAATACGGAGGCTTCATCACCGATAGTCTGAATAATCTATTAGCATCATTGGGTATTCAGTATAGCATTGCTGCGCCCGGCATACTTTTGCCTGTAGGCATATCGTTCTATACGTTCCAGTCAATGAGCTACGTTATCGATTACTATCGCGGCAATATAGAAAGACAGAGGAGTCTCATAAGGTATGCCACGTTCGTTTCGCTTTTCCCCCGATTGGTGGCTGGGCCTATTGAAAGAGCTAAGAACTTGCTTCCGCAGCTGCATAAGGGTCCTAAGCTCTCCAAACAGGACCTCACGGATGGCCTTTCCCTATTCATTGTTGGGTTGTTCAAAAAGGTTGCCTTGGCTGACTATTTAGCTCTTTACGTCGACAAAGTATATACTACACCTGAACGATTTCAGTCACCGGCGCTGGTCCTGGCAACTTTTCTGTTTTCCTGGCAGATTTATTTCGACTTTAGTGGCTACACAGACATGGCGCGGAGTGTGGCACGGATGATGGGTATTCGTTTGATGCTGAACTTTAACAATCCATATTTGGCAACAGGACTTGGCGACTTTTGGCAAAGATGGCATATCAGCCTGTCTTCCTGGTTCAAGGACTACGTCTATATCCCTCTCGGTGGCAACCGCAAAGGGGCCTTTAACACCTACCGAAATATGTTTCTGGCGATGGTAATCTCAGGCTTGTGGCACGGGGCAGCATGGACATTTGTTATCTGGGGTGTGGTGCATGCTCTCGGCCGCTTTTTGACACGAGAATTAGAAAAGACTGCATTCTACAAAGAAAAAGTGCCTAAATTGATAAAGCAGCTATTCGTATTTGGCTTCGTGACATTTGCGTGGATTTTCTTCCGAGCGGAAAGCATAAGTGACGCATGGACGATTGTGGTGAGGATATTCACATCTGGTTTGGCTAATCCTTATTGTCCATTGCTGGCGTTAGTGTTTATTTTTTCTGTTTGGCTCTATCAGTTTATTTATGAATCCCAGGCCAAGTGGATTCTTCAGCTCAGAGCTGTGCGCATCGGACTCGTTATTCTGATGATTTTCTACCTGGTTATTTTTGCTACATCAAGCGAACAGCCTTTTATCTATTCGCAGTTTTAAATGAAAGTGCCTTTTAGTTCTAATAGTGTTCGACTATCGCCGCGAGAATGGATTATCGTTACGGTCATCGTCTCGACTTTATTTTGTTTTGGCCCCATGCTTTGGGAACGGGCTGAGAAATTCGAACCGGGACCTGAATATCGCTTGCCTTATGAGTTAAGCAACGACTACTGGCTGCATGCGCGCTACTGCCGATGGGCCTGCTCACAGTACGAAACGCTCATAATCGGCGACTCTGTTATTTGGGGACATTATGTGCATAGACATAATACCTTGTCGCATTATCTCAATGAAATTGCGGGCCGCGAACGATTCGCTAATTTGGGCGTAGATGGCATACATCCGGTAGCATTAGCAGGTTTGCTAAAGTATTATGGCCGGGACATCGCAGGCAAGAATGTTATTCTGCATTTTAATCCCTTATGGTTAAGCTCCAAAAAGCGTGACTTACAAATAAAAAAGGAGTTCCATTTCGATCATCCTAAATTAGCCCCGCAGTTTATTCCAAATATTCCTTGCTATAAAGATTCATATTCTAAGAGAATAGGAGCTGTGATAGAACGCTATGCGAATTTCTTTAGCTGGACATCTCATTTGAAAAAGATGTATTTCGATAACCTGGATTTGCCCGCATGGACCTTAGAGCGCCCTTATAAGAACCCTTTGACTGATATTACTCTGGGATTTTCCGCATCGGAGCACTATAATCAGGACGAACGCGTTCCCTGGTACGAAAAAGGTATAGCCAAGAGAGACCTGGAGTGGGTCGCACTTGAAACATCATTACAGTGGAGATTTTTCCAAAGTTCGGTTGAGATGTTAAAGGCAAGAGGAAACAGGGTGTTTGTACTTGTTGGCCCTTTTAATGAGCATATGTTAAAACCAAAGAGCATCGACACCTATCAAAAGATAAAAAGCAAGATTGAGACGTGGCTTAAGCAGAACGATGTCCCCTGTTATATGCCTCCGGCACTGCCCAGCGATTTTTATCGTGATGCCAGTCATCCGCTGAGCGAAGGATATGCCTTGCTTGCCAAGTATCTGTTTGAAAATGATTCTTTCAGGTCAAGTATCATAGGAGAAAACAATGAACAGTAAATCCGCTAATACGCGTCGTGATTTTCTCAAAGCCATGGGATTTTATGCCTCGAGCTTTGTCATCTCCGGATGCATCGGTGACGCCAAACAGAAAGCAAAGAACACTTACAAAGAAAGACCCAATATCCTCTGGATTACCTGTGAGGATATTAATCCCTATTTAGGCTGCTATGGGGACACTTACGCTATAACGCCGAATCTCGATAAATTGGCTAGCGAAGGTGTACTATACGCAAATGCCTATGCGACTGCCCCGGTATGCGCACCAGCGAGGTCATGTTTGATTACGGGTGTATACGCTACTTCGCTTGGGACTCAACACTTACGCTCCAGTGTCAAGTTGCCAGAACAAATCAAGTGCTTTCCACAACACTTGCGAGCTGCTGGATATTACTGCTCAAACAATTACAAAAAAGATTATAACTTTACTGATATAGATGTCTGGGATGAATCAAGCCAAACAGCTCACTGGCCCCGCAGCTTTGCTTTGCGAAGAAAACGGCGGGGCGAGCCGGACCAGACATTTTTCAGCGTCTTCAATTTTACCTCCACGCATCAGGGACAAATTAATGGCTCCGATAAGGAATTTGAAGCCAAGTATGGCTCAAAACTAACAGACCAGCAGCGTCACGACCCAGCTAAAGTTTCTCTTCCACCATATTATCCCGACACGCCGATGATACGGAAGATCTGGGTACGCTATTACGACCTTATTACGTTTATGGATAATCAGGTCGGGGATTTGCTCGGTCAGCTTGAAGCCGATGGCTTGACTGATAACACAATCGTGTTCTTTTTTTCAGACCATGGCTTAGGTGTTCCTCGACATAAAAGAACGCTGTATGATTCCGGCCTTCATGTCCCGTTAATCATCCGCTTTCCTGCCAAATACCAAAACATGTCACCGGTCAAAGCAGGCCAGATTACCGATAGGCTGGTTAGTTTTGTTGATTTTGCACCGACCGTGCTGAGCTTAGCTGGATTGCCGATTCCCGATTACATGCAGGGCCGTGTGTTTCTTGGGCATAAGGCAGGCCCGCCGCGGAAATATGTCTTTGGGGCAGCCAGCCGAGTTGATGAAGTTTATGAGCTTTCACGCAGCGTCCGCGACAAACGTTATAAGTACATTCGCAATTATATGCCACATTTGCCATACGTGCAGCCAAGTGAATATCCGGACAGAGCCGAGATTATGCAAGAGTTGCGCAGGGCAGTCAAAGAAGAGGGGCTTACTGTGCCACAAAAATTATTCTGGCAGCCATCCAAGCCGGTTGAGGAGCTTTACGACACGCAGGCCGATCCGCATGAGATACGAAATTTAGCTGATTCGCCACAGCACAGACGAATCCTGGAACGGATGCGCCGAGCGCATCGCAAATGGATGTCCCAGACGCGTGACATAGGGCTGCTGCCGGAGGCGGAAATGCATATTCGCGCCGAAAGCTCGACGCCATACGAGATTGCACAAGATCCTAAAGAATATCCTCAGCAGCGTATACTGGCTGCATCTGAGCTGGTTGGTACCGGAGAGCAGAAACTGGAAAAGCTGGTTGAACTTTTGGAAGATGACGATGGCGCGGTCAGATATTGGGCTGTAGTTGCTCTGGCCGCTCTTGGTGCCGAGGTAAAATCTGCGGCTGAGACACTGCAAAAGGCGTTGAGTGATGAGCAGCCGAACGTTCGATTTGCAACAGCGGGGACATTGTGCAAATTGGGCTTATGTGAGAATCCCTTGCCTGTGTTAGCCGAAGGCCTGGAAGACCATCGCGAAACGGTGGTCCTGCACGCTGCCCGCGAAATTCAAGGTATCGGTGACAAGGCGCGTCCTATTGTTCCGGAAATAGAAAAAGCAAGGGCAAGATGCAAGCGGCCGGACGACAGTTACAAAAATAATAATCACGCAATGTTTATTGATTGGGCTCTAAAACACGCCCTGCAAAACTGTCAGCAATAACTGGAGGGAACAGCAGTACTGTGCCAAACCATCCCCAAGCTGCGCCCATTCGACTTCGCTCAGGGCAGGCTTTGAGGCTGCCACCCGCCGACAGTTTATGGTCAGGAATCCAACTCCATTGGAAAATAGTTTTTGGCGTTGTTGAAACAGATATCCTCGACCATTTTTCCGAGCAGGTCTAAATCACTGGGCAACAGCCCCGCTTCGACGTCGCTGCCGAGCATATTACAAAGTACCCGGCGGAAATATTCATGTCTTGGAAACGACAGAAAACTTCTTGAATCGGTCAGCATACCGACAAAACGGCTCAAAAGACCCATGTTTGAAAGCACACGCATTTGCTCTTCCACCCCGTCCTTTTGATCCAGAAACCACCACGCAGAACCATATTGCATTTTCCCATGCACAGAACTGTCCTGGAAGTTGCCGACCATGGTCGCAAGTAGAGAGTTGTCTCTTGGATTGAGATTGTACAGAATAGTTTTGGGCAGATTGTTATCCATATCGAGGCGGTCGAGGAATTTGGCCAGAGGTTTCGCTATCTCGAAATCGCCAATCGAATCGCATCCTACATCTGGGCCGAGGGCTTTGAATATTCGTGTGCTGTTATTCCTAAGGGCACCGAGGTGAAGCTGCTGAACCCAGCCGGATTCGTAGTCCATACGAGCGAATTCAATCATCATTGCAGACTTGAATTTGAGACGCTCGGACAAATCCAGGACTTTGCCACATAGAATTTTATCGAAGATTTTCTCGATTTCTTTTTCAGTGTAATCCTCGGCGTAAGCGGTTTCAAGGCCGTGGTCTGAAAGCCGGCAGCCGTTTTGATGGAAATAGTAGTGACGCTGACGGATGGCCTCAATATAGGAATGAAAGTTTGTTATTTCCATATCGCAGATTTCTTCGAGCTTATCGATAAATACGTTTAGAGTTGATAGGTCCTCAACCGCCATAGCTCTATCTGGCCGCCAGGCCGTGTGGACCTTAATCTCAAATCCATATTCGCGAATTTTTTTGTGGTGCTCTAATGAATCGAGCGGGCCTTCGGTAGTGCAGACTAATTTGACATTCATCTTGCGAAGGAGATTGCGGACGCTAAAGGCCGGCGTTCTTAACATATCGCTGACAGACTGGTAGATTTCTTTAGCATTACTTGGATTTAATAGCTTGTCGCTTATTCCGAAATAACGCTTAAGTTCCAGATGAGTCCAGTGATACAGCGGGTTTCCAAGGCAATAAGGCACGGTCTGGGCCCATTTCTCGAACTTTTCATAATCGTTTGCATCGCCAGTGACATATTTTTCAGCAATACCGTTTGTCCTCATAGCCCGCCACTTGTAATGGTCGCCGTAGAGCCAGGCCTGGGTGATATTGTCAAACCGATGGTCAGCCGCGATTTGGTCGGCCGGCAGATGACAGTGATAGTCGTAGATAGGCAGATCTTTAGCGTGCTCGCGGTAAAGGGTCCTTGCAGTTTTGCTTTGCAGGAGAAAATCTTCCGACATGAATTCATTAGCCATTTTCATCCTCACTTTTTGTCTCGTCACTCGTCTCTCGTCTCTCATTTATGGTTTGGTCAGTTTGCTTTTTTCGCTTGGGTGATTCGAACTTTGCCATTTTTTCTGCCCAGTCGGCGACTTCACTTTTAGTTTTCTTTAGGCGCCCGGATATAGGTCTGCCTGTTTTCTTTTCTTCTTCCTGGATTTTGCGCATCCATATCGCGTAGGCTATCCATCCGATTGCAAGCAGCGGCAAAGCAATTAGCATAAAAATCTTGTACGACATAGTATCTTTCCTTAGTCTTGAATTTGCTAATGATACCGTAGTTTGTCATTTCAACAGAGCATGTTTAATTTTTTCTTATAACATTGGCGTTTCTCCTCCTAAAATACCACACATACATTCCTGATACAATTACTATCAACAGCTTTTTCTTCAAATTTTTGACATGGATTGAATTGATTATGTATGTAATGTCATTGCGAGGCCTGAAAGGCCGTGGCAATCTCAAATGCCTGCGGAGATGAGATTGCTTCACATAGTCTACCCTGAGCGAAGCCGAACGGGTTCGCAATGACGGTTTGAGTATATAGTCAATAATTGAACGGTTTTTTGCCCTTTCTTACTCGGCAATCATTTTGCATCTGCCGGAGCGTATCAGTTAAAAGCTCTGCCAGTTTATCAGCCGGCATACTTTGTGCCTGCTCGGCGGAGATGGCCTTGCCGTAGTGAACAGAGATCGGGCCGGGCGAAAAAATCTTCTTATACCTCGGCCAGCATTCAAAAGCGCCATCGATCAACACCGGCACCGCTGCTGCTTGCCCTCGTCTGCATAGAAGACCAAGGCCGGACTTAAACGGCTTAATTCTCCCATCGGCCGTACGTGTACCTTCCGGATAAAGACAGACACCCATCCCTTCCTGGAGTTTGCTGATAACCTTTTTCATCGAAGATACGTCTGCTCTATCAAGCTTTACTGGTATCGTATTCAGCGAATAAATCAGTAAGGCAAAAAACTTATTGCGAAAAAGTGAATCACGGGCAAGAAAATACAAACGCCGCCTTAAAGCAACCCCGCAAAGGACCGGGTCGAGATAACTCTGGTGATTGCTGGCTAAAATAAAAGCTCCCTCATCAGGGATATTCTCACTGCCATAAGCACGAAAACGAAAGAAAACAATACAAAAAAATCTGCAGGCCCAGCGAGAGACCCAGTACCATATTATTCGCGGTCTTTCTTCAAGCATTTTTCTTGCACGCAGCACAAAACCTTTTCCACCACCTCATCTACACTTAAATCAGTGGTATCGATAACGATTGCGTCGCTGGCCGGTCTTAATGGACCGACTGCTCTATTTTCGTCACTTTTGTCTCTCTGTTCTATGGCCTTCTGTATTTGTTCAATACTTTCACTGACGCCTTTGGCACGCAGCTCCATTTGTCTTCTTCTTGCTCTTTCTATAGAATCAGCCGTCAGATAAAATTTTATATCAGCATCAGGAAATGCCACGGTGCCCTGGTCTCTTCCCTCGGTAACGATTTTTTTCTGGCCTGCTGCGAATTGCCTTTGCATCTCTACCAGCTTCTCTCGCAGCTTTGCAGAAGAGGCAATATGCCGGGCATTGGCGGTTATCTGCGGCTGGCGTATCTGCTCAGTGACATCAACCCCATCCGTGTAAACCGCCATTTTGTTTTGTCTGATCGAAAATTGAAAGTTGGTTGTTTGCATAATTTCGAGCAGTTTCTCTTCATAGCACAGGTCGACCCCAGCTTCAATAGCTGCTAATGTTACAGCCCGATACATAGCACCGGTATCAAGAAAACTTGCGCCGAGTTTCTCGGCCAGCAGCCGAGCAACGGTGCTCTTTCCACTGGCTGCAGGGCCATCAATCGTAATAACCAAATCAGCCATTTACCTTTACAACGATGATACTTGTATCGTCAATCTGCTCAGCAAGTCCCACAAAACGTCTTCTGTGCGCCAAGATGCTTTTAACCATCTGTTCGGCTGTGCCGTCGGTAAAGCTCTTTGAGGCATGAAGCATTTTTTCTCTGCCCCACAATTGGCCGTCAAAATTGGCTGCGTCAATCAGTCCATCGGTATAGAAAAGCAAACAATCGCCCTGTTTTAGCTCCACGGTATCAATCTTATATTTTGCCTTTGCGTCAACCCCAAGTACAAGCCCGCCTTTTTCCAAATCCATAATCTCACCGTTTCTTATCAGCACAGCCGGCTCATGCCCACAATTACAATAAGTTATTGTTTTATCTTTAACGTCAATGATCGCATAAAGCAACGTGACAAACTCACCGTTCCTGCACTCGCGGCATGCCATCTCGTTGAGCCTGCTGATAATTTCTTTGACCACATCTGGTTTGTGTTCGGGCTCAGCACAAACATGCAAAACGCCTTGGCACGGAATCAACGCGTTGGCGTAAGCTTGCAAAGCACCCTGAAACGAGCTCATCATAATTGCTGCAGGAATCCCTTTTCCTATCACATCGGCAATCGCCACAACAATACATCTGCCACTCACTTGAAGAAAATCATAGAGATCGCCGCCGACATCAAAGCAGGGAATATAAGTAGCAGCAATATTCAGTCCCGGCATATGCGGAGCCTTATCAGGAATCATCCTTCGCTGAATGACTCCTGCCAGTCGCATCTGCTCAGCCGCTCGTTGCCCTTCGAGAGCTTCAGAATATAGCTTGGCGTTTGTTATTGCCACCGCACACTGTGAAGCAACTGCTCTGGCAAGATTGATATCATCTTCGTCAAAGCGCTTAGGCCTCGGACTATAGAGTCGAAGCACGCCAATCGGTTTATTCCGGAACTGCATCGCCACAGTGAGCTGGCTGACCAGGCCCTCTTTAATCGTTGCCTCTTTATATTTGACCCTATCATCAGCCCGCATATTGTCCAGCACCACAGCCTCGCCTGAAAAAGCAGCTTTAACCACTGTATCATCTTTCGAGACTATGCCCTTGTTGCGGTACTCTTCGCTCAGGCCGTACGTACTTCGCATTTTCAAATCGCCGGCCTCTTCATCCAGCAGACGTATCGAGCAGGCCTTGACGCCCACGATTTTCACCGCTGCTTCCGCCAGCTTATCCAGCACTTCCTGAAGCGAGAACTCCCCAGCCACCAGCGTGGTAAGCTGATAAATATTCTCGTCTCTTTCTATTTGTCTTTTTGTCTTCCTTACCATAATCACCCATTTCTACTGCAAATCGACTGGATTATACTTAACTTACAGCTCTTGGTGAACCTTAATTTATCTTATATGCCAGTTTGCTGTAATTGTTCACTTGCACCAACAAATTCTGCTGATTAACATATAAGAATGGAGCAGGTTGCCAAACATATAGTTTTCACTGGCCAAGTCCAAGGTGTGGGCTTTCGCTTCACCGTGCATCGTATGGCCAATCGTCACCACTTAGCCGGATTTGTCAGCAACTTGCCGGACGGCACCGTCGAGATGCTTGCCCAGGGCCCCTCCGAAGATATAGATAATTGCATACAAGACATAGAAGCGTCTTTTGCCGGCTATATAAGAGAGACCAGAATCAACGACACTCCGGTCGAACCGAAATACAAAGACTTCAGAATCACATTTTGAGCTTCGTTGCGTTTAGCAGTCGCCGGTACGGCGACGGCTAAGCTATCATTCTCCGAGGTGACGGATGATGCCGAGCTTGCGAGGCACAACCAGGTCTGCCTTTCTAACGGATTGCTCCTCTTTCAATTTGTAATCCACATCCATGATTTCAACGAACTCTGCCGTGTATTCTTTCAATACACCGCAGTATTCAAATATTTTGTCGCCCTTGATAAGCTCAAGCACAACCTTATGGCCGATATATCTTTCTAATAAAGGCTCGTAAGAAGCTCCTACCGAACCCACCACCTCTTGCTTCATCTGGGTGACATACTTATCTTGAGAAGTCAGCATCTTGCCCGCGGGTGTGGCTTTCTTAGCCTGGCTGATTAGCAGATTGACAATCTCCACCACTGAATCCCTCACGGTTCTAAAAACGTTCAGTATTCTCCTTTTGCCTCTGCGCCACGGCCCGGGATGATACGTCATTTTCAACTCTTTATCTCTTTGGTTTCTATTGTGTTCACTGAGCTCATCATGGAAACGAATCACAGTTCCAATATTCGGGTATTCATATTTATATAGAATATAGCTGGTCTCATCGTGCCCATCTTTGTCTTTATACTTGTCCGGATAGATAAATTCCAGGCCGGTATTTTCCACCCTCAATTTACCCCAGATTGTCTTGCCGGAGGTCTCTTGGAGCGTCACCATGTCCTGCTCAAAATCTCTGAGGCATTTATCCCTGCTTCTTCTTCTGATAAAAGCACCAATACCTGCAGCTAAAACAATAAAAATTATGGTTATGGCCGTATAGGGAATAGTGAAGGCAACAATATAAACCATAATAAACTTCCCTTAATATTTAGCCCCCCAGTTCACTGGGGGGTTATGGGGGTTTTATTTAAACCTTCGCCAATATAACGGTATAATTCTTGCCATAGAACTCCGCACATTTCGGGCAGGTGGTATAGAAAAAGTCCCGCCTGCCCAAAGTATCTTGCGAAGGGTGAATCTTTTGCGAAGGATGGTACGGCGGGCAGGACATCTTCTTAATTTCTCTGGCCTTTGCTTCCATATAGTCCTTCATTTCTTTTGCCCACTTGCCGGCGTTTTTGTATGGCCCTTCAAAAACCTTGGGCAGCAACCCGTCTCCGATTGTTCATATAGCTTGTCTATAACTATCACCTCATTTAACAATTCACATACGACCACCAAATTTGTCTCTGTTTTAAACGAGTTTGCAATTTCATATTGCCTTGTAGAAAACACTGTAGATGTCATTTCGAGCGAGCCAAAGGCGAGTCGAGAAATCTGTTTTTTTAATAGATTTCTCCGCTTCGTCCACCAAAGGTGGACTTCGGTCGAAATGAATTATGATCTTTTCTACATAGCAAGCCTCTAACAAACTTATAACTTGCAGCACCAGTACCGACTTGATATTCTAAATCAGGAATAAGTATAGCAGCATAGCTAAGTTAAGTCTAAGCATTAAATGCTATTTTTGTGCTTAATATGACAGAATATGCTGGAGGTGAAGGCATGGCTAAGAAAGTTGTTGGTATTGTAGGCAGCTACCGTAAAGGCAGAGTAATCGATACAGCGGTCTCTGAAATTCTAAGGGGTGCCGAGGCCCACGGTGCCGAGATTTGCAAGATTTACCTTATCGATAAGCATATTGAATTTTGCGCCAATTGCAGAAAGTGCGCCCAAGAAAAAGGCGTTGGCATCAGGGCTGTTTGTGAACATGATGACGATATGAAAGAAATTTTAGACCAGGTCGATAGTGCTGATGCTCTGGTGCTTGGCTCGCCGGTGAACTTCTTCAATGTCACAGCCGTGACGAGACGCTTTTTAGAGAGACTTTTAGTTTATACCTATTGGCCCTGGGGAGCAAAGATACCAAAATTCCGGATTAAGAATGCGAATAAGAAGGCTGTCATCGTCACCTCAAGCGCCGCGCCGGCATTTTTTGGCAGGATTCTTATGCGTGGCCCCTTGACCGCTTTGAAGGCAGCAGCTAAGTGTATGGGCGCCAAAGTGGTACAGTCATTGTATTTTGGGCTTGTGGCCCAAAACCCGGATGCGACACTCAACGAAAAGAGCCTTCGAAAGGCATACAAAGCAGGCGAAAGATTGGTTTTCTAATCAGATTCTAAGATTGGCTAAATCCACTATACCAAGCGATAAAGTGTTTGATTCGACACAGTCCTTCATATATACTGTACATATTGCGTTTGGCAGCCCCGTGCCGGGCCAAACCGGCGCTAACTGGGACAGCAAATCCCACGTTGGCGGCGTCATCAAAAATCCGACTATCTACGTAGACGGCGAAATGCTTATGAACCAAGGCGACTTCTGCTTTGGAGAATTCACTTGAGCCACAAGGCTGGTTCGCTTTGCAAATACGGGGCAAAGAAATGGCCACTTCCCTCTGAATACCCTATAACGAGTTCTCACTATAAGCTCGACATAGGATTGGAGAGTTCAATTTGGTCGGCATTTATGGTAGAATCCGATCTTTGAAAGAGATAAGAGAAAATTGGATAGCTTATGGCGTTACCTGTAGTTGCGATAATTGGTCGGCCGAATGTGGGAAAGAGCAGCCTTCTAAATGCCCTGGCTGGTGAGAGGATAAGTATAGTTGAGCCGACCGCCGGCGTTACAAGAGACCGTATCAGCACCGTCATCGCAAGAGACGACCGATACTTCGAGCTAATCGATACCGGCGGATACGGAGTGGTGGACAGTGACCAGCTAAGCGACCATATCGAGCAGCAAATCCTGCAGGCGATTGAATCAGCAAGCCTGGTGCTGTTTATGGTGGACATTCGCGATGGACTTGTACCGCTGGATAAGAAAATAGCTCAGCTTTTGCATAAACACGGCCTTGATGTCATTGGCGTGGCTAATAAAGCTGACAGTGCCAGGATGTTTGCCGCTGCAGCGGAATTTTCCAGCCTGGGCTTCGGCGAATTTCTTTGCATTTCAGCTAAAAACAATCTCAACAAAGCAGTTCTGCTTGACAGAATTTTCGACAAACTTGCGCACCTCGAAACTTCTCAGCCGGCCCAGCCGACAATGAAACTGGCAATAGTTGGTAAGAGAAACGTCGGCAAAAGTACCATGCTAAACGCTATGGTCGGCTCTGAGAGGGTCATCGTCAGTGAAACGCCGGGTACCACCAGAGATGCTGTGGACGTGCGATTTGAAAAAGACGGCAAAATCATTACCGTTATCGATACAGCAGGCATCAGAAAAAAGAGCAAGATGGCCGACAGCATTGAGTTTTATAGTTACATCCGAGTGACCCAATCTATCCATCGGGCCGATGTCGTACTATTTCTGTTCGATGCTACTCAGCCGGTTTCGCAGGTCGATAAAAAATTAGCGGGTTTTATAGCCCAAGAGTACAAAAGCTGCATAATCGTTATCAATAAATGGGATCTTACCCAAACCGGAGGAGGACCGAATCAACAGCAATCAGCTTCGTCGCCTGTCACCGGTGACTATGAGCAGTACTTGACGAAACTTCTTCCAGGCTTAAAATATGCTCCAATAGCTTTTACCACTGCGACCCAGGCCAAGAATGTCCAGAGTGTTTTGGATTTGGCCGCTCAGATTTTCAAGCAGACAACAAGGCGGATTCCAACTTCCAAACTGAACAAGGCTTTTGAAGCAATAAAGGCTGAGCGCATCGGCACAGCTAAAGGCAGGCCAAGGATTTACTATGCCACGCAAATTGCAACAAATCCGGTTACCATAGTTATGTTTGTAAACAATCCGAAATTATTTGACGAGAATTACCGCCGGTTCATTGTAGGCAGATTGCGAGAGCTGCTGCCAATAGCTGAAGTGCCGATAAAGCTGCTCGCCCGTTCACACAGAGAATGATACCGTGCTTGGAGTTGCTGTTTATTCTTCTGTGCCCGATTCAGAAGAGGTCAGAGGTATCAGCCTAAATTGAGCAATTGGAGGCTCCTGATTTAGTCTGATTTCACCTTTGCGGACGTACTCTTCGGGGAAATTATAGACCACCGTTCTTCTTTGCCCTTCCGCAATCATTCTGTCATCATCAAGAATATATAATATTATTTGGTACGGCTGCTGCTGCTCATAGGCCTGTTTAGCAGCGAGGGTGGCCTTTATACGTACCGTTGCCATATCACTTGGATCATTAAGTAGTTCCACCTTGTATTTTCCTTGTAGATTCTCACTTAAAGAAAAGCCCAACGTCGGGGCTCTTATGGTGTAATCACCAAGCACGTCCTCAGCCGGCGGCATCTTGATCTCCACCATTTTGGCAACATTTCTGATTTGACCGCCGGGCAACTCAATATATGGCGTCTTTTCGATAGCTGAGATCCTTGCTTGCTCAATCTCCCTACGTGTCAATTGAACTTTTGCAGTTAGAGTTTCATCAGCAGGCACAAATGCATCAACCATTTTCGGCTCAATGCTCTCGATGCTTTCAGCTTTCAGAGGAATTTTGTCCTCGTCAAGACACTCGACAGTTACCGACTTGTTAATAAGCTCACTAACATCGACCGAAAGTGTCTCCGGCTTGCAAGATTCGACTTTAAGGTCAAGCCGTCTTATTTCCTTTTCTTTCTGTAAGAAGGACACCAGCGGTAGAGTGTAGGAGTCGGACTTGCCCATTCCTTCTTCTGCAGCGTCAAAGTCGAATTTTAGTCCCCCTTGCTGTTTTATTTTTTTGCTTAGCTCATTAATCCTCCTGAGCGGCCCTTTGAAAGCTATCTCCTCGATTGAGACAGATGCTGCACCGTCTAAGGTTACCCAAAGTTGAGGATTCGATTGGGCGACATTTATTATAGCATTGGGAAAAGTGCGTTCTTCGTCCAAAGCCAGGTCTGTCCAAACCCATATCAAGACGGTGATGAAAATCACAATTGTTATTTTTCCAAACTTGACTTTTCTTGCCATTTTAGTTGCGTATCATGTAACCAGTGATTTTTGGCTCGACTTATGATTTACGAGATCGCGCTTTTAAGATACTTTCTTAGTTTGGGCTCGTCTACATTTCGGCTAAGCTTTCCGTTTTCAGCTATTGAAATGATGCCGGTTTCCTCACTTACTACTAAACAGGTGGCGTCGGAACCCATGGTTATACCGATGGCAGCACGGTGACGAGAGCCAAGTTCTACACCATCAATACTGCCGGCTTCCGCCAATGGTAATTGAACCCTAGCAGCAACTACTCTATCTGCACGTATGATAACGGCCATATCGTGAAGGGCGGTACCAGGGTAGAAAATGGTCTTGAGTAGTTTAGCTGTAATCTTGGCGTCGATTCGAATACCGGTCTCTATGAACTCACCCAGCGCCACCCGCTTTTCAATAACGATAATAGCTCCAATTCGGGCAGTTGAAAGTTCGGCTACCGCGGTAATCATCTCTTCCACGCTTCTTGATAGCTGATGTGATGAACCTGGCCAGAAGCGAGGCTGGCCTATTCGTATAAGTACTCTTCTAATCTCCGGCTGAAAAGCCGCAACTGCGATAATCAAAACGCCAATCAAAAAACCTTTGTAGAGGTATTGTAGCCGGGAAAACTCCAACCGCTCCACGACTAAAGTCAAGATAAGAACGCCTGCCACGAGAATGAATATGACACCCCGGAATAACCTTTCTCCACGAGTGCCTTCGAGGAAATCCACCACCCAATAAACTATCAATCCGATAAGAAACAGCTCAATGACAACAATCCACCAATCATTGTTATGCACTACACGGGTGAAGTAATCAGTGAGCGTCTCCACAAATCAAATTCCTTTTTACGTGTCCCGATTCACGGTATCCTTTTGTCGGTGAGTTTGCTGGGCTCATCAAGAAGAAAAACTCTGTCTATATCTGCCATCATTTCCTGCCTATTAAGACGAAGAACGCGCTTGTGCCTTCTATGGCCTTCAGCGGTGGTTTCACCCAGCTGGTCATAAGATCTACAACTACAAGGCCAGAAAACCAGAGCACATAAAATAGCACTCAAAATAAATCTGAGAACACAAAAATAGCTGCTTTTCATCGTTTCTCCTTGTATAAAGACATAACCCTTGTTTTTCTATATTATAGCAGCCGTCAATCCACTTGTCAATGTAAAAACTGATGCGATAGTCTCAAAAATATTTAGACTCCAGATTTATCTGGTTTTTCGGCATGGTTCAAACAGCACAGATTCTGGGTAGTATTGATTTGAGGCTGCCACCCAGGATTGAACCATGCCGGTTTTTTCATAAATTTATAGCATAGGAATTTGTATTAGACACTGACCTGTCCGGCGTAGCGCATAGGGCGAAGACGGATTAACACTGATGAACACGGATTAAAGAAATAAAGCTCAAAAAACTGTGTAAATCCTTCGGCTCCGCTCAGGACGGCGTCTGTGTGAATCCGTGTCTGAGAAAGTTCCGCCGAAGGCGGTTAATTTAATTGGGTCTTGTTTGCCGACGCTGTCAGGGCAGCGCAATACCAAAACAAATAGGGCCTATCCCGATGTACATCGGGACGAACTATTCAAAACGGCTGCCTCCGGCCGGCAAGACCTTTCGTCTTCGCCTCAATATGACAAAAGGTATAGCTTACTTCGGGTCAATAGTCTTTAAAGTTTCTCATCCATTGTGGCCAATCATCCGGTCTGCAGCCGCCTGCTGTGGTCCAAGGGCCTGCCGTGTCGAACTGGCGATGCCACTTCAGCGTCCACAACTCCTTAAGTCCTACCTTTCTGATGGACCAA
>CAYNKI010000026.1:0-23817 GCA_964397675.1 uncultured Pirellulales bacterium
TGCTCTCTTTATCCTTAAAAATAAATCGCAATTTAACATAATTATAATAAATATCATATCTTACGTCAAGTATCTTAAGATTTTTTTTATGTCAAAGGTAATTCCAATATCTTTTCTTTAGTTAGAATCTTGTCCATTATCTCGCTTATCTAAGATTAATTCTGTATCTCTTAGATTAAGGGAAACAGCCAAGCCTTCGCCTAAGATTTCGCGCGCCGTACTTCTATCCCGACCAGATTGTCGACCATAACGTAAGTTCACCCCGTTAGATATTTGTTACAGAACGGGGTGAACACTGTTAGGTACTTGTTATCTAACGGGGTGAAGGGATTGAGCCTTGAAATGAGGGATATTGCATTGGGCGAGGAGTTATTTGTCTCTGAAGCCGGTACTGCTGCACGCGTTAAGGGTGAGTGTGTCAGCGGCGTGCGACCGAGTACGTCAGCAGGCGTTGCTAAACCGGTTTGAGCCGATTTTCGAACCGGTATTCGATGATGCCAGCTTCGGGTACCGGATAGGACGGTCGGCAAAGGATGCCATGAGAAAAATATGGAAGGAGCTAAACGAGGGTTATGAGTGGATAGTGGATGCCGATTTGAAAGATTTCTTTGGGTCGGTAGACCATGAGAAACTACTGACCTTGGTGAACCGTCGTGTAGCAGACGGCCGGTTGTTGCGTCTGATTCGATGTTTCCTCAAGGCTGGCTGCATTGCAGAAGGTATCAGCCGATGATGACCCCTGTCATAGTTCTTTTGCAATCTGCTTGATATACTTTTTTAATTCCTTCGAAATATCCTCTCTCTTCAGCGCAAACTCAATGTTTGTCTCTATAAATCCTTGTTTGCTTCCCACATCATGACGCTTGCCATCCAGGCGTAGACCATATATAGTTTGATCTGCCAGCATGAGCCGCATTGCATCCGTTAGTTGGATTTCGCTATCCTTGCTGGGTTCTACTCTATCGATGTAATCAAAGATGTCCGCAGTAAAAACATATCTTCCTGCGACCACCAAATTGGAGGGTGCTTCTTCAGGCTTCGGCTTCTCGATAAGCTTGTTTATCCTATACAGACCATTGCCAATCTCTTTGCCACCGATTACTCCATAACGGCTTACTTTTGTCTGGTCAATCTCTTCCAGCAATACTACAGGCCTCTGATAATGGTCAAAAACCTGCATAAGCTGTTTGGTAGCAGGGGAGTTGGAGCTGATTAGTGTATCACCAAGTAAGACTGCAAATGGTTTGTTGGCAACATGAAGCCTTGCACAATTCACAGCGTCGCCTAAGCCCTTAAGCTCCTTCTGCCATACAAAGTGGATATCCGCAAGTTCACTTATCTTGCGGATAGTCTGGAGCTCGGTTTCTTTAGCCTGTTCTATGAGCTGCGCCTCGAGCTGGAAGCTTCTGTCGAAATGTTCCTCTATCGACCGCTTCCCCTTACCAATCACCATGAGAAGATCAGTTATGCCAGAAGCGACAGCTTCTTCCACTACATACTGAATCACCGGGGTATCGACTATGGGAAGCATTTCCTTGGGCTGTGACTTTGTAGCAGACAGAAACCGTGTGCAGAAACCAGCAGCTGGAATGACAGCTTTGCAGATCATATTGTGCTGCCTTTTGGGGGAAGCGCGATAGCAGGCTTGATGACCTTGACCTTTAAGGCACTGAGACGTTTTTTAAGCGTCTTAAAAATTTTTTCGTCCTTGTAGGTTCCCACTATAGCTCCGCCTGAACCGGTGAATTTAGCGCTCGCTCCGATAGAGCGGGCTTCTTCGACCATCTGGATGTTCTCGGGTGTGATGTTATAGATCTTTCTTCTACGGTCAAAGTTGGCGTTCAAAAATTCTCCCAACTTTTGCCTTTGACCATTCATCAGATAAGATTTTACTTTATCGGTCAATCTGGCCCAGTAGCACATAGCTGACACTACAGAAGGCTCACCCCGTTCGAAGCGCTCACGAATACCGGTGTGAAGTTTTCCTGAAACCTTGGATAGATCTTCTCGATATGCCACGTACAGTGGCGGTAAGATTTTGGGGTTGAGCCTTTCATAAAAACCGTAACCGCGAGCTGTAAGAAGGGCCTTATCAAAATTCATATATACCAGGCCTTCGTATACTTGGATAACTCTGTCTTGAAGACCTGCAGCGATGTGCAGTTCGTCAACTTCAGCCGATAGAATAAGATTAGCCTGACTGTACTTAGGAATGCTGACACCGTAAAAAGTCATAAGGGCCCGCAAGGACGAAGTGATTATAGCGCTGGAACCAGCAAGGCCCACTCCATGTGGGATATTCGATTTATATCGAACGGTGAAGTTCTTGTCGTGAAGCTCAATATCGTTATCATGACAGTAATCATAGAATCGTTTGATAGTTGCTTTTAGCAGGCGTATGCCACCGTAATAGCCGTGCAGGCGGACATCGTTCACCAGGTTACATACACTCGAAAAGATAGAGCGATCCTTGTCATTGGGCAGAATCTCTAAGTCAGGTGATTCATACAAAACGACTTCCGCACAAAAATTCCTAAAGGCGAAAGAAATCGTCTTCCCGAAAAAACCATCTGAAGGGTTACCAATTAGACCTACGCGGGGATATGCTTTTGTTTTTATGACCATGACTTATTCCTTAGGCCTTCCCGAATTTTCGGGAAGTGTTATGCATCTTAGATTTGCGCAATTATTGAAGTGCCTGCATACACTTGCTGCCCAACACTTACCTTTATTTCTACATCTTTTAGCTTGGGTAACACGATATCTACTTGCGAGCCAAACGTGATCTTCCCTATTTTTTGTCCGAAAGCTAACTCGTCGCCTTCTCGGACATACGCCACAATACGTCTGACCAGTCGGGAGGCTATCTGGATCAGACCGATTTTGCATTTATCGTTATCGATGATCTCAATAAGCCTCTCGTTTCGGTAAGGAGCATCGTCTCTTTTTAGAGAAAGAAAGCATCCAGGGACATGCTCGAAATAAGAGAGTTTACCATTGATTGCCGCTCGCGTAACGTGAACATCCAAATAAGTCATCGCTATCCCTATCAAATAGCCTTCGCCATCTTTCAGGATATCGAGCAAAGGTCCGGACAATCTTACTTTTTCTTTGCCTTTGGCTGAAAATGGGATATTGCCTTTTTCAATACGTTTAATATATTTAACTATCCCATCTGCCGGGGCAACAATTAGATTGTCTGCTTCAGGAGGAACCCTGTCGGGGTCTCTATAAAAGCGGACAAGCAGGGCGGTAACAGCAGTTGCCACAATTAGAGAAATGCATATTATTAGTTTTGCCCACAGGCTTATTTGAAAATATATTGTCACACCATGTGTTAGGAATCCAGCGAACAGGCCTGTGGCCAAAGCGCCGATTAAGACGACTTTGAGATTGAGCTCCCATTTGTAAGCGATGGGAATAAGGATCAATGGGGCTAAAACAAATCCAAGTATTACATTCTCCATGTGCGACCTTAGAATCCTCGTTTATGCCAGAGATAAGGCGCCGAAAATATTTCCATGATAAATGGCAAAGGGTCTTTGCTCGAATAAACTGCAAACTCTTTTTTGCCTTTGAGTGAGTCCAAATAATCGATGAGCGTTAAACGTCTCTTGCAAATCTCCGAAATTATGATTGGCATGTCAGTCAGCAGCCGGATCCATTTAACATTCCTTTCAAAGGAATTTGCCGAGACAGGTTCGTTATTAATATCCATAAACAGAAGTGCTGAGAAATTCACCCCTGCTTTAGAACCTAATGTATGCCAGCCCCACGTTCGCGGGTTTATCTCCAGAAACTTGAGTTTTCCATCCTTATTATCATACATGAATTCCACTTCGCACAAACCGTAATAATGCATCTGGCTCAGTATTCTCACCGCGTATTCTTCAATTTCAGGGACCTCACAGGTATGCGCAAACGTAGTGGCGTTACCAAATTCCATGGGATGCTGCCGAGGCCTCCTGGCGGTTAGCTTGGCCTTTGCAACACCATCGCCAAAAAGGCAACAGAACGAATACAAATTATTTGCACCTCCCTGGATTAGTTCCTGCACCATAATTTCCGACCTATCGATGATGGAGCTCATGTATTTATGGGCTTCAATCAACTCGTCTTTGCTATTTACCCTGATTGCTTTTTTCTTTGTGGCGGGAAAGAAATTGTCTTTGATAGTGGGTTTCAAAATAAAAGGGAAATCCAGATCCAAATGGCTTAATTGTTCTATGTTTTCGGGAAAATATGTTTCGGGAACAGGGACCTCAACCTGCTCTGCCAATTGATGGCTGAGCTTCTTGTCGTAGGCGAATTTGGTAACCTCCCATTCTGATGTGGATAGTAGATAATATTGGTCCAAAGTATCCTTGTACTTCGAAAGGACGTGGACGGCCATGTCACTTGTGGGGTAGAGGACCCACTTGTTGAGTCTTTTTTCGATAGCCAACTCCTTTAGGAAGGAAACGAAAGCTTCCATATCAGTCAGCGGGGGACATCTGTAACATTTTTGGACAAATCTTGAGAATCGACCAATACAAAAGTCCGGGTCAACGATAATAATTGGGACTCCGAGAGGAGCAAGATTACGAGCAATACCCAGACCCTGGAAATCGCCGCCTATTATAACCGCGCCATTTTCAAACGTTTTGTGCACAGCAGAGCTCTTTATAGCTTTTTACCAATTCTATAACGTAAGACGAAAAACTTTATTCTATCGAAGAATTATTGTTCAACAATTCCTACAATTTCATCAACAATTCTATGTAAGGCGACACGGTTAGTACGTTTGATCTTGCGTGGCCGACGAGACTTGTTTAAGATAATCTTTGTGTAAATATCCTTCACACTTTCCAAAAGAACAAGGCGTCCGGAATTCGCCAAGTATTGATCAACAGCTCCGATTTTGCCTCGAAAAATACTATATACGGGCACTCCCAATGCCGCAGCCTCACGGTTCATTGTTCCACCTCCGCTGATTACTAAATCAGAGTGCCATATTAGGTTAAGTCCATCAACTACATGATCAGGAATGATGATTTTACCGTTATTACACTTCCGATGCCAGGTTTTTCTCACTAGGGCCTCCTGTTTTTCATTGCGCGGTAATAAAACCATGCGGAGGTTCGGAGTGCGGCCCAAAAAATCGATCGTTGCCGCAAAAAGTTCTTCACTTTTGCGACTATGATAGTGGGCTTCCGTAGCTGGCGGACGTATAGTTACCATCAGGCCATCTCCATTAATACCTAAATCACGCAGGATTCGAGAATCCGGCTCGAAGTTTGCAACATACACGTCTTCCTTAATACCAGGATATTTAAGAATACCCCTACTCTGCTTCTTCACAGCACTCTCGGGGATTACCTCAGGTACAATCAACCAGGTTAGTTTAATGGGGAGGAACTTGGAATACTCATAATCGGTTATTAGTACCGATTGTATGCTTAAGATTGAGGCCAATAGCAATTGTTCACGAGAACCATGCGATAATGCAAGGTCTGGCTTTTCACTTATCACGAAGCGTGCCAATTGTAGGGCTCTAATGAACATTCCTGCCACTTTTAAAACCTTATTTTTTCCAAAGTGATGTCCAATGCACTTGTAACACAGATTAAATTGATCAGCGAGTCCGCATATCTGAGGACAATCACGAGCGGTCAGAATCACAGCATAACCGCGTTTATTGAGTTCCTCAATAATTGGCCTAAAGAACAGAACATGAGGTGAATTAACTAAATCAATCCAGATTTTTTTCTTATGAGTAGCCATGAGGTAATTACTTTGTTTGATTAGTTTTTGAAATCAAATTTGTGTAAGACCATTTCTGTTTCATTAAGGGTGCCAATACCTTGTGTGTGGCAAAGGTCTAAATATTTTCGGAAAGTGCCATGGGGATTATCTGGATTGTTATCCCCAGACCTTGGAAATCGCCGCCTATTATAACTGCACCATTTTCAAACGTTTTGTGCACAGCAGACCTCTTTTTAGCTTTTTACCAATTGCCTATATCGTATCCATTCAGCGAATTTGCGAAAAGACAGATTGTTAAAAAAGAGCTTTTCAAATAAAGTCACACTGAAAAAATACCTTACTAGACGTCCAATGAGCGGATAATGTTTGAACTTTCTGTAAGCAGCATTTTTCATTACTTGTTTCCGCACTCGGTCAAATTGTTTTAACATCCTTACGCGTTCTTCTTTTGGCAATTCGGGTGTTTCAAAGATTGGGGCAAGCTTATCTTCGGAGACGGTATTAAGATACTCTTCAGGAGGAATTAAGAATAAATTATGCTCTTTTACATAATCAAACATCTCTGTCCCTGGATATGGGATGGGATTGTTCACATTTAGCAACCCTACAGGATACTTTTTAGCGAGTCTGATACTGTCTTCAATATCGGCTTTTGTCTCATAAGGCGTTCCAACGAGGAAAAATAATCTCACATCAAGTCCCAATTTACAGGCATCTTTTATTGCCCGTTCGATCGATTCAATTGTTTCGCCCTTTTTCAAATAACCGAGTACTTTGTTATTTCCACCATCGACACCGAACCCCACTTCCCGCACGCCAATTTCTTTCATTCTCGCCAGCAACTGGCGATCGACTCTATCCGCTCTAATCCCATTTGAACATCGAATAAATAAGTTTTTAAGATTGCGTCTTTCTATTTCATCACAAATATCGTAAACCCTTTGCTTTTTCAAGGTAAAATTATCATCATCAATGGCAAATTGCCTTATGCCCTTCGCATACCAATACTCAATTTCATCGACGAAATTGGTAACGCTTCTTGTCCTAAATTTCCTGCCTATTAACTTATTAGGACAGAAAGTGCATTGAAAAACACAACCTCGACTGGAGTGAATCGGGATTTGTTTTGAGTAGTCTTTCATATTAAAATTTTTGTAGCGAGGGAAAGCATATTCATCAAGGTTTTCAATGGGTGGCCTTTCTCCAGTGAAAACAAGCTCGTGGTCTCTTCTAAAGATTAAGCCTTTAATATTTTCGTATGGTAGGTCATTTCTACAAAGTTCAAGTATGGCTCTTTCCCCGTCGGCAACTACTCCAAAATCAATATCATTACATTCATTAAGTACCATCTCTTTCAAAATCGTTACGTGATGTCCACCCACAACGATCTTAGAGCTAGGCAGTAGCTGTTTTAGATCAGAAATAATTTTGTAGGCAGTTTTATACCCCACAGTTATCATACTGAAGCCAATCAAGTCCGGCCTAAAGGCTAATGCTTTTTTCCGTAAGTGTCGCCAAGTATAACCTATCCTCATATCAACATGGTCGTACTCAATGGAATTATCATACAATGCCTGAGCAATATATCCAATTCCTGCAGGAACTCTCAAGCCACCATACCGACTCGCTGAAGGCGGACTTACTAAAAGTACTTTTTGAAATCTCATCACTACTCCTAACTCTAAGTAATTTTCTTGGATATTAACGTTTCCTTTGGTATGTCGATCCTTCGTATCGGCTTTGCCGGTACACCCGCCACCACCGTGAAATCAGGGACATCCTTTGTAACGACAGAACCGGCACCAACGACAGCCCCTTTACCAATTCTAACATCGGGCAAAATAATACATCCCGTACCTAACCAAGCATCATCGTCAATTTCAATATGTCCGTGTCCATCTTTCACAAAAGGCCGAATTCTTGAGAAGTTTGGATTTGATGATATTACTAATGTTACTCGTTCAGAAATAGCCACTCTATCGCCTATTCTCACCCTTCCCTTATCATCCAGTTCATCTATGATGATGAGATCTTCCCCAATATAGACTTGCTGGCCAATCTCATAGCCGGCCATTTTAAATAGCTGTCCCCTGATACGATAGCACGGCATCTGTTTAGCTAATAACTTTAGTAGTCTTTTATAAACTTTCCAAACCACTTTTTGGCCTGATCTGTTCATCTCCCAAACAATCTCAACAAAAAGTCTGTTATGGTTACGGAATCTAAGTCATGGGTGGTCACAAAAGCGCTTTTCATGCCAGCAGGCCAG
Source organism: uncultured Pirellulales bacterium (assembly GCA_964397675.1). Lineage (GTDB taxonomy): Bacteria > Planctomycetota > Phycisphaerae > Sedimentisphaerales > Anaerobacaceae > CAYNKI01. The sequence continues at coordinate 8,015 of CAYNKI010000026.1, forward strand.
CGCCAGTATCGGACAATTGGATTAGGATTTTCTGCGATCCTGCTTAGAAGATCCATTTCATCCTTTCGAGCAAAAGTTTCACATTCGTCAAAAAATAGGGAGTACTCTGAATTCTTATCCGAGACTTCGTAACAGAACCCTTCATCTGTTAAGAATTCGCGTATCATTTTTGAGCACCGGGGATGAACTCCTATGCAGGGCTTTAGATTTTCTGATTCTATGTAAAATTCTCTGTCTTCGATTACGCTATAATCTTGATAAAATGGTGCTTTTGATGCTCCACTTGAAAGATTTCGACATAGAATAATTGCTCGATCTGTACATTCACACCGAACACGGTATCCTCTCTTAGGTATGGCTTCAAAGGTGAATTGGAATTGGCTCTTTTCTTTCCACCATTCTGCAATTTCCCTCATGCTCGTAATCCAGATACTCGGTTTGTAATACACGGCCCTTTGGAGCAAAGCCTCCATAGCCTCTTGACAAATGCGAAATCTCTCAGGATGCAGTTGCAGGACAAAGACGCCGCCTCGCTCATACGTATCTTCCATTATCTCAATCCATAGCTGACCGATTTTTTCTGAATCCTTGATGCCAAGCCTGTCCACCAGTATTTCATCGTCCGGAAGGGCTACGGGGATGCGAATAATCTTGCCCTCCAGGCGCGGAATCGCCGCATTTTTTTCGGCGTCAAGTGGCTCATACAGTTCATGAACAGCACTTTCCTTGAAATATCTTGACTTTGATACTCTGAAATTCCTAAAGCCATTCCATATAATGGTTTCGTTGCTCTCCCAAAGCAATTGACTCTTTTCGACGGCCTCATTTGTATAGTCATTCCAGCTCAAATAGGGCGCCCGAAATCCATAGGCGGGCATCTCCAGTTCGTTGAAAACGTCTTTAGCCTTCTGAATCTCGCTGACCTGCTCATGCAAACCCAAAGGTTTAAAGTTTTTATGCGTATAGCCATGAATGGCAAACTCAAGGTTTGCATTAGATAAATGGCGCAGAAGTTTGCGGTGCCTTTTTAGGACAAGAGCCGGAACGATTATGGTTGGCCTATATTTGTACTTCTTTCCAAATTGCTCTATTTTCAAAACTGCATTTCTCATTTTATTTCCAAAGATGTCGAACCGTTTGATTAGCATTCCTATGCGCAGAATAAAGCCGATCAGCCCTTTGGTTCTGATAACAAACCCCAGGTATTTACCGAGCTCACCCATTTTTCGCATTTTCCTCCTCCGTTCTTCTCTGAGATCTACGTGAACGACTCTGGTCGATCTATCCAATCCTATCACGAGTCTGCCACAGTCAGGAAGCATTTGATTTCGTGGCACACCCTTTCTATTTGCTCCTGACTAAGTTCTGGAAAAATAGGCAAAGAAGCCAACTGCTTAGCGCATTTTTCAGCTATAGGGAAACTGCCTTTTCTATAGCCCAGGAATTTGTAGGCATCCTGTAGATGTATAGGTACGGGGTAGTGAATTCCGCAGGAGATGTCCTTTTCTCCCAGAGCCCTTATGAGCGCATTGCGGTTTTCAGTACGGATCGCATAGATGTGATAAACGTGCTTGGCGTAATCAACCTCAATTGGCGTGATTACACCATCTACATCTGCCAGAAGGTTATTATATAGTTGAGCATTTTTCCTTCGTGCTTTGTTCCATGTAGCAAGGTATTTCAATTTCACACTCAGCACCGCGCCCTGGAAGCCGTCCATACGTCCATTCCAGCCAATTAGGCAGTGTTTGTACTTCTTGGCCTGGCCATGATCGCGGAACATGCGCATCTTTCCAGCCAGTTCGGCGTTATTAGTCACAATAGCGCCCGCTTCCCCATATGCTCCTAAGTTTTTCCCAGGATAGAAACTAAAACACCCTGCATCGCCGATCGAGCCCGCGCGCCGTCCCTTGTATTCAGCTCCGTGCGATTGACAAGCATCTTCAATAACGAACAACTCATGCGCTCGGGCAATTTCCATAATGCGGTCCATATCAGCCATTTGACCAAACAGGTGAACGGGAATAATGGCCTTGGTTTTAGGCGTAATGGCGTCTTCAAGCACATCAGGGTTCATATTGTAGGTCTGCTCGTCGATGTCCACAAAGACCGGCTTAGCACCGCAAAAGCTTATGGCCTCACAAGTAGCGATGAACGTGTTGGGCGTGGTGATAACCTCATCACCCTGACCGATTCCGACCGCCAACAAAGTCATCCAAAGTGCGGCTGTTCCACTGCCGACCCCTGTAGCGGATTCACATTGGCAAAATGAAGCAAACTCTTTCTCGAATTTCTCAACATTCGGTCCGCCAGCAAACGCCGTATTATCCAAGACTCGCTGCAAGGCAGTTGCAATCTCGTCTCGAATGGATTCGTACTGAATTTTAAGATCAAGAAATGGAACTTTCATCACCATCAGTCTCCTGTCCATCAATTCTTCTCAATGTACGTGCCGGATTGCCTGCAACGATGGTATTGGCAGGCACATCTTTGGTCACAACACTGCCTGCCCCTACGATAGCATTTTCGCCTATGGTTATCCCGCACAACAGCGTTGCGTTTGAACCGATGGAGGCATTCTTCTTCACTAACGTTGGCACACAGACCCAATCCTGCTCTGTCTGCAATTCCCCGTCCCCATTTGTCGCACGAGGAAAGACATCGTTAATGAAGGTAACTTGGTGCCCCACAAAGACTTCGTCTTCGATAGTCACGCCCTCGCAGATAAAGGTGTGGCTGGATATCTTACAGTGCTTGCCAATTTTAGCGCCCTTTTGAATTTCGACAAATGTGCCAATTTTTGTATAGTCACCGATTTCGCATCCATAAAGGTTCACGAAGTCACAAATCTTAACGTCCTTACCGAGCTTAACGTCAGCGGCGATTTTATAGGTGACCATAATCTCACCATCCATATGTTATCCTTTGTCGGTCTATCGCTTCGGTATAGTCGGAGACGATTTCTTCCAACGTACCTTATCAAATACCAACTTCCGACCCCAACAACGGCTGGTAGCATAACTCATATTATCAACAATTACTTTAGCTCCAATTGTAAGAGTTGGTTTCGTAACAGATGTCAACTACGTGACTTCCTTGCGAGACGGACGAATTCATTAATAAAAAATTCAAGAACAGATGCGTTTTTGCCGCCACTACACACTTGTTTGTCACGTTTAACGAACTTTATTCTACTAACATCTTCAGGTTTCCGAATCATTATAAGCCGTCCTTCACGGGCTAGCTGTTCATCAACCGCCGGCATTTTGCCTGTAAAGACAGAGTAAGCAGGCACTCCTGTAGCAGCTGCCTCGCGAGTCATTGTCCCTCCGCCGCTAATTACTAAGTCAGAGTTAATGATTAAGTCTAAACCTTTAACAGAAGCTGTCATTGTCTTAATGTTTTCATATTGGAGAAATTCATCGAAAGTAGAGTCGTCTCCTCGCCTTATAAATATCGCCATAATTGATGAGTCTTCCGCAATTCTCTCCAATATACGCCTACAGATAATCTCACTTAGGTGGTCGTGATAGTGGGCCTTTGTTGCCGGAGGACGGATAGTTACAACAACTTTCTCCCCATCGTATTTAAGCTGGTCCAATGAACCTCTATTATACTTATATACACCCGCATAAACTTCTTCCTTTAGGCCGGTATATTTAATGAGCTTTTTTTCGGGTATACCTCGTTCGATCAAATATTGGCTTGATACTTCTTTCGGGACAAATACCCAATCACAAAATCTATATGCGCCAGTCGAGATGTGCTCATAGTCAAAAACTGTAGCGTTGGGAATTCTTAGCAATCCAGAGGCCACCGCTAACGTACGCGAACCAAAACCCACTGCAAGGTCTATTTGCCTTTTTCTTGCCCATTTTGCGAGTAACATACTCCGCAGTAAACCAACAAACAGCTTCTGTATTTTATTCTTTCCACCGTACCAACCCACAGTAGAACCCTCAATACCGTAAAGTCTGGATAGCGCCGGAATACCTGAATAATCGCGACAGGTTATATAGACAGTGTGATTCATCTTTCTCAGTTGCTTGACGATAGGTTCAAAGAAAGGCACATTCGGCGTATTTTCCAAATCAATCCAAATATTAACTCGATTTTTCATCTTTTTTCCGCTTTAGGATCACTTCACGACTTCTTAGCTGCTTTAGGGCCAGCTCACATGACGCTGTTTACAGCTCTATTTTGATAGAATTGGGCCTGACTCCCGCAACAAATGAAGAACCCTGTGGCAAATGTGGCAAAGCCACAGGGAATTATCCAGTTAAAATCAGTTTGTCCGTACCTTCACATGAAAGATTATGATATTACCTACCCTGGAATGTCCGAAACAAAACAAGTAACACACCCTCAAAGTTAAGCAGCATCAGCAGGCATAGTAAGGTTTTTTCAGAGATCGACATCAAGACGGTCGCAAAAAAATTTGGCTGTGACTCACAATCCGTCTCACTCACGAGGTGGTCGAAGACTTGGCAATCTCCACTTTGCCGCCGCCGTTTTTCAGTGATACTGAAGCAGCCTCCAGAATTCGAACTACCTCCAAGCCCTCCCAGCCACTTGATTCAGACTTCTCCCCATTCTTGATACAGTCTAAAAAGTGCAGGCATTCTGTTTTCAGAGGTTCAACCAGCTTGAGATAGGGAGAATACATATCCCCATAATGGTAGGAATATTGAAACTCCCCAAACGAGTCGTAGTGAGGTGGAGTCTCTACTCGCTTATCGTATATTTTGATCTTTTCTATGGGCTCAATATCATCGTAAACGAGCATCTTTTTTTTGCCGATAAACATCATCTCACGAACCTTGTTGGGATCGAGCCAGCTGCTTTGAATTGTGGCAAAAGCACCATTGGTGAAATTCAGCGTCATATTGGTCACATCTTCAATCCCGTCAGTAAAGTGAGACTTACCCTGGCAATTGACGGACAAAGGATCTTCCCCAAGAACATGGACAATAATGGATATGTCATGGGGCGCAAGGTCCCAGGCCACGTTGATATCCTTTTGGAAAAGGCCGAGGTTCAAGCGCCGTGAACTAACGTACTGAATCTCCCCCAGTTCGCCTGAGGCAACGATTTCTCTAACTTTCTTGACGGGAGTGGAAAAGATAAATGTGTGCCCGACCATAAGTGTTAGCTTTTGCTTTTCGGCGAGCTCTATCAATTTCTCACATTCTTCTGAAGAGCAGGCCATGGGTTTCTCAATGAACGTGTGTTTGCCGGCCTGCAGGCTTTTCCTGGCCATCCCAAAGTGCAAGTGAACAGGGGTGGCTATTACGATTGCGTCAATATCTCCATTTTTGACGAGATTATCAAATTCGGAAGTAGTTTCCACTGAAGGATTCAGCTCTTTGATATACGCTAGCCGGTCTGCATCGGCATCACAGACCAATTTTACTTTGCATTCGGAAAGCGATCCAAAATTACGGATAAGATTCGGCCCCCAGTAACCACAGCCCACCACTGCAATGTTAAGCATTTCCTATGACCTCTCTAACCAGATGGTATTTCTTCTGTAAAACAAAACTATCCTTGATTTCAGAAACAATGGCTAACGGTGTCTTTAGTAATATCTTTGTATCGAGCCAAACAGATTGTCGTCTCGAATACTGAATGTCCAACCGTACCATCTCATTAAAAGTGAGGCGGTTTTTACCGCTGACCTGCCAAAGACCGGTCATGCCGGGAAGAACATCGAAGCGGCTATAATGCCATGGCAAATATTGATCCACCTCGTAGACAAGAGGTGGACGGGGACCAACCAAACTCATTTCACCCCGGAAAACGTTAATCAACTGCGGCAACTCATCGACGCACATTTTGCGAAGTATTTTGCCAAATGGAATCCTTTTGTCATGATTGTCCAGCTTAGTCATCGGCTTCTTCTCAGCAACCGTACCATTCTGTGCGGCGCCATTTATCAATTCAGTAACATATTGTTTATGTTCTGCGGCGTCAGCATTAACCCTGAAGGTTCTAAATTTCCACATGGTGAATGTTTGTCCCTTATATCCTACTCTCTGCTGCTTGAAGAAAACCGGCCCCTTAGAGACGAGTTTGATCAACAGGGATAGTAAGAGAAATAAAGGAGATAAGATGATGAGAGTAACTATCGAGCACAGTATATCAAAAGCACGCTTCCATATTCGGGTCTGTTGGAGGAAGAACGGCTCAAGCTCCTGTGGCCAGGCACTGTCGTTCGGTGTGATATCGGACGACAGCTTCTTTGCGCCAAATGCGCTGCTTCTTTGGCCATCACGCCCAGCAGACACCAAAAAATCTCGCGACATTCCTGTCCCCCATTGGGGGAAAAGGTCTGCGAAATTGAGCTGAGCGGAATGTCCATTGCCGTTAGGAAACGATGCAGATGGATAAGTGTAGATAGTGTACTCTGGGGGTGAGCTCTTGGCGGTGACCGCCTCACAGACACTCTCGGCCAATCTCTCAGCGCCAACGGCAGATGTGTCGGGCAAGATAACACCTATGCGCTCATCACCAAACCAACCCACTTCATCGGTCCAGCGCATGCGATTAGCGAGTGAATGGGTCAAGTAGCGCATCTGAGAGACGTTCTGTCCCGCCTTGCTTACTTCGAAAAGTACAAGTGAGAATTGATGTGCATTACGCTCAACTCGAGCTTTCTCCCGCTCAAGTATGGCATGAAATTGCCCGGCCGAGTGGATACTACTTAGACCTTGTGCTTGCCTCAGGCCAACAGGGGGCTTATACAAACCCTTCCACTGTGTTATCCCCACCACCCTTCATTTCCTCCTCCGGCCTCCTATTTGCCTTCTTCTACCCTCCTATCCAACAAGCCTTTAGAGGAGCGTGTCCTTTACTAAATTAGCTTCGTAAACACGCCTACCCGCGCAATCTATATTACCTACAAAATAATACATATCGCGGTTTTTGTCAAGTTTTTTCCATTTTTTTCGGACTTTTTTTCTATTATCGGCAAATTTTTTTCAAATGGAGCAATCCTCACATGGCAGAATTTCTCGGCGTTTATGAGTTTATTGAAGTATTCATCCTTAAATCTATAAGCCTTTGCTGCTCTGAAAGAGCCGGTGATTCCATGACAGAAATTACTATGCCTTTTATTTATAAGGACTTATAAACCTCAACAGGTTGTTTTACTCGGACAGACTATTGGATCAAATACCTCGACGGGGCTGAATGACTATTTTAACAAGCTGTGGTTAGTCGTCCCTATTGATTTCCTTCAATTAGTGTATTGAGTTTGACAGTCTTGGTAACCTATAGGTGCTGCAAGAGCGTTTTTACAATACGCTCCGCGGCGTGGCCGTCCCACAGCGGAGGTATTTCCAAATTCCGCAACCGGCCATTCATTGCCCGATTATAGCCTTCGATAATCTTCGCCGGCCCCGTACCAACAACCTGGTTTGTTCCAATCTCTGCCGTTATGGGTCGCTCAGTATTTTCGCGCAAAGTCAAGCATGGAATTCCGAGGACGGTAGTTTCTTCCTGTATGCCGCCGGAATCTGTAAGAGCTATTTTGGCAGAAGACACTAATTTTAAAAAATCAAGATAACCTAACGGCTCTATCAGTCGTAAATTAAGCAGTTTTTCCACCCGCTTTCCGTATCCATAAGAGCGAAGGTTTTTTCGAGTGCGCGGGTGTGCAGGAAAAATAATAGGCATATCCTTTCCAATGATTTCAAGAGCGTCTAAAATTCGGCTGAGCGTGTTCGGGTCGTCCACGTTAGAAGGCCGGTGCAAAGTCAAAACGGCAAAGCTCTCACCATTAAGATTCAACTGATTCAAAATTTTCGCCTTCTCAGCAAGCGCTTTGTTCTTTAGCAGAGTATCAATCATTACATTACCAACAAGAAATACCTTATCTTTGGAGATGCCTTCGCGGATAAGATTGTCAATCCCACTTTGTTCCGTGCAAAAAAGAAGGTCGCTGATAGAATCTGTCAGAACGCGATTGACCTCCTCCGGCATTGAACGGTCAAAACTGCGGAGACCCGCTTCAATATGAACGAGCTTTATACCCAGTTTCACTGCAACAAGACCACAGGCGATAGTGCTGTTGACATCACCCACCACAACCACCGCGTCCGGCTTATATTCCAAAAGAACTGGCTCGAACGCTTTCATGATGTCGGCTGTTTGCTTAGCGTGTGAACCACTGCCAACACCTAAGTTTACATCTGGCTCAGGGATGCCAAGCTGATGAAAGAAAAGATCGCTCATCTTCGCATCATAGTGCTGACCGGTATGAACCAGCAAAGGCTTGATGTTGGCATGTCTTCGGCACTCCGACATCAGCGGAGCAATCTTCACGAAATTAGGCCGGGCGCCTGCTACTAAGATGACACGCATTATGTCTTAACTCCACACATGTTTTTTAAGCACCTGGAAGGCAATTTAGGCAAAACCATTTGCTACTGCATGCTTATAAAAATTAAAAACACTAAACGAAACGCCCAGAATGTCTATGCACTAAGGCAACATTATGGGTTGTATAAGCTTTGGTTTCTTTGTTCTTGGGACACAGGTATTCTGTCAGAGCATGGAAAGCCCACGCTTGGGACCACCGCATATACGATATTTTGTTAGTCGCAAAACGTCCCTTCCGGAAGTAAAAATAGCCGTCACCGCTGTACATATTTGTCAGCATCCAGTGGACAATTTTGTCTGTGAGGTTCTGGTATTCCTGACCCTGGTGCGAGAAGAAGCAAATTGCCTGGGCTGGCGAATGGATATCTATGGGATAGACTCGATCATGATAATACTTAGGTGTGCCGTCCTCTAAGAAAAAGTTCTCCCCATAATATTTTACGCCTTTATCGAAAGCCAGCCGGTATTCTTCACATCCCTCATCCAAAAAGTAGCGCAAAGCTTGCAGGTTGAATCCAGTATGAAAAGAATCTATCCAGCCCTGATAATCTGCTTGCCCATAGTACCACGAACCATCTCCTCGCTGATACCTTATACTATATGCCAGTGCTGCTAGCGATTCCTGTTTTAATCTCTCTTCTTCAAGCACACCATGAATCCGGATTAAAAGTGAAGCAGCAAGCATGTTCGCATTATGAACTTGGCTGTTGTCGATAGGGGTGTAGCTAAAGCATTGAGTGCCATTTTCTTCATATCTATTTAAGTCGTTAAGAATGAAGTCTTTAGTTGAAACCGCCATGTCCAATGCGTGTTGAATACCTGTGTATCGATAAGTATCAATCAGCGCATGGCCTATGAACGAAGAATTCACAACAGTAGGCGTAAATTTTGGCAGTAAGGACGCGCGAGTTTGCCAGTCAAAGTTATACCCCCAGCAGTTACCGGAGTAGCCGTTGCTCTTAAGTTTTTCAAGTAGATTGAGAAGACATTTAATTCTTTCCAAATACTCCGGCTTTCTTTCAACTGCATATAGCTTTGTATATCCCCACAGAAATAGCCCTATTGCCTTAGGATTATGGCCTTTTTTGACGCCAAATACTGCCCGAAGATTTACCGGAAAACGTCTGAAAAATTGAGTAAGAGCAATTCTTGCCCATTTATTTTTGAAACTAAGAGCCCGCAGTAGCGGACTGTTCAACGCATCATATGGGTCATAGCCGGCATGATTGGATGCTTCAATATAATTTAGCAATCTATCGGTTGCTTGAGTAATATCAGCTTTCATTTATTTCACTATCTACACACTCAAAAAACGTGTTAAAACGCACTTTGCTGTTTAGCGTCATCTTTAAATTGTGCTCGTCTATCAAGCGGCTAAATACCACCTATGAAATTCTGGAAGTTTCCAGCTTTCAGCAGCGCAGACCATCAAGTTTTGATGCACTCCGTCCCCGTCGGTGCACGGACCAAAATTTCATCCACCTCAGCTCCTCCGTCGGGTGCTGAATAAGTGCCTTCCCTGTTTATCTCAATCAACTTTCAGCCACTACGGCGAATCTTTGCCCTGTTTGATAGCAGCTGGATGGACCGATAGTCCCTCATTTAATCTTTTCAGCTTTATGCAAATAGAAGCGTAAAAGAGATGTATCGAAACTAATCACCTCTCGGAACCTCCTCCACTTACTGCGTCTTGAGGTCTGCCTCCTGCATCAAGCTCGTTGTTTAATCATGTTCTCTTAATTAGCCACCTTCCAAAAGTATTAAACTCTGTTCTCTACTTATTAACTCTCCGCTTATATCTGCCTCTGCGCTTTTCATTCAAAATAATGTATAGATAAATGGGGCTAATGTTGAACCTTCTGTAAGAACAATCAGAACACCTAAAAGAATCAGGAAAATCACTATCGGCACTAACCACCATTTTTTACGAACTCTTAAGAACTCCCCGAACTCAGATATGATTGAAAGTCTTGACATAATATGTCCTCTCAACAATATTGTTTTCTTTGTAAAGATAGAAAGTTTGTTTGCAACCAGTTCTGAACCTGTTTCATTAGAATCCAACAACTATTGATATTCCTGCCGAATTTAAAATCCCCCAAAATCCTCTAACAACATAGCAAAAAGGCTAAGCTGAGTAACCAAAAGACAAAGCAAAACAACCACAATAAGCCTCGTCACAAATAAGCCCTAGGAATGGCTAAAGTCATCCATGTTTTTTGTATAGGCATCGATAGTACTTGCAGAACTATCTAAAGGAAGAGAAATCCTGTGGAAGAAATCGGAAAGTAGAAATAACGATCTGTCCCAGATCCAAAGAAACAATCCTTCCAATAGGCCCAACGCGGTGCCAGCTGTCATGCCAAATATCCTCAGTTCACTTCGTCCACTCTTGGTACTTCTGATTTCTCGGATAATCACAATCTTCTCCTAATCCAACTCAAATTCCTTAAGCGGATCAATGTCTTTGTCCAATGGTTTCTGCTCTTTCTCTTCTATTCTACAAATATATTGAGCCAAACTCTGAGCGACTACAGTGTGCCCTGTCGCGGTGAAATGACCTTCCCTAGGAATATATAGCACACTCTGGTTATTCTGGTACAGGACCGGGTACAGATCTAAAAAGGGAAGGCCCAGTTCTTCGCACATCTCCCTGACTATTCGTTGCGGTCGTGTTTTGTCTTTGAGCCAGGCATCAACCATTGGCTCATGGGGAAATGTCTTCTTTAATAGAGGTCCGTACGTGTCCGGATAGATCTGTGATGAGGAGGGGATAAGACAGCAGAGAAGCGAGGCTTTATTTCTTTTCGCTTCGTTTCTGATTTCTCTGATTAGCGCTTTCATCAAAGGAATCCCCCTATTCAAAATGTCTTCCTGATACCATGCGTGAAGTAATCCTGGCACTCTGGGAACCTCTGTGTTAATCCCTACCCTATCCAGGACCTTTAGCGTTGCAGGTCTCGCTTGAACAAATGATTCGATTCGGTTTTTCAGAACGGGAATAAACTCAAATCTTCGGGGTGTTTCTCTTAGTGGCCTAAATGTATCCGAACCATCCGGTACCCTTTTCTGGGGCAGATACTCCAATCCAAGTCCTCCCCCACTATTAAGGGTAAAACCTGGCTGCGCAGGATTTTCTAAGCACTTGGAATACGTGAGGCGCAAATTATCGAGGATGTCATTCGTGAAAATCATTAGCAAGTACAGGTCCCCAACTATATCTTCCTCCAATAGCCGTTGCATTAGCAACAACTCCTGGGCATTACCGTACGCGGTAACGCCGGCATTTATGACTTCATACTTGCCGGGACAGCTTTTGTTGAGCATGTGTTCCAGTTGAACCGGAAAAATACTTTCCTCAGGAGTCACTTCTGCGAACGAAAAAGAATCTCCCAGGATCACAATCCGTCTGGTTACATTTTTCTGACCGGATTCGATATCCCTGTTTCGCAGCCCGTGCTTGTTAATATATATCCTATGCTTCCGAAGCTTATGCGGAGACTTGGCAAAGTAAGTGCCCGGTTTTAGTCTCCACCCGAGTAAAGGATCGAAAACGTGATGATATGGAAATCCATGGACATCTGAATAGTAAAAGCGAGCGACCCCGTACTCAAGTACAAGGAAACAAAAGGTAGATGTTAATGTGAACATAAGAAAATAAAAAACAACCTTTTTTACTTTCCCTATTTTTGGCTTTCCCATCTCTCTATCCCCGGTACATGGCTAATCCGTTTCCTTCGGTGGTTAGAACCATTTTTATATTCGCAAAAACCTCTTTGCCCTTGTCACTTGTAAATCCAATAATTCTTCTTTGACTTATACACTCTTAAATCAAGACATTATGCCCTTGCGTTCAATATCGAATGTCTCGAGTTCTGTTTTGGATTGATAATTGCTAGAATTGTTTCTCATAATCAATCTTATGTTTTTCAATGCCTTCTCTCGGTATCCAATAACTGTCTACATTGCTTCTTAACTTCAGCCCCAAAAAATCCTTGCCAAGCAACCTTGTCAAGAGACCGACCGGCGTAACCACCAGATAGAACAAAACGCTTAAAATCACTCTCGTCATAAACCAGCCCATAAGAATAGCTAGAGTCATCCATATTTTGTGAATGGGCTTCAATAACATCGGCACAGCCAAGCCAAAGAGCAAAAAAGCTATAGAAAGGATAAAAAGGTAGGAATAATAATCATTTGCACGCCACCACGATAGTCCTCCTAGTAAACCTAAGAAGATTCCCATTGTTAAGCCAAATTTCCGAAGTTCTTTCCTACCACTCTCTATATTTTTGATTCCTTCGACGGTCATGATCTCCTCCTAATCCAATTCAAATTCTTTAAGCCAATCAATGTCTTTATCCAAGGGTTTCTGTTCTTTCTTTTCTATGAGAGAGTTCCCCATGATTAGGTAATCCATATTGGTCCGCATAAAACACAAATAAGCGTCTTCTGGAGTGCACACAATTGGTTCTCCCCGAACATTGAAGGAAGTATTAATAATCACAGGACACCCGTATTTCTCATCAAACTTTGCTATCATCTGATGGTATAAGGGATTATCATCCTTGTTGACGGTCTGAAGTCGAGCAGAGTAGTCCACGTGAGTGACTGCCGGAATGCTGGAACGGACAACCTTCAATTTATTAAGGCCAAAGAGTCTTCGTTCCTCGTCCGACATCTCTCGGCGAATTTGCCTTTTTACCGGGGCTACCAAAAGCATATATGGACTCTCCCGATCTATCTCGAAATAGTCAGAAGCTCGCTCATTTACTACAGTGGGAGCAAAAGGCCTGAAGCTCTCACGGAATTTTATCTTCAGGTTCATCGTTTCCTGCATTTTAGGAGAGCGGGCATCTCCAAGAATTGAGCGGCTTCCCAGTGCTCTGGGGCCAAACTCCATCCGTCCTTGAAACCAGCCAATAACCTTTTGGTCGGCAATTAGATCGGCGATCTTCTCGGGAATGTCTTCGTTCCTCAACAAAACGTAAGGGATCTGATTCTTCTCGAGATAGCCCTTGACGTAGCCATTTTCGAATTTTGGTCCAAGATAGGAACCTTGCTGAAAATCCTTTGTACCATCGGTAATCCTGGCCTTCTTTAAATATTGATACCAGACAATCAAGGCTGCTCCCAATGCTCCTCCAGCATCGCCAGCAGCAGGTTGGATCCAGATATTTTCAAACGGACCTTCCCTCAAAATCCTTCCATTGGCGACACAATTCAGGGCTACACCGCCAGCCAAACAGAGATCCTTCTGTCTGGTCTGCTTATGAATATGTCGAGCCATACGCAGCACCACTTCTTCAGTTACTTCTTGCACAGAACGGGCTAAATCCATAACTCGTTGAGTCAGACGAGATTCCGGTTTGCGTGGAGGACCACCGAACAACTTCTCGAATCTTTTGTTCGTCATCGTCAAACCAGCACAGTAATTGAAATACTTCATATTTAATCTGAACGAACCGTCTTCTTTCAGATCCATCAGCTCGGAAAGAATCAAGTCCTTGTACTTGGGTTGGCCATAAGGCGCCAAGCCCATCAATTTGTATTCGCCGGAATTGACTTTGAACCCTGTGTAATAGGTAAATGCAGAATATAGCAGACCTAAAGAATGAGGAAAACGAATCTCAGATAGAATATCTATCTCATTGCCCTTTCCTACACCAAAGCTCGCTGTTGTCCATTCGCCAACTCCGTCTATGGTAAGGAAAGCGGCTTCCTTAAAAGGTGATGGGAAAAAGGCCGAGGCTGCATGAGACTCATGATGTTCGGGGAAAATAATCGCGCCATCATAATCAAGTTCCTTGAAGATGAGTTCTTTTATCCACAGTTTATGCTTAATCCATAATGGCATGGCCTTGATAAACGACTGAATCCCAATAGGTGCATAGGCTAAATAGGTCTCCAGTATACGTTCAAACTTGATAAAGGGTTTGTCGTAAAAAGCGACAAAATCTAAATCCTTGCCCACTAATCCGCTATCTCGTAAACAGTAACGAATAGCGTTCTTCGGAAAAGAGAAATCATGCTTTTTGCGAGTAAAACGCTCTTCTTGAGCAGCAGAGACTATTTTGCCGTCTTGAACCAGACAAGCAGCGCTGTCATGGTAGAATGCTGAGATTCCTAAAATGTTCATAATTCATGCTCTCTTGTTTTTTCCTTCATGTAGGTCATTATCAACCACGGGCGTACTCCGTCCCCGTCGGTGCACGGACCAAAATTTCCTCCACCTCAGCTTCTCCGTCGGGTGCTGAATAAGTGCTTCCCTGTTTATCTCAATCAACTTTCAGCCACTACGGCGAATCTTTGCCCTGTTTGATAGCAGCTGGATGGACCGATAGTCCCTCATTTAATCTTTTCAGCTTTATGCAAATAGAAGCGTAAAAGAGATGTATCGAAACTAATCACCTCTCGGAACCTCCTCCACTTACTGCGTCTTGAGGTCTGCCTCCTGCATCAAGCTCGTTGTTTAATCATGTTCTCTTATCCGCTGCCATTACAAGCTCACACTAAAGATCAATCTAAGCCAACTACTTATTTGTCGCTTAAATCTCCCACCACGTTATTGTCACTGTGTTAAACCAAATAACTCCTTATGTTTCCTGCTTACATCAATGTCATGTACAAATCCAGAAGCCATATCATGCCAAATTATCAAAAGAACTGGGCGGTTCTATACTCTTAATCCCTACGAATACGTACTTACTAAAAAATATAATCCTTTACAGATATGCTTCCTTGATATGTCACCCTTGACACGCTCCTCCTTTACAGATCTTATATTTTACCAAAAAGTGGGATTCCAAAACAATTAGGGAAACTGGGTATTTTTGGCTTTTTTTTGTAAAGAATTGGTGGATTATCGAATAATTTGAGCATTTTTAACACCAAGTCTCAATATTTCGGTTCTCGGTCAACAGTTGTCTTTTGCCACCAACCCTGCGCATACTCCGTCCCCGTGGGTGCACGAAACAAAATTTTCTCCTCCTCAATTCCTCCCTCAGGTGCTGAAGAAGTGCCTCCCTGTTTATCTCAATCATTCAGCCGCTATGGCGGATCTTTGCCCTGTAGGATAGCAACTGGATGGACCAATAGAAGCGTAAAAGAGGTGTATCGAAACTAAATCACCTCTCCTCCAGCCCACACCTGGTTATTACTCAGGCGCAGCTTTACTATATCTCCCGACAATTAAACCTCACTCCAATTTTGGCTTGATGTGGGCGCAACTTCTCTAGCCCGCATTTCTCACAACGTAGGATTTTGAGTTGTTTTTTTGTGGCATGCTGTGGATGAACAGCCATCATCTTTTTCCATGCAACTTTTTTGACATTGGCAGTTACGAAATCGCAAAGAATGCACCACGCAAGCAGTATTTTCGGGCATTGGAGCACTTAAAACACTCTATAGGCGCATACCAA
>CAYNKI010000027.1:0-23544 GCA_964397675.1 uncultured Pirellulales bacterium
CTGACCTGGCCAGCCTTATCTACAGGATTGCCGAAATGCTCTATAACGGCCTCTTCGTTGGGGGCGACTACAACGATGCCGCTTAACAGATATAGTGTAATAGCAGCAAATAGAACCAATGGAATAATCGCTTTTTCCAAGAGCTTATAGAACCAAGTCTGGGAGACCTGAAAGCCAAACTGGTAATCAATGGCAGTAGCGGCGGTACGGAATATCTCCCCAGGCTCGTTTATAAGCCCCAACAACCTGCTGTCAAAAGCGGCTCTTGCGTATTGGTCTTTGAGCCTCGGACGGTATATATCCAAGACGACATTAAATGCGGTTTCCACTCCAAGCACTGTCAGTAAGATTGGAATAATATAGTTAAGGACTGTCAGAAAGATAAAACAATCGAATTGTGCAAACGCCAAAGCTATGGCCAGGATAAAACACAGAAGTGAAAAGCCTAATGTTATGCTGCCGCCGGCTCTTAGCGGCTTCCACTGTGGCTGAGCCGACATGCCGGTTGCATAGCGGGACATTAAAAAGCTGACGAACGCAATGGCCGTCATTAAAATCGCGCAAAGTAGCGGTTGCTTTAGCTCAACCTCAGCTTGAGCAGCTTTTAACAGGTACAGCCCTATACCTATTTGATAGGCAGCAATGACAACTGAAAATATGGGAATAAACCATTTCTGTAATATTTCGAGTCGGCGTTGAGCCACGGCGAATAAATCGGCGCGTTCCGCCTTGGCCTGGAAGATTGTAGGAGCCTTTTCATCCTTAGCCGACTTGCTCATATCGAGCTTTTCCTGCTCAGCCAAGGCACGTTGATGGAACTGAATAGCAAGAACGAACCAAATCAAAGCTGCTGAAAGAATCAGCCAACAAATCTTGTAGGTCGCTAAGAAGCCGCTCCATCGGCCTAAGAAAAGGGCAATGCCAAAAAAGACGACACTTAAAATCAGAGACAATAAAGCTACGTATTCAGCGCGTTTGGAAGATATTGTCATTTCTTATCCAATTTTATGCTCTGAACAAAAAACTACAAATATAGTATTTATTATAATATAATAAGGTTTCTTCAAAATCGAAGTTAGGTATATATTATTTAAGAAAATCCGTTTTTTGATTTTCTTAAATAATCACCTAATCATTTGTCATACAGCAAGTTGCTGTTTGAAAAGAAAAAATCCAAAAAACGATTTTTTCTTTTCAAAGTATTCCTAACTTCAATTTTGCAGAACTCATTAATATAAGAGCAATATTAAAGACCGGTAATATAAACAATGCATACATTATTTACAATAGCCAAAAATACCTTTACAGAGACATTGAGACAGCCGGTCTATGCCATAATCATTATCACCGCCCTGCTTTTATTCCTTATAAGTCCTTCTTTGACGATGTACACCATGAGCGACGACAATAAACTCCTACGAGAGATAGGACTATCTACGCTTTTTTTGACCAGCTTGTTCATAGCAATCTTTTCTGCTTCCGGTGCCGTAGCCGAGGAAATGGAGAATAAGACTATCACCACCGTTCTGAGCAAACCGGTACAACGTCCTATATTCATTTTGGCAAAGTTCCTCGGCGTGGTCGCTGCCGTAGTTCTGGCACATTATATCTGCACAATCGCCCTACTTATGGCTATCAGACACGGCGTCCTTGAAACGGTACGGGATACGCACGACTGGACGGTAATAAGTACAGCAGCTACTATCGTCGGCGCGGCATTTCTACTAAGTGCCTTTTTCAACTACATTTATGACTGGAAATTCTCGTCCACAGCCATTGTCTTGAGTGGAATATTTGCCACTCTTGGCATAATTTTTCTGGTCTTTATCGACCGAGACTGGAAATTTGCTCCCCAGAATAACGGTATAAATGCGGTGGATATTTACGGCTCATTATTGCTACTATTGGCGGCAATTATAATTGTGGCTCTGGCGCTGGCATTCTCAGCCAGGTTTAACATTATGGTAACGCTTTCAGGCTGCATCGGGATTTTTTTGTTAGGCCTTATAAGTGATTACACATTCGGAAGATTTGCTCAAACACATTTGTGGGCGAAGATAGGCCGCTTCTTAGTACCAAATCTACAAATTTTTTGGATAAGTGACGCCATTTATGAAGGCAGCCAAGTGCCGCTAAAGTATATCGTAATAAGTGCTTCTTATGCCTTATGCTATACAGCAGCCATACTTGCGTTAGCTATTGCCCTCTTCCAACGCCGACAGGTAGGATAAAAAAAGTGAAAAACGTAAAGCCAAAAGTGTAAAACCATAACTTAAAATTCAAAACCTATTTAATTTTAAGTTTTACGCTATGGTTTTTAGTTTTTTGCTCTCAGTTTTCAGATTCTTTATAACTGCTATTTCATCGCAATTTTGCTGTTTAGGGCACTTGGCACAATCCTTCCAGACCTTCATCGGCAGCGCATCTTTTTCGATTATTTCAAAGCCCTGTCTTTGGAAAAAGGCTGGGTCTAACGTAAGGGCAAAAATCCGTGGCAGGCCAAGCTGACGAGCCTGCTCGATAGCCGCTGCCACTAACATTTTGCCGATGCCCTTATCTTTATTCGCCGCGTCAACGGCTAACGATTTTATCTCCGCCAGGTCAGACCAAATAATCTGCAAGGCACAGCATCCAACGACATTGCCGTCAAGCTCAGCAACAATAAAAGACTGCAAGTTCTCGTAAATATCAGCTAACGAACGAAAAAGCATTCTATCCCGCTCAGCGTAATAATTGATCAAAGAATAAATAGCTCCGACATCCGATATTTTGGCATTGCGTGTATTCATAGGTAAGAATTATAGCAGCTAATACACGAAGACACAAAGGAAAAGAAGAAGAACACTCAATAGTCAATAGTCAATAGAAAATAGTCAATCGGAAAGGCCTGCCAGCCAGTTATCAACTAAGATTTCAAGGTCACCGGCATCGACTGTGCCGGACTGGTCAAGGTCTGTGCCCTGACAATAATCATTGCTTAAATCGCAAGTTTCGTCTCCCCAGTGCTCAATGAAAAACACAAAATCGTCTATCGTAATGCCATCCGGACAGACAAAATCACCTGCCGTGATTTGCCACACCAGCCTCGGATAATTCGTTCCCTCACAGATGCTCCAGATATCCTCTGTGCCGTTTTCGGTCTCGCCGACGAAGTCCCAGCCTTCTTCGAGGAATGTGCTGGCCGTCTGCATTTTGGTTGTGGTTTTGCCATAGGCGTTATCACAGCTAGTATCATCGTACCGGATTCCACACATATTAGTCATCTCGCTAGTTTCAATATCCCAGAAGGAGCTGAGGATTGTACCAGCATTTACGCCCACTAGTCCACCGACACTATCGGTTCCTTCAACGAAACCTGTCGAATAGCAGTTTGTGATGTTAGCATCATTCAGTCCCACCAGCCCGCCAACAGTCTTTTCTCCACTAACAGTGATGATGCTGTAACTCGTTGTAATGCTGCCCCTATTGCGGCCCACGAGCCCGCCGACATACCAATATCCCGAAACGCTGCCACCCTCGACGTAATCGACGTAACAGCAAGTGATGGTTCCATCTTTAAGGTAGCCAACCAGCGAACCAACACAACTTGGGCCAGCATTGTTTGGGTCAATCAATCCCAGTTTCTTTATCTCGGCATTTTCTCCACGAACGCACCCGAAAAGTCCTATGTAGTCTTTGTCCTTAGAAGTGTAGCTGAGATTGTAGATTTTCTTGCCGCTGCCATCAAAAACGCCGGAGAACGGGAGCACTTCGTTGCCAATAATGTAAAAATCAATCACAGCTAAGTCAATATCATCGATTAATTTAAAATGCGCTCTCATAAGTCTTGGATTATGACCAATACTATTCAGTTCACTCCCGGTTGAGACAAGATAAGGATCATCCAGCTTTCCCGTTCCGCCTGAAAATTTGGGCAACGAAGGCAGTTCCGATTCCGGTAATTGCAACCAAAGAATTGGGTACCCACGACCATCAAGCTGAGCCCATACATCGCTTGGACCATCATCTTGTCCTACAAAATCCCATCCTGCATCCCTGAAGGTATTCGGGTCCTGCATCTCGGCTGTGCTCTTCCCGTAACTATTGTAGCAGCCCGTTCCATAATAGTCGTCTTGACTTCCACACATATTGAGCAGGTCGCTCGTTTCAGTGTCCCAGAAACAGCCGGTCACATCACCACTATTGTTCCCAACGAGGCCGCCGATGTCCCCGTTTCCCGTGACGCTGCCAGTTGAATAGCAATTGGTAATTCTCCCATAATTACTTCCCACCAAGCCTCCGGCGCTGTCTGTTGTTGTGACTCTCCCCCTTGACAGATTGCCGGAACAATAAACGCTGGTGCTGGCATAACAGCTGTCTATTCGACCTCTACTCCGCAAGCTAGCATTCCCTCCCACCAAACCACCAACTAATTGTTCTCCCGACACGCTGCCGCCTTCAACGTAACAGCCGTTGATGGTTCCATCTTTTAGCAAACCAACCAGCGAACCAACGTAATCTCCTGTTCCCGCATCAATATTAGGGTCAATCAGTCCCAAATCTCTGATCACCGCGTTGGAATCCTCGACCCAACCGAAGAGTCCTATGTGGTCTTTATTTGTAGAAGTGTAGGTCAGGTGTGAGATTGTATGACCATTGCCATCGAAAACACCAGTGAACGGAACATCATAATCACCAATGATATTGAAGTTTGTTCCTGCATGGCTAACCAGATCAATATCCGCCATTAGCTTGAAGTGCTTGTCCCAGTCGCAATGCACTGAGCCAATAATATTAAGCTGCTCAGCTGTGTAAATCAGATAGGGATCGACTTGTGTTCCAGACCCTTCCAAAAACGTGGATAGTGTCAGCACAAATTCGCCTGGTTTGTCCTCCCACCAAAGTCTGGGATAATCTCTCCCATCATCTATCTTCCACACAGAGCTGCACCACCAGCCGGTGAATGTGCTTGCCATCTTCATCTTGGCCGTTGTCTTACCACAGCTATCATCGCATACAGTTCGCAATCCAAAGATATTTGTATTTCCGCACATGTCGTTTTGATCGCTGGTTTGAATGTCCCAGAAAGAATCCGTAACCTGTCCAGGCGACCAATAAAATGAGTTGTATCCAACTAGGCCACCGACATTAAGATTTCCCGAAACTCTGCCGGTCGAATAGCAGTTGGTGATTGTGCCACGATAAACATGAAAACTCCTACCGGTACCAGTACTCCAAGCATTTATTCCCACAAGGCCGCCGACGGCCTGGTCTCCCGTAACGCTGCCCATTGAATAGCAGTTGGATATCGTACCACACGGGCCACTTGCGGAGGCTGAGCACCCATTACTTCCCACAAGGCCGCCGACCCATGTATCACCCGAAACTTCGCCTGTGGCATACGAGTTGGTGATTGTAGCGCCATTGCTTCCCACCAAGCCACCGATACCAGAATTTCCCAAAACGCTGCTGGTCGAATAGCACTTAGTTATTGTGCCACTAAAAGAAGTAACCCGTGGGCTGCCAGAAGCATTACTTCCCACAAGCCCACCGACGTAGTTTTGACCCGAGACACTGCCGCCTTGGACATAGCACTCAGCAATGGTTCCGGCTTCTATGTGACCAACCAGAGACCCGACGAAATCTCCTCCTGTTGCCGCATCAATATTAGGGTCAATCAATCCGACACCACAAATTCTTCCTCCCCGGACGTACCCGAAAAGCCCTACATAATCTGTGTCAGTAGAAGTGTAACTGAAGTTTGATATTGTATGGTTATTGCCGTCAAAAACACCGTTAAACACAATCCCTTGAAATCCCTGTATTGTGTAAATGTCCGGGGCGATGACGGCCTTGTCGAAGACCTTGCGGCCGGGCAGATTCGGATCCAGGTCGATGTCGGCTGTCAGGATGAAATGCTTGTCGTAATCTTCGGGACTCTCGCCCAGCAAAATTAGATCCTCTGCCATAGCGATTTTGTACGGCTCGTTTGGCTCTCCAATACCACCGCCGTATTTGGCCTCGGCCGGTAGGCTGAATAAGCAGATGGCAAGAAGTACAGGTAACAGCTTAAAAGTCTTTTTTAAGTTACACATCTCTGGTCCTCCGTAAAGCGATGGACTGAATGCTTTCTGTTTTATATTATACTAATTTATCGGAATCAAGCAAGGTTTTTTGTGGATTATTGTCCTGGCCACCTGGGATTGTTTTACTCTCTTTCGCCTTTCTGCTTCTTATTTTCTTGTGCCTTTTTGTGACTAATTTTATTCTTTGCTTTCTCTGTGGCCTCTGTGGCTCAAATTTGTGTGAATTCGTGGCTAAAAATAGATTCTTCGACTCCGCTCAGAACGGCGTCTGTGAAATCCATGGTTAAAAAACAAAAAAGACTGGAAAAAGAATTGCATCTTGTATATTGTGTTATGGATTTCGTATTGCGTATTGCGATAATCGGCGTTAAAACCGTCGGCTAAATACTAAGAACTAAATACTAACAACTAAATACTAATTGTGAGATTTATACTTATTGACAAGGTAGTTTCGTTAGAGCCGGGCAAGCAAATTAAAACTCTCAAGAGCGTTTCCCTGGCTGAGGAATATTTAGCAGACCATTTTCCAACATTTCCGGTCCTGCCCGGTGTTCTGCTATTGGAAGGATTAATCGAATCAGCATCATGGCTGGTCCGCCAAACAGAAAATTTTGCACATAGTATGATATTGCTTGAGCACGCAAAAAATGTAAAATATAAAAGTTTTTTGGCACCAGGCGCCCAAATAGAATATACTGTTGAGGCCAAGACCATAGAAGAAAACGTCAGCAGCTTTGCTGGCTTTGGTTTATCCGAAGGCGAGAAGATTGTCGAAGCAAGATTTGGATTGAGGCATTTTAACCTCGCTGCTGAGGATTCTAAAATGGCACCAGTGGATGCCCAAATAATAGAGAATATGAAAAAACGATGGAAACTATTAAGATAGTCCATAGTGCTTTGTGACGTATGATTTAAAGAATTGTCATTCCGCACCTTATGCGGAATCCAGACCGTTGATATATCTGGATTCCTGCTTTCGCAGGAATGACGATGCTAAACGCAATACGCAGTACGATATACGCAATACGAAATTGATTACTGGAGATAAAAAATATGGCACCGAGTCGGGATGAGATATTCAAGGAAGTTCAAGAAGTTTTGGTTGATGCATTGGGAGTCGACGATGAGGAGGTTACTGCTGAATCTACTTTAACGGGAGATTTGGGAGCTGAAAGCATTGACTTTCTGGACATAGTCTTTCGATTAGAGAAAGCGTTCAGAATAAGAATTCCGCGAGAAGAATTATTTCCAGCTGAAAGCCTGATGAATAATCCTGAATTTATCAATAATGGAAAATTCACTGAGAAAGGCATGACTGAATTGCGAGAGAAAATACCGCATACGGATATATCGACATTTGAGAACAACCCTGATATTAACAAATTGGGTGACTTGTTCACTGTAGGGGCGATTGTAAAATACGTTGAAACTAAGCTGAATGCTGCTTAATACTATTATATAAAGCTGTCTTTAAGAATGTCGGCGGCAGGATTGCTAAAAGTAAACCTGCCGTTAACTTTAATGAAGATGCGTTGGATTTGGATTGATAAGTTTGTAGAGTTTAACAGCGGCCAAAGTGCTGTGGCCATTAAAAATGTAACGCTTGCTGAAGAACATTTGCATGATCATTTTCCCGGGTTTCCTGTAATGCCTGAGACTTTGATGATTGAGGCAATGGCCCAAACATCGGGAATATTAGTAGGCGAGGTAAAAGACTTTAAGGAAAAGGTTATTTTGGCAAAGGTGAAAAAGGCCGTCTTTTTTGAATACGTAAAGCCCGGTGATACGATAAAATTAGACGCTAAAATTGAATATATTACTCGCGAGGCGGCAAGTACAATCGGCAAGATTACATGTTCAGACAAGCTAATCGCTGAGATTGATTTAATGTTTAGCCATATAGACCAGAACCTGGCGGGCAAAAAATTTCCAGATGAAAATTTCGTATTCACAGGCACATTCGAATCACTTCTGCGAGATTTTCTTTTCGGTGGTACCGGCTCCAGTGAGACCGGGTCAGAGCAAGACTAATGGATTCAGCTCGCGTAGTAATAACCGGCCTTGGCGCGATAAGCCCACTTGGATTAAACGTTAGCGATATGTGGGACGGTCTCTGTACCGGTAAATGCGGGATAAGTAAAATTAAAGCATTTAATCCTGCAAGTTTTGGATGCCAATTGGCCGGTCAGGTTCCAGACTATAAAATACAGCAGTTTGTGCCAAAGGCACATCGAAAAGCTGTTAAACTGATGTGTCGGGACATCGAACTTGCAGTTATAGCAGCGAACGAGGCACTGGTCAGCAGCGGTCTTATTACAAAAGGTATCGACCCGGAAAATATTAATGTCAAGCCGGAACGTATGGCAATCAATGTGGGTGCGGGTCTTATAAGCTGTGACCTAATTGAGTTAGCTAACGCGGCGGCAGTCAGCGTTACTGACGGTGAGTTTGACATTCAAAAATGGGGTGAGCACGGCATTGAGCTTGTGCCGCCATTATGGTTATTGAAGTATCTGCCCAATATGTTAGCCTGTCATATAAGTATCATACACGACATCCAGGGGCCAAGCAATTCTATAACATGTGGTGAAGCAGGTGCACATCTGTCGATAAATGAAGCAGCTCAAATTGTCGCTCGTGGCAACAGTGACATTACCTTAGCTGGTGGCGCCGAAGCAAAGGTAAACCCTATGGATGTCACCCGCCAATGTCTGCTAAAAAGAGCCACCACCGAAAACAACCACGAGCCAGCTTCTTCTTGTAGGCCTTTTGACGCTGATGCCAAGGGTTCTGTTTTCGGTGAAGCCGCTGGAATGGTCGTGTTGGAAAATCTTGAAAGTGCCCAAAGGCGTGGGGCAAAAATTTGCGCTGAAGTTGTTGGAACCAGCCAAAGCAATAGTATCAATCCGGCTTACGAGTATCTTGAACCAGATGGAACAGGTATACAGATAGCGATTGAGAAAGCGATAGCAGAGGCACAAATACAGCCTGACGATTTGGACTTGATTATCCCTCACGGGACAGGGATACCTGGCGATGACTTAGCTGAGGCAAGAGCAATCCAGGCTGCTATGGGAGAAGCAGCAACAAAGATTACTGTCTGGCCAACGAAAAGTATGCTAAGCAACACGGGGGCGGCAAGCGGAGCACTTGATGTTGTCGCTGCGGTTTGTGCAATGACTGAAGGTAAAATACCTGCTGCGAGGAACTGCGATAATAAAGCCGAAGGCTGCAACCTAAACATTGCAAAAGAAACGAAGCAGAAAAAAGTCCGTTATGCACTGTGCTGCAGTTATACATTCGGTGGGCAAACAGCCGCATTAGTGTTGAAAAATAGCGGATAGCTATAAAGGATATGAAATTCAAATGTTCAAATTTTCAAAAAAGCGGCTTCGCTGTCATTCTGAGTGAGCGTTAAGCGAGCGAAGAATCTCTCATTCGAAGGCCAGATGCTTCGCTTCACTCAGCATGACATGAAAATCTTGTTTTGGTCATTTGAATTTTGGTTATTAGATATTGTTTCGAATTTCGGATTTCGATATTCGAATTTATTTATTGGAAACTATGGGTAAATGGTTGATAAAGATATAAGCGAGCGAGTAGTAATAACCGGCATGGGAATTGTATGTCCCTTGGGACACGATGTAGAAACCGTCTGGCAGGCAATGCTGGCAGGTAAAAGTGGTGTAGCCCAAAGCACCATTTTCGACGCTTCGACATTTCCTTCGACATTCGATGCCGAAGTTAAGGATTACGATCTGACTAAATATACAAAAAATCCGGAACTTCACAAACACAGTAACCGTGGCTCCAGTTTTGCCATTGGTGCAGCGGTTCAAGCCTGCCGACAGGCGAAGATTGATATTGAAACTAAAAATCCAAATGATGACATAGACCGAAGAAGGTTAGGGATTTATTTGGGAGCCGGCGAGGGTTCACTCGACAATAATGTATTTTTCAACGCGATTGTGAAAGCATGGGACACAGACAAAAACGAGATGGATTGGAATAAGTGGGCGGAGGTGTCCTTCGGCAGAATGGACCCTATGCGCGAGCTTGAGCAGGAACCAAATATGCCCGCTGCTCACATAGCAATGCTCACGGGAGCACGTGGGCCGACCAGAAGCTGTCTTACCGCCTGTGCAGCCAGCACGCAAGCTGTCGGCGAAACAGCCATGCTTATCCGCAAAGGAGACGCAGATGTAATGATTGCAGGCGGAGCGCACTCGATGATACATCCATTGGGCCTTACCGGCTTTAATCGACTCACCGCCCTATCGACAAGAAATAACAGTCCTGAGACGGCATCCAGGCCTTTCGCAGCCAGCAGAGACGGCTTTATACTTGGTGAAGGTGCAGCCATTTTAATTCTCGAATCGTTAAGCTCAGCAAAAAAAAGAGGCGTGGAAATCTTAGCTGAAGTTATCGGTTACGGCAGCAGCTCAGATGCCTTCCGCATTACGGATATGCACGAAGAAGCCAGAGGACCGATACAAGCAATGAATGCTGCATTAGCTGATGCAGGTATCAGCTATAAGGATGTAGACTACATAAGCACACACGGCACGAGCACAATGGAAAACGATGCAATAGAGACTATGGCTATCAAAGCAGTTTTTAAAGAAGAGGCGAAAAATACTCCCGCCAGCAGTGTCAAAAGCATGTTAGGACATCTGATTGGGGCAGCCGGCGCTGCCGAATTGATTACGTGCGTTTTGGCGATACGAGACAATATTGTCCCACCGACAATGAATCTAAACGATCCCGACCCTGAGCTTGACCTGGATTTTGTGCCTAACAAACCACGGAAACATCAGGTTAATGTCGCGATGAATGAATCTTTTGGATTCGGCGGACAAAATAACGTCTTAATCATAAAAAGGCACGAAAAAGCCATCCCCAAAGCCTTCGGCTTTGAGGCTGCCACCCAATCCAAAATGAGCAGCGAAGGATGATAGATAATGACTGACGTGTGGCAGCCTCAAGCGCAGCTTGGGGATGGATACATGCTTATTAAAAAACTCGTGTTAAAGAGCCAAAAAAACTACCTACAAAGGCGACGCGCATTCCAACGTACCACACAATAAGAATTTCAATTGACGTTAGTTCAACGATACGGTACACTTCGCGACATGATTGATATTAAACAAATACGCGAGAATCCACCAAAATTCAAAAAAGCCTGCCAAAGCAAAAGGTTCTATGATGTGAATATCGACGAGTTGCTTCGTTTGGACGAAGTACTGAGAGGAACAAAGAAAAAATTACAGGACATTTCCACACTCAAAAACCAAATTGGTAAAAATATTTCTAAGTTATTTAGTATTGAAAAAGAAGCCGAGCTATCGCAGCTTTCAGTTTATAAAGAGGAAGAAAAACGATCCCGAGAGTATCTCAAAATGCGCCAACCTGTGTTTGATAAGCTTATGCTTCGTGTGCCTCAGCCGGCTGATGAAGGTGTACCGATCGGTAAGGATGATACGGAAAATGTTGAAATAAGAAGGGAAGGCAAAGTAAGACAATTCGATTTTGAGCCTAAAGACCATGTGCAGTTGGGGCTGGTTCTGGGCATTATAGACATCGAGCGAGGCGTTAAATTAGCAGGGACAAGAAACTACATCTTAAAAGGAGATGGAGCACTGCTGCACTGGGCTGTTTTACGATTTGCGATGGACTTTATGGTCGATAAAGGGTATGTCCCATTCTCTGTGCCGGTTCTTATGAAAGATGACACAATGACAGGCACTGGTTTTTTCCCAGGCTCCGAAGACCAGACATATCGAATGGAGAAAGACCAGCTTAATCTTGCTGGAACTGCTGAGGTGCCGCTGACAGCTTATCGCATGGGCGAGATTCTAAATGCCGAAGAGCTGCCATTAAAATATGTAGCCCTATCAAGCTGCTTTAGACGCGAGGCTGGGGCCGCTGGCAAAGATACATACGGACTTTACAGAATCCATCAGTTTGACAAGGTTGAGCAGGTAGTTATTTGTGAAAACAGTGTAGAGCAAAGCAATAAGTTCCACGAGGAGATTCTGGCTAACTCCGAGGCTGTAATGGCCGCACTGGAGCTGCCCTACCGCGTGGTGAATGTTTGTACCGGCGATCTTGGCAGAGGCCAGGCTAAAAAATTCGACATAGAAGCCTGGATGCCTTCGCGGGGCA
The DNA here is from genome assembly GCA_964397675.1 of uncultured Pirellulales bacterium. Taxonomy (GTDB): domain Bacteria; phylum Planctomycetota; class Phycisphaerae; order Sedimentisphaerales; family Anaerobacaceae; genus CAYNKI01. Next base: position 12,231 of record CAYNKI010000027.1, read on the forward strand.
ATTACTGTGAAACACACAGCGCGAGCAAATTCTATGAGTTTCAGGCAAGGCGAATGAACCTACGGTATAAAGACAAACCCGAGCCACGAGGCACGAGTCACGGGACACGATTTTGCCATACGCTCAACAACACCGTGATTGCCTCACCGAGAATATTGATACCCATTTTAGAGCTTTACCAAAACTCTGATGGCTCAATAACAATACCGAAAGTTATTCGGCCATACATGAATGACAAAGAAAAGCTTGTCCCCGCATAAGGGGGGACACACAGGTTCATCACATCTTGGGAAAGTAGGGGAGGGCTCGCCCCACCTTAATCATCTTAATGGTGGGCTGAAGCCCACCCTACCTGCTATCTGCTTTGGTATTATCTTCTTTCTCCCATTTGTCAATTATCCTCAATGCTAAAAGATTTATGGCATCATGTTCTTCATTTTTCCTATTTTGGTTTGTAATTCATCCTGAACTTCTTCCAGCTTTTGCCTCGGACCTTCTATCTCTTTCAACGTTTCAGGAAGCATTTCGCCGGGTTCGTCTATCACATAGGGCGTAATAAACACGATCAGCTCGTTGTTGGCCAGCATGGTCTCATTATGGCGGAACAGCCCGCCGACGAAGGGTATATCGCCGAATAGAGGGACCTTTCGTTTAATAACGCTGTCTGTTTGGAAGAGGATGCCGCCGAGCATGAGTGTCTGGGCATCCTGCACTATCATATTTGTTTCGGTGTGCATCATGCTTCTTACAGGCTGGGTATTTACAAGGTCCGATGTAATCTGTGAGAGATCCACCAGCACTCTCATATCCACATTCTTGTCAGGTGTAATACTTGGCCGGACCGCCAGCGTCATACCTACTTCCGGGTAGTCATACGTCTGTGTGGTTGTTTGCTGTGTCACTCCCATCTCCGACTGGAATGCGACTATATCGCCCTTGAAGAAGCTCGCTTCTTCGTTGTCCTTCGTCCACAGGGTCTGTTGATTGAGAATCTTTGCATTAACGTTCTTTACCAGGAAATCAAGCAGGGCATAGACATCTGCTCCTGCGCCCAGCATTGTCCCTGTTCCGATAGTACCAATAGCTGTTCCGGTAGAAGGCGCTATTGAGCCGTGGGTTGACATGTGTGTAAGCGTGTTGAGAGCAGTGATCGCATTTTCCTCCAGCGTACCAAACGCAGATGTGCTCGATGCCAATTGCAAACCAAGAGAGGTCATGCTCTTGTGATCAATTTCCACAACTACCGCCTTTACCATCACCTGTTTGCCAGGTACGTCGAGGTCATGAATTAGTTGCTCTATCTGGTCTATAAACTCTATGGGAGCAAGAACAAGAATAGATTTGCTGTGTGGGTCTGGAACAAAGCGAATCCTGCCTATAACATTGCTTATCGGCATTTCTTCACCGATCTGGCTTCGCGCGCCGGAACCGGCCCACCACGGTGTGTAGGTGTCTTCCGTACTCTGGTCTGCCCCACTAGTTCCGCCTCCGCCGCCCTGCTGACTGCTTTGTGTGTCTTCTTCCATTGAGTAATCGCCCGCTAGCCCCTGCGCACTGACCCGAATCCTGGCAGAAGTGCCAGGCTCGTTGAACATCGCGTTTAGCCGTTCGGACAGGTCTTCGGGGTCTGCATACTTGAGCTGCACAATTCTGGGCACTTCGGCCATCTCCTGCTTGTCAAGGTCGCGTATCAATGCCTCAACAACATCATACGCCTCGGGAATCTTGCTTATTACAATTATTTTCTTTGTCCCCGGCACCTCCTCAAAAGTCAATTGACCGTAGAGCGGCCCAACAATTTTTTGCTTTTCCTCAGTTCCTCTGCCAAACAAAATATCGTAGATCGACATGCCTCCGCCACCTTCTTCGCTGAAGAGCGTCCTTAGCAAATCAGCCATCTGCACCGGGTCGGAATTACGCAACTCAATTATTCTGGGCTTGAGAGCCTCCACATCGAGTGGAGCATCCCACTCTTCTATCTGTTTTGCGATTTCTTCAATATTATCCGGTGAAGCAATCACTGTTACCTGCTTTAGCGAAACGTATGATATTACCTTCACAGTATCCATCGACGGCGGACCTCCCCCTCGGGAACCACCACTACCGAAGTAGTATATAGAAGTATATCTGCTGCCTGATGTCATGCTTGTTTCGCCGAAAAGCTCATCTAATTTTTCCTTGATTTCGTCCGGGTCAGCGTATTTTAGCTTAAAATGCTTCGTCTCAAATTGACCTGGTGGGATATCTATTTCTGCAATCATTTTCTTGACTATCTCGCGCAGGTCCTTCCTGCCGAAGACTATAACTTGTCTTGTTTCTTCCAGCGGCTGAACAAGAATACTCGGCAAAAATTCCGTTCCCGGCAAATCCCTAAATCCGTCCTCAACACTGTTCTGCACTTCGCGGGGATCAGCATACATCAGTTGAACTACCTCATACTCCGACGCGACTGGTTCTTCCATGTCCAATTTGGTTATCCACTCATCGATTTGCTTTATATCTTCGGCCGACGCCCGCACAATAATCCAGTTGCGCCTTGGCTCCGGGATAAGCACGATCGGGAACTGGCTAGTCCCAACCACAACCGAACTTCCCCCCCCGGAACTACCTCTACTGCCCATATAACCACCAGGCCTGGACGAAGACCCGTAACTGCTTCGGCTGTAACTGCTTCCGCCGTAACGACTGCGGGGATCATACCTGCTGCGACTGCGACTTGCGCTATACCCCTCGCTCTCACCTAACAACATCCTCAGCATCTGAACAATCTCTGAGGGGTCGCCATGAAGAATTTCAAAGATCTGCGTCATGGCTTGCTCAGCTTCGGGCACATCAAACTGTGCGATAATCATCTCGATGAGCATCAGATTCTCAACCGTATCAATCACCAACAGTTGGCCGGTGCTTTCATCAGCACTTACATACCCTTCCTCGCTAAGCAAAGGCCCAACGACCTGGGCCATCTGCGCTGGGCTGTAGTTCTGTAACTTATAGAACTTCTGAACTACCTGGTTTTTATTTTCAATTCTCGCAAGAGGATAATCAGATATTATTGTGGGAACAGATTTATCAAGCTTCTTAATCCACTCACGAATCAGCTCCATATCTTCGGGTGTTGCTTTTGCAATAATCCAGTTGTAATTCGTCTCAGGGATAAGTACAAACGGCGCCCGGCTGATCCCAACTGAGACTGACGTTGCCGTTCCACCCGTGCTACCGGGTTTTTTAGTTGGAGTTTTTGATGTACTTTTAGATAAAGTGCTGCTGCTCGGTCTATAGCCAGGTCCAAAGGGCTTACCACCCCGGCCGGAACCCCTCAAACTTCCGCCATCGTCACTTAACAATGTTTCCAGCAACTTAACAATCTCTTCTGGGTCGCCGTGATTAATTTCAAAGACTTCCGTTATGGTTTCCTCAGTTGCAGAGGCATCAAACTGTAAAATAATCTTCTCAACGCGCAGCAGATTCTTAACTGTGTCAATTACCAGTAAGCTGCCTGTGGCTTCATCAGCGCTTATATAGCCATACTCATCAATCAAAGGTAAAATAACCTCGCCCATCTGCGAAGGACTGTAGTTTTGTAGCTTAAAAAACTTCTGAACCACCTGGTCTTTATTTTCGAGCATGGCCAGAGGATGATCAGCCGTTACCGTAGGAACCTCTCCGAGTCTTGCCTCTGCTATAGGCTTGAGATAAATTGTCGTATCGGTATGTTCAGCTATATAGCCTTTTGCGCGCAACGCACTGTAAATATGTGCAAGGGCTTCACTTCTTGGTAGTTCTTTCGATGAGTAGATGGTCACTTTCTGCTTCATAGACTCTTCAGAAGGAATAATCACTTTGTCAGTCCAGTCCGCAAGTTTCTGAATGATGTCTTTCATCTGCACATCTTTAAGATTCACGTATTCCATCGGCTCATTTGGTTCGGCAGGTTCTTGAGGCTTAATGAGCATAGCCAACATTTTAGGCTCATTGACATCAAACGCCACTTTAAGCTCATTGACATCAGAGACTACCTTAGGCTCATTTGCATCACCTAACTTTTGGACTTCATCAAGTTCCTTGGCTTCACCAACTACTTCAGTTTCAACCGGCTTTTCTGCTTGTTCAGGTACGGGGGGATAAAAACCAACTCTCCAAACAATAAGAAGCGCCGCAAAACCTACTATTATTGATATTATTAGTTTTGACCGTTCCACTTTATTCACCTCACTTTACTTAATCATTCAATTTATCGCTGTCTTCGAGCTGTCCTGCGGCCTTGTCCACCACCTTGCGGTCGTCCGCCGCCAAATCTTTTGCGCATTTCTGTCATAACTTTTTCTCTTTCTTCCTCAGACATATTCTCCCATTTTTCACGCATTTGGGCCCTAAATTTCTCCCTTTCCTCCTCGGACATATTCGGCCATTTTTCTCTTAACTGGGCTGCTTCTTCGGGAGAGAACAGTTGAAACATCGCCATTTCCTCACGCCCGCCGCCTCGATTTTGCCCCGGCCGGCCTTCGGGCCCGGGCATTGGTCTCATCTCGGGCGGGACTTGAACCATTTCGGCACGTCCCCTTTCGGGTTCACTTGTGTCACTCGGCTTTGGTATCTCGGCGCTCATCTGAGGCTCCGCATCTGCTTTGGATTCGAGCCCGGCGTTCCTGAACCTGACCTCTCTAACGCAAATACCAGCCACCAAGGCAACAAGGAGTACTGCAGCCCAAACTATTACTAATACCATTGTTGTTCCTGAGTGTTTCATTTTATTCACCTCACTTCAATCATTTTATTACCGTCTTCCGCCCGGTCCACGGCCACCACCTGGCCCACCGCCTGTTGGCCTTCCGCCGCCAAAGCTCCTACGCAGTTCTTCTACGTTCCGCTGCCTTTGTTCCGGTGACATACGCATGAACTGCTCTCTTCTCCGCTGCATTTCGGCCCTCAATCTTTCTTTGTCTCGCTCAGACATATTCTGCAATCTTTCTCTTATCCCCTCCCCCAATTGGGTCCTGTCTCCGGGACGGAAACGGCCATCTCCCCCTCTGTCTCCACGGCCAAACATTTGGCTTCCCTCGGGCCGAACCGCAACCATTTCGGCACGTCCGCCTGTCCCTGCCTTGGCCACCTCTGGTCCTTTAGGTTTTGGCCCAGCTGACGAAGAACTAACCGTATCGATCGGTGCCAGCGCTATTTCCTTGCCATCCCATTCGACCTTGATTCGCGTAGGTTCGATTGCCACGATTTTGGCGTCTTGTATCATATCACCGACTTTGTACCATTTGTCATTTATCAGCACCTCATTACCCAATATCCCCCAGACCTGCTTTATGGGCTGCTGTTTTGGCGGAGGCGGTGCAAAAAGATTCTTTCTCTTCAGCTCATCTGCAATTGTCTTAGAATCGGTTAAATATTTTTCTACTTGTTTGGTGTCCACCTTATTTTTTGCAACAGCATTTTCTAATAAATTCTCTGCCCTGGCAGAGGCTACGAAGAAACCTGCCACCTTAATCAAGATTAGAATTGCCAGAAATGATGAAATCCCTATTAGGGCAATTGACACCATTCCCTTTTTCTTTTTTAGGTAGTTCAAGTAATCAAGATTCATAATAGCCTCCTACTTCAATCATTTTATTACCGTTTTCCGCCTTGTCCCTGGCCTCCGCCTGGTCCTTTGCCGCCTCCTCCCCCACCGCCAAATTTTTCACGCAGGTAAGCTCCAACTCTTCCTCTTTCTTCCTCAGACATATGTGGCCATTTCTCTTTTATGTCCATAAGTTTTTTTCTTTCTTGCTCAGACATTCTCATGAATGTCTCTTTTTTTTCTTGCGCCTCGCGCCTGAGTCTTTCTCTCTCGGCCTCAGACATGCTCTCGAATCTTTCCCTCATCTGGCCTAACATTGGCATTCCCTCGGGCCGAACCGCAACCATTTCGGCACGTCCGCCTGTACCTGCCTTGGCTACCTCTAGTCCTTTAGGTTTTGGCCCAACTGGCGAAGAACTAACCGTATCGATCGGTGCCAGCGCTATTTCCTTGCCATCCCATTCGACCTTGATTCGCGTAGGTTCGATTGCCACGATTTTGGCGTCTTGTATCATATCACCGACTTTGTACCATTTGTCATTTATCAGCACCTCATTACCCAATATCCCCCAGACCTGCTTTATGGGCTGCTGTTTTGGCGGAGGCGGTGCAAAAAGATTCTTTCTCTTCAGCTCATCTGCAATTGTCTTAGAATCGGTTAAATATTTTTCTACTTGTTTGGTGTCCACCTTATTTTTTGCAACAGCATTTTCTAATAAATTCTCTGCCCTGGCAGAGGCTACGAAGAAACCTGCCACCTTAATCAAGATTAGAATTGCCAGAGATGCTGAAATACCTATTAGGGCAATTGACACCATTCCCTTTTTCTCTTTTAGGTAGTTCAAGTAATCGAGATTCATAATAGCCTTCTACTTCATTCAACAAATGTTGATACTGTCAAATCCAACTCTACTTCCTGTGGTTTTTTGGGGTCACATTTTATTCTAATTTCATCTATCCCAACCAAATATGGATTCTCATTCAGTCCAGCGAGTAAATCAAGCACCTGTGTGAACCTGCATTTGGCACTACATTTCAGACGCAGTAACCTGTACCCGGGCTGCGAGGATTTTCCACCACGAACTTCCTGCAAGGTGTCACTATTTATTCTGAATTTCTTTAGCTGCTCGTTAAGCTTGTTTCTAAACAGAAACGTTTGTATCTCCTCCTTCTGCGGCATCTCAAATACAGGCACAATTGACATTAAGCCGGCCTGCTTAGCCTTGTCAACGTCGATAAGCTCTAACCTGTCTTTTACCAGGTCGAGCGATGCACGAGCTTCCGACCAATGGTCAATCCACTTCGATCCAAATACAAACACCACAATAGCTACTACACCAATAGCACCAATCTTCAGCGCCCGTATATCTTTTTCGCTAAACTTTTCTATCATTATTTTTATGACCTTCAAAGCTACATTCAGGTTTTCTTCCTTGTGAAATTCTTATAATGAAAGGTTAGAGTAAACTTGATCTTTTTACTTTTGATATCCCTCGATGTACTTTGTATCTTTACATCTTTTATACCATTTTTTTTCAGTAGAGTTTCTTGAAAATCGTATAACTGATCAGAGTTCTGCGCCTGACCAGTTACGCTAACAAGCTGACCTTTTTTGAAATAAAAGCTGTCCAGCTTCACTCTGCCGTCACCACCTTCGTTTACAAGCTTTAGAAGCTCCAGCAAATTTGGTCTTTCCAATGCAACAGCCTTGATTAGTTTTTGCCTTTGCATAAGAAGATTTATGTCTGCATTCGAGTCTGCTGCTGTTAAGCGCTTTTGGATCGCATTTGGACTAACGATATCAACTGCATAAGAAACAATAACAAACACAACTAACATGATTGCTGCGCTCAGTCCCGCTATTTTGAGCGAGTATAATGCAGACTTTTTTTCCTCCCTCCAAGCTGGACTATATAGATTTTCAAAAAGATTAAGGCCTTCTACAGGTGTCTGAAGCGCCATTAGTGCGAGACCTATCGGCACCCGATATTCGTAAAGCTGTTCGATCCCAAACTCTCTCTGCTCCGTAATTTTATCTACCTGCGGTAAAGATGCTGTGGCATTTAACTGTGCTGATTCAAGGCAAGAAACTATGCTTTCTACCGCTTTATTACCATCCGACAATACAAAAATCGGCAGCTTTTTTGGCTTGGCATAACCAAATGATTCCAAGGCACTTCTTATATCTTGAATGAATCTTTCAATAGTTTCCGTTTGTTCAGGGTTCCTTTGCGAGAAATCCTCCGTCCCCATATCTAAGACAACGGCATTGCTCAATCTTCCATCTTCAGCCAAACAAACCTGCGCACTTCGCGCTGTCAAGCTTACAATCACAGCTTCTTTTGCATCGCCGGAGAAGAGCTCCTTCCACGCTTTAACTATTCCTTCGCAATCTAACAGTATTTGTTCCGGTTCAAGAACGCGCACGCTTGCTACAAACCGTTGTAAGTATTCTCTTCTCGCAGCCGCAATGGTGATGGCTACCTTTCCATCTTGCACGTGACGAATTCGCCAGGTCAGCTCCATTTGTTCAGCCGGCAGCGGCAGCAGAGTTTCAGCTTGCAGCCTAACTATCGCTGCAGCTTCTTCTTCTTTGACCGCTGGCAAATCAAGGTGGTAAAAAGCCATGCCTGCCGAGCTAAAACCAACCACAACAGTTTTGTCTCTATCAGTTTCTGCTTGTTCTGTTAGCCCGATTGACAAGCCACACTCTCTTGCAAAACGACCCCAATCTGAGTCACGATGTTCACTGCTTTTTGCCCAGAGAAGCTCAAAGGTCTTACCATGCCTTGTGATTTGCACAGCTTTAAGCTTACCGTCCTCTTGCGCTATTGCAGTTGCGGACGGCCATGTCTCCATGTCAGTCGTACTATTGTTCATTAGTTACCTGCTCCCTGATACCAGTAAAGTATTTCATAAGGACTCGAACTTCTGTCCACCACTACCTCTGTCTGAAGCTTCAGTCCCTCGGTTTCATTCCGGTCGGCTGTGGCAGCACAATGAATAGTGAAAACGTCCGAGCGCGTAGTGATAAAGTTAGCAATTTGCTTAAAAGTGTTAACGCTCACAGAATCGACCTGCATAACTTCTGCTATGCTTTCCATTCCGTACATTAAACCTTCTCTGTAAGCGGCTATGTCCTGAGCAATCAGCTCAGCCGAGTCCCCACCACCCATTAAGGCCGTCAAAACCTCTTCTGATGCCGTATTTATATTTACCTTACCGGGTATTTTTTCGTCGCTACTTATCGTTATTTTGTCTGCTATCTGAGAAAAAGTTTGTAGGTCCATAGGCTGATCTTGATCTGAATCTCGACCAGAGCTTCCCGGGGGTGTCTTTGGGCTTTTGTTGTTTATCAAATCGCCGATGCTTTGGTATCCATTCTTTGGACGTTCCGTCACAATCCACTTGGCCTGAGAACTCCTTATGTTCAAAGACCTTGCTAATTGATTTTCGTTAGCTTCATTTATGTTAATTCTGCTATTACCGCTGGCATCCTTGTTGTTGTCATAAGAGTAGCAAGTCAGATACGCAATCCAGCCCATATCCAGCTCACTATCCTCATCGTCGACAGGCGGACTACTATCGCCGTCACTTTCATTAAAGTCTAACTGTCCGTTGAAGTTAGTATCCTCTCCGTAAAATAAGTCTTCTGTAACATCCTTGACTAAAAGAAATTCACGTACCGTCCTGAAAGGACCGTTCCGCGTCATATATCCGAACGGGAGATTCTCATAATAGCCTGCCTCAGCCCCTCCAGTACTTGGTGTGTCATCCTTGTCCCGCCAGTCGGTTATCGCATCTGCGATTTCCTCAGTCATATAATCCAACCCCAAAAGCTGCTTTTTGGTAACAGTGTTTATATTCAATTTGCTCGCCTCATCAACAACCCAGACAGTAAACCAGCACTTCTCCAATGCAATATCATTAAAATCTTCGTCATTGTCACTCCAAAAATCTGTTAAGCTGTCACTTTCTCTTGTATCCTCGTTAAGAACTCCAATAGCTGTTTCTATCCCTGCTCGACAAGTCCATTTGCACCGGAGCTTCTCCATCGTCAACAGGCTGACTTTCATATCGAGTCGGCTATTGCGCCCAATAATCGCAACCATCGCCATAAGTACGACCATCAGCCATAGCACTGCTACCAGAACAAGCCCCTTTTTATAACTGTTCTTCACCACTTTCTTGGCCCTCAGTGCCCTCAAGGTTACTCATTACCTGACCTACAGACCTGGTGAAATTCACATAAAGAGATTCCATAGTCGGGTTTCCTTTTTCTGGTGGTTTTGCCACGATGTTTACTTCAATTAACTGAGGTAAAACTTCCATCTCTTCCGGCCATTCATCAAACCAGTCTTCACCGTCAAAGTATCTAACCTCAAAGATATCAATATCCTCAGCAAGTGTAGTCAATATCCCGCGTGGCTCAGTTTCCTCTTGGTCTGGATTAGGCCACAGTCGCCTCATTAGCAGTGACTGTTCCTCATCCTTTAGTAGATAGTATTCCACTTCGTATACATCACCCTCCGGCTGATCAATCCTGGCTTTTGCTCTATTAACAGTGTAAAAAATCAGATAACTAATATTGCCTTGCGTTGATTCCTCTGCCAACCCAACGAACTTATAATTGTCATTATTCTTATCACGGTATATATTGACCAGGTCATTTGCGATCATATTCGACGCAAACCGCACCTCAGCAGCAGTACTAATATTATTCTCAACCATTTCACCACTGGCTGTAATAGCCCTTAGTGAACCCACCGCCACTAAGGTAATAAATGCACCTATAGTTGAGGCCACCAAAACTTCTACCAACGTGAATCCTTTATCTGTCGAATACATTCTTGTCGCTCTCACTCTGTAGTAACAAACATACTGGCACCATCGAGCATTGTATCAACCGAAATACTGTAGGGGTGATTGCGCTCAACCCAACTTGCCGTCATGGTTACGAGATATAAACTATCAATATCCTGGTATTCAGTGACAATTTCCCAGTAATATCCCGGCTCAGGCTCTTCAAAATATCCTTCCATTTGTCCCATTTCGATGAATTCATCGATACCAATAAAATCAATCAAAGCAAGCTGTTTTTCAATCAAAGACGCTGCAGCTTCATACTGTCTATTAAGCCTTGTACCACTTAGAGACCTGGTGCTGATTGCCCCAATAGTCAGAACAGCTCCAGAAAGGATCATACTGGCAACCATAGTCTCAACCAGATTGAAACCCTTGTTTTTTATTTTTTTACGCATCATTATTGTGCATCCAAATCAACGGTCCCAGCTTGTATATTTTCAGTCGTGCCGAAATACATTTTCGACTTGCCGGTTGCAGCACTAATGCTTATCGAATAGTGCGTTTTACCGTTGCCAATCTGTATTACAGCCGATTGCGCAGTCCCATTAGGCGAAAAAACTATTGCTTGGTTTTCCTCATCTCCGGTCGATGTTTCTACGCCAATAGGCGAAACTTGAATGTCTTCAAAGTTTACTTCGCCTTCAAATTGCACCGGTTTGCAATAATAATCACGCACTATTACCTCTTCGGTTTGCTCAGTTTCTTCACTCCATTGGGAAGTCGCTAACCAAAACCCACCGTTTGAGACATCCAACTGAATTTCGTATGGACTTTGCCGTTCAATCGCCATTATCCTTGCGTATTTAGCATGAAGCAAAAAGTCACGTGCCGCTTTTTCGACCAGTATCCTCTTATATGTCCCCACGTAAATACCGCTGCCAA
>CAYNKI010000028.1:0-22877 GCA_964397675.1 uncultured Pirellulales bacterium
CTAATTGCAGCCTTCTGACTTCTGTCTCCTGTCTTCTTCTGATGCCGAACGCTGCCTTTTTCTTATTTCCAGCGGAGGGAATGGAGTTCTTCCTTATTGCGAATGAATTTTACGGTGCCGTTATTGAGCAGAACGCAGCCGCCCTTCTGGCTACGGCTTGGCGCTGCCGGAGGCATCCTGCGGACTACGCCAAGACGAGTGGGGTCGTGGTTATCGAAGGTGAAAAGCTCTGGTCCTACTGTCCCTATTTTTATTTATTATTTCAGGCTGGATACAATGAAATAGGCTTCACCTTCCTTCTCATTGTATAGCAGGACTTTCGTATTCACATGATCATCTACCTTGCGAAATGCATACGCCTCAGGATTGTCCCACAAATCCGGTGAGAACCACGCAGGCTTACGTGGCCCATTAGGATGATACACTATCATAGAAATCCTACGTCTAGTAACCCCACCTGGTGGATCCCAGTCCCATCGGAGACGGCCATCTCTATACTTTACATTCCAAACTCTTTCGAAAGGTTGTGAATCAGTGAGTAGAACCAGGTCAACTCTGTTGATATTAAACCGGATAGCGTATCTATAGCCCAAGATTTTCTTCGGTTGATCGGCCTTTATATTTGTTACAGATTCGGGAATTGGGTCTAGTATATGCTGCCTGAATATCTCGGACGGCGGCGGCATTGGCGGAGGCTTCTTCATGAGAACGTATCCTGCGAATACACATCTCAATAAAAGCTCTGATGGCGACGTCTTTAATAGAACAGCCGCGGCAAATGTCAAGAGCACAACTATACAAACGAGAAACACAAATATAAATAACATGCGCCGTTTCATTTTGCTATTTCTCCTCTATTGATATCTTGCTTTACTTGTGGAAATAGTTTTTTGTCCGCTATCATAATGCTCTTATTCCTTATCCAGATTCACTTTGGTCCACGGGTACAACCATTAATCCCCCATTCACATAACTCCAGTCCGCAGTGATTGGATATGTTTGGCAGCTAGGCCATTCTACTTCTTCCGGTGTTGTGTCAAAAATATCTCCTGGATCTTTGAACTCATCCTCCACCGAATAGTCGATGTGGAGGCTCCATTCAATGAAATCTGTCAGCTCGCCTTCTGAATTTTGTAAACGTCGCACCGTGATTGTGGCTGTCGCTGTTACCGAGCCGCTTCCAAGTACAACGAGAGGATTGCCCGTAACGAGTGACACAGCTAAGCTTGCTCCAGATGGCGCGAAATCATAATCAATTGTCATCTCAGTGGTAATAGAGATCTGACCATTCAGTCCAAAAGAGATCGCCGATATTGCAACCTCCTTGGCGAGATCGTCCATCTCGCGTTGAAATGTATCGATTTCCGGCCTTATTTGATCGCTATTCCTGAAGTCATCAAGTAGTTCTATATTAACGAGCTTCACTTCTTCACCTTCTCCATGTACATACCAACCAAAGAAGTACAAATACGACGTCCAGCGACCAGGATAGTCTGGTTTTGGAAACAAATTACCAAGTGCATTCGCGATATAAAAATCGTCAACGGGGAAGCCTTCATCATCTATAATATCCCTTCCCGAAGGATCTACCCGCGCCAGCGGATTGTTCCTACAGTACAGGTACCAGTTGATGCCATCATTATAGCCAACCGGGTCGGTCTGCAGGAACCGGCCAATGTATGGATTATAATATCTCGCACGGTAATAGTAAAGACCAGTTTCGGTATCGAATCGCCGGCCGGTGAATAGATACGGATTGGGATGATTCGGATCCGAAGCGGCCACCTGGCCATAGATAGAGTACTCATACGTCTGGACGGTATCGCCAGCCGAATCACTTAAGGCCACCACATTGCCCAAGCCATCATAGTGATAGAAGTAGTAATTTGTGCTTTTTTCATCATAAAGCTGCCCAATCTGATCAGCACTCAAAGCCTCATCGTAGATACGGACGTCATCAATTGTGCCGTCGACAGTGAAAGTATAATCACTAATAGTTAAACTACTTCCGCTTGCGCTTCTTATGCGCCCAGATGAAATCGGAGATTATGATTCCTGTGAAGAAAATCTCGTTTGAAGATTAGCATATTTTAAGAGAAATTGTTAATTGGTAGTGCTTGAAGTACCTGGCTCGTGCTACGTAGCGGAGCTACTACGCAGAGTAGCACAGGATTGTATCGCTCGGGATAGGCCAAAGGTTATAGCAGAGATTTTGTTTAGCTCATCAGCCGTTAATTTCTTTTCCGATGAGCGATAAATCAGTATAAAGCCCAATGGTGGGCCGAGCTGGCTAAGCGGCAGCGTAAAAGCAGAGATCTTATTTAACTCCATTAAATTGCCTTGCAGGCCCATGGCGAACATGTCATCGAGGCTGCATACTTGGTTCGACTTGCAAATATTGTCTGCCAGTTCGGCAGTGAAGTAATTCTCTATCTGCTGCCTTGATATAGCGATTGGCTTGTCGCTTTCAAAAATATGCAATTCGAAAGACTCCGTTTGACGTAGAAAGAAAGCGATGTTTGCATCAACTATTTCGTCTTTGATAAGTTTGCACGCAGTGGATAAAAGCTTGCCTAAGTCGGTTATTCCGATGATGGATTTATAGTAATCTGCTGCAAAGCTGATGGCGCTCAGTCTTTTGATAAAGTCGCGCTGCGCGGCAATGAGATCATTGCAGAGCATATCTATTTTTTTCGCCTGATTTTTGCGCTCTTTATTGAGCTTGCCGATAAGCAGACGCAACCTTTTATGTCGTTGTCTATGCTCCATTAGCCTTTTTTCAATAATCGAGTTTGCCGGCGTCCCGCATATTATGTTCGGCTTACCCGATGGATTGGTTAAATGTTAATTGGTTAAATAATTATCAGTTACCAATTACCAGCTACCAAATCCGTCAGGTAGCCCTATAAACAATCGGTTATCAGTTTCGACGTTGTCGAGACCAATCGAAAGGAAATGTTAATTGAAATGTGCTACTATTTGTGGGTTTTGATTTATCCGTCTTTTTCGGACGCGAGCGGCGAAGTCATCGACTTCTTCGATTTTCTCAAATCCGACAACCATTGTATCCACATGGTCCAGATTCAGTACATACCGGATGGAATTGTCTCGTTTTTCATCGCTGTCACGGAATTGACCTTCGCCGATAATTTTCATCCCAACCACGGCTTTCCCCTGCTTGTGCAAGGATTTAAGGACCGCTTCCACCTTGGGTACTTCTTCTACTGTCTTGACGTCCATTTTCACAGCATAGGGATTGATGCGTGCGTGCACCGAATCGACCCAGGGCTCATTCACACAAGCCTGTAGCGCCGGCAGGGAATGACATGATACACCATGCGCACGGATGATGCCTTTCTGTTTTAGCTTTGCTAAAATGTCCATTTGCTTGCTTAGTTCTTCCGGCCACCTCGCAGATGAAACGCAGTGTAGCAGTATAAGGTCGATATAGTCGGTCTTGATCTCCTTTAGAAAGCGTTGCACAACTATGTCTGCGTCGGGTCGCTGCTTTTCGGGTAAACCGCCGGGTCGCCACCAGATTTTCGAGACGAGCACGTATTCACTGCGCGGCATCTTCTTGAGCGCATCGGCTAAGAACGGATGCGTCCCGTACAGATCAGCCGCATCAAACAGCCTAATACCCCGCTCATAGCACGCCTTTGCCAGCGCCGAAAACTTTTCTTTTCCCATGCGAGTCTGGTTTGACTGTCGCCCGCCGCCGCGCATACCTGTGCCTAATCCGACTCGCGTAACTTTAATCTTCGTATTTCCCAGCGGCACCAGTTCGTATGGGTCAAAAGTTTCTACCTTTTGTTGAGGGGCGGCAGATAATCGCGCCCCGAGCAGCATACTGCCCACACCTGCAACCGACCTGGCTAAGAATTCACGACGTTTCATCTTCCAAATCTCCTGCATAAATGCTGCTCAGCTACGCTGCTGAACTTGTATTTAGTTAGAATACTCGAATTAGCCTGTCAACTCAAGCCTTTAGCAGATTTTTTGTTCCTATGTGCTCACCATTAGGCGGCAAGATAGACTGTAAGTCAAGGCAAAATAAGCAGATAGCAATTTTTTGTTTAGAATGGCGATGAAATTACGAACCAAAGCTCTTAGCTGGACGTATTACAGGCATAGCACACATATGTTCCTCCTTCAAAGAAAGGGGGCGAGGCAGAACGCCCCCTTTTATTTTTCACGAGATACGAAATTATTTGCAGGGTAAAGAAATTGTCACCGTGGTTCCGCTGCCGAGCTGGCTTGATATCCGAAACGTACCTTCGTTTAATTGGACAAGCCTTGCCGCATAGGCAAGACCCATTCCCCGATTTCGGCCGGCTGTCTTTGCTGAGAAGAATGGCTGCGTTGCTTTCCGCAGGGTCTCTTCGTCCATTCCACGTCCGAAGTCGCGGACCTCGACTCTCACCAGGTCGTCCCCCTCAGCAACAGCAGCAATTTTTATTGGTCCCGTTTCGTTTGTATAAGACTCAAGAGAATTGCAGATAACATTTGCAATTGCTGATACTATCTGGGCTGAATCTACAAAAACGGTTTTTACATCCTCAGCAACTTCAATTTGTGTGTTGATTTGTTCTACATTTGTCTTTTGGCTGGCCAATTGTATAGCTTCATCGAGCATCTGTTTAATATTTGTCTGGGCATGTCTGGGCTGTGGGGGTTCAGCGAAGCTTATCAGGTCCTCGACAATTGCAGATGCCTCGCTGGCGTTTTCATGAATCTGCTTTAAGGGCTGTTTCTTTTTTGGGTCGGCCTCAGCCTCAGCAAGCAATTGTGCCCGCCCGGATATGATCGAGAGCGGGTTATTCAACTCGTGCGCTATACCAGCGGCCATCTCAGCCAAAGCATCCAGTCGGCCGTAGGCCGGAATTTTGAATTTTCTAATAAGCTGGGCAAAACGCTCAGCAAAACGCTCTTGCTTCTGTCGAGAAAGAGCTACGTCTAAAATAGCTCCAGCAATCGATGTCACCGTCCTTAACTTTTCCTCGAACAGCTTTGCCCCGAAGTACTTCGGGGTTGGCCAATGGAGCTCAAAAACAATTGCACCGACCGCTTTGTCGGCCGAAAGCAGCGGCGCCAATTTGGTTTGCTGCGTGTCAAAGTCAACATCTAATTGCTCAAACAGCCAAACAATATGTTCGTGAGCATCTAAAAGCGCAAATTTGTTTGTTATAGTTTCTGGTATCGGCATCGAATTTTCTGGGACATTCAGCATCAAAGCTCTGCTTTGTCCAAGGCTTTCTACAATGACCGCTTCGAGTGATTGTCGCTTGTCAGGCGGCACTAAATATAGGCAGACCATACCTGTCTGATAAAATTTTTGCCAGCGAGTAGCAAAGTTTTCTGCTATATCGATGGCTGAAGTGCTCGAATTAATACTTAGCAAAAAATCTGTTGTGAAATCCAGGTGGCTGGAAGCTGTCTGTAGCCGGCGATTTTCACCAGAAACTATCGCGTGCTTACGAGCAAATTGCGCAGTGGCTGTGTGAACAATATCGCAATAACTTGCAGTTGCATTCGGTAAATCCAGACCTAAGATTTTGGATTTTTCTCCAACTGTTTCAACAAGCTTTTGATAAAGCTGTTGCAGCTGCTCAAGACTAATTCCCAGCGACTGGGCTATTTTAGCCATGGGTTCCGTTGAATCGAAGCTGCCGGACTGGCCGATACCGGATTGCCGGGCTATAGAATCGGCTGACTGAATCAGTTGTGCTATCCTCGCTTCAGGAATATGCCATGAAATGGTCGCAGTGTCACTGTGATGCAGCCAGATAGCAAGGACAATTTGATTCGGCAGGCGCCACTTTTC
Organism: uncultured Pirellulales bacterium; assembly: GCA_964397675.1. GTDB lineage: Bacteria > Planctomycetota > Phycisphaerae > Sedimentisphaerales > Anaerobacaceae > CAYNKI01. The sequence continues at coordinate 5,825 of CAYNKI010000028.1, forward strand.
AGCTAAATGCTTGCCAAAAATCGTGTGGTCAGCGCCAAGATGCTGTTGCTCGATAGCACAGGAACATTGCTTTTCTGATTGTGCTTGTTCAAAAATACGGGCAAAGCTCTTAGGCATCACCTCTTCAAGTGCAAATTTTCCAAGATCGTGCAGCAGTCCGGCACAGTAAGCTACTTCTGGTTCCACTTGAGGTAATGTTATTTCAGCAATTTCTTTTGCAGAGCAGGCAACCGCAAGGCTGTGAAGTAAAAGCTCTTTTCTAAATACAATTCTCTGCCCTTCCGGGTCGCCTGCGTCAGAAACCGGAATGACCTTAATGGATAAGATTGCATTGCGAACTTCATCAGCAGAAAGTCTGTCAAGTGCATGACGGAGCGAAAACTTCTCATCAGTTAAGCTGGTGTGTTGCTCGCCGCTAAGCGATAGAATCTTAGCGGTAAGGGCTGGGTCGGATTCGATAATATCAGCTAAGCCCGCCGGTGAAAATCGACCTTCTAAAAGATTAGGAAAAAATTTTGCCGCAATGCAGGGCAGACTCGAAAGCGAATCAAGCCGAGCAATAGCAAGCTTTACTTGGTGGGCAACTATTGTGTCAGCGTTTTTTTCCTGCATATAGTAGTCCTTGCCCTTTAATATTGGCAAGACGCGTTAGATTTCTGCCGCTTGGATAATATCCGCTGTTATTTGTATTAGCTCCAGGAATTTGAAATGCCCTGAGCAGTTGTGCCATTTTTTATATGATCTGCAAGGCAACACTAACTTTGTCAGTAAGCTCATCGACGTTGAATGGTTTTTTTATGAAACCTTCGGCACCCGATTTTAATAGCAGGTCAATCTCTTCCTGTTTTACTACCCCGCTTACAATAATAATCTTGATGCTTTCAAATTCTGGATTTTTTCTTATCGTTTGGCAGACTACGTTGCCATTGACATCTGGCAGCATATAATCGAGTAATATCAGATCAGGTTTGAACTGTTGGGTCGATATTCCTGCCTCGTAACCACTGGATGCGGTTTTGATTTCGAATCTGCCGTCCCGGGACAAAACTTCAGCTATAAGCTCGACGATCTCGGGATCATCGTCGACTATGAGGACCTTCTTTTTGCCGGACTCAAGCTGATCGAGAGGGATATGGTTATCCCTCATAAATTTGATCAAGCTCCGGCGGGGAATTCTGCGGAATCTTGAGCCGGGAACTCGGAATCCTTCCAGCCGACCGGAATCAAAACAGCGAATTATTGTTTGTTGGCTTATCCTGCAGACCTCGGCGGCTTCGCCGGTCGTAAATAAATCCTTCATTATAATCCTTTCCTTTTTAGCCAAATCCTTTTGATAAAAGGCCTCTCCAGATTGCCTTTTCGTCCCAACTTAACTATGGCGGTTTAAGTTGTCAAGGATAAAAAATATTGAAAAGCTTATTTTTTAATTATGAAAAATAGATATTATCTCTCTTGCGTAAATTAACTATCCTTTAATGGGAATCTTGGTAGGTTCAGGCCTATGAAGGACAAAGCTGTTGAAGGGGAGAATATTGAAGCAATTATGACATGTTAAGTTGGGTGCTAAGCGGTGTTTGATAAATAAAATTCAGAGATAAAATGAATTTAAAATTTATACGTTAAGCTACTTGGATTTTGGGTTGACTTTGGTCGGGCTCGACATTAGAATGCCGACGCTCGATTAGATGATTGCGTGCTAAGGGAATCGGCTCTACTGGAAAGATATCTGAGGCTGAAAGTTAGAGGCAAGGATGGCCAAGTATCTCAATAAGTCCATTGAGCATGTAGATGTCTCAAATAGCAAGACTTTTAATGCGCTTATGGCATCGTTCTCTCATGCCTCGTTCCAGGCAAGGAATCTGTCTCGCTGCGTAGAGGTGTACCGCCAAATGCTAATGGATGAGGAAGCCGTCATATTCCTGGGCCTTGCCGGGGCAATGGTGCCGGCGGGAATGCGAAAAATTATTGCGGATTTGATACGGAATCACTGCATCGATGTATTAGTAAGCACAGGAGCAAACCTTTTCCACGATTTCTTTGAGGCTATAGGCTACCACCATTATGTAGGAGATACTCCGGCAGACGACTTACAACTTTGTCAGGCCGGGGTTGACCGGATTTATGACACATACGTGAGCGATGTAGAACTTGGCCAGGCTGAACAAAGAATAGCAGAGATAGCCTCACACCTTGAGCAGAGAGTTTATTCAAGTAGGGAATTCCTTGAGTGTCTGGCTGCTGAGCTTGACGATAGTGAATCCATCCTTTGCACCGCGCTAAGGGAACAAGTCCCAATATTCTGTCCTGCTTTGTGCGATTCGGCAATTGGGATAGCACTGACACACCATTATGCGAGATCGAGTAATGGGCCAAGGTTAATCATAGACCAGATTCGTGATAACTTTGAGATTCTCCAAATAAAGCACAAAGCTGCAAAGACAGGAGCGATTTTTTTGGGCGGTGGTGTTCCGAAAAATTACATACAGCAGTTGACGCCGATGCTTGACGCCTTCGGGGTAGAAGGCCAGGGACATAAATACTTTATTCAGTTGACAACCGATGACCCAAAGTTCGGCGGCCTTAGCGGCTGTACAGCAGGAGAAGCTGAATCCTGGGGGAAGGTGGCATCTGATGGACTATCTGCCACGGCGTATGTAGATGCAACTATTGGTTTGCCATTACTTGCCGGAGCAGTGCTAAACGATTTCTCTCGTGAGACTTCGGCGAGCTCGGTCGAAACGCTTACAAGAGTAAAACGGATTTTTAGTTGGAAAGGAGATAGATTGGAGGTACTAAAAATTGAATAAAGGAACTCACTTTATATTGGACTGTTATGGTGTTTCGTCTGATGTTTGCTACGATGACAAACAGTTGCTGGAAACAGTTGTGAAAGCTACCAAATCAGGAGGTGCCACCATTATCAACACATCGCGCTACCGTTTCGGACACGACTCTCCTCCAGGCTGCACCGTCTTTGTCATGTTAGACGAAAGTCACGTCTCGGTGCACACTTACGCAGAGGAAGGGAAAATGGCCATTGATATTTTTACTTGCGGTAATAATACCGATGGTCGTGCTATCGCCGAAAAGTTGAAAAAGGAGCTCCAGCTTGATAGTTGCGAAGAAAAGCAGTTCGATAGATTCTAAATCTATGTTGCGCCGAGGATATTCGGAAGTTTAGCTGTCGCCACGTCCCGTTACGGCTTCGGTCTCCGCCGAGACGAGCCGGCAACGGCTAAACGAAGATGACAATACAGGCAAAGCTGGATAAGCAAGATAGTGGTATGAATTTTGATAACAGCAGGCCCAATGCAAAGAAATATCCATATAACTTCGGTGCAATCCCGCAGTCTTACTCAGGCCCGGACGCCGCCGTTTGTATGATTCCCTTGGGGTACGATTCCACCAGTAATCCCATAGCGGCAACACGGAGGGGGCCGGATGCAATTCTAAGGGCCTCGCGAAATCTTGAATTGTTTGACTCCGAACTCGGTGTTGAAACGTATAAAATCGGCCTTCAAACATTAGATGAAGTCGAGCCGAACGTCAATTCACCTCTTGAAAACTCAAAAGTTGTCGAGGCAGTTGTTACAGAAATTCTAAACTCTGGTAAATTGCCGATAGTTTTAGGAGGCGATCATTCGTTAACGCTTGGGGCAGTACAGGCTGCACGAACCAAGTATCCAGATGTAGGCGTTATGATACTGGATGCGCATCCAGACCTCTTTGATAAATATGAAGGGACTAAGTACGGACATGCAAGCGTTACGAGGAGAATCCATGAGCTTGGTGTCAAGGTGGCTATAGCAGGTGTACGTTCGGCATCACGCCAAGAGAATGATTTCATTAGAAATTCAGGAATTACCATTGTCACGACACGTGAAATTTTAGAGTCGAAGGACGCCATTGAGCGTGCTGTTTCGGTGCTGCCTGAGCGTATCTACCTTTCGATCGACCTTGACGTAATGGACCCCGGCGAGATGCCGGCGGTCGCTAATCCCGAGCCGGGTGGACTGCGATGGTACGATACTATGAACTGTCTTGAGAGGGTAATCAGCAAAAAAACGGTTGTTGGATTTGACGTGGTTGAGTTGTGTCCTATCCCGGGCAATCCTACACCTGATTTCATTGCTGCAAAGCTCATCTACCGCATTATTGGCCTTATCTTCAGGGACAAATTGCCTTCTACTTAGAAAAAACCCCCAAATAAATTTGGGGGCTAAATATGGCGTGGCAATGGATTTCAGAGAGAAAATCACAGAGTATTCGATAAAGCATTATAAGCTCGTTACTGTGATTATGGTGCTTTTTACATTGGGGCTGGGGGCACTCATTCTACAAATAAAGGTCGATACCGATCCTGAAAATATGCTCTCTGAAAATGAGCCTGTCCGAGTCTTTCATAACCAGATCAAGAAGGACTTTGTCCTAAGCGACATTGTGGTGCTCGGCATAGTTAATAACAAACACCCAAATGGTGTCTTTAACCGGTCTTCTTTGGCGAAAATTTATGAATTGACCGACTTTGCGAGGAAGCTTCGTTGGCCGAGTGAGGAAGATCCCAATAAGGAAATCGGCGTTGTCGAAGTTGATTTGCTTGCGCCTTCGACGGTTGACCATATTGGTCAAGGCGGTCCTGGCGTTGTTAGGCAGAAGCCGCCACGAACGGACGCTGAGGCACTGGAGATCAAAAACAAAGCGATGTCTAATCCTCTGCTCAAGGGGACACTTATCTCTGAGGACGGCAAAGCGATATGCCTGTATCTGCCGATCACAAGTAAAGACTTGAGCCATAAGGTTTACACCAAACTGAAAGAAAAAATCTCAGAGTTTGAGGGTGACGAGCAATATCACATTACTGGTTTGCCGGTAGCTGAGGATACGTTCGGCTATGAGATGTTTGTTCAAATGGCTATATCGGCACCGCTGGCAATGTTTACGATATTCATTTTGATGCTGATATTCTTCCGAAAAATTGTACTTATATTAGCGCCGATGGTTGTGGCGCTGGTGTCAGTGATTTCGACGATGGGGCTTCTGATTGGACTGGGCTATCCGGTCCATATTATGAGCTCGATGATTCCGATTTTTCTTATGCCGATAGCAGTGGTGGACTCGGTGCACATCCTTTCCGAATTTTTCGACCTTTATATAAAAGAAAAGGGTAGGAAAAATACCACACTGGAGGTGATGAGTAATTTGTTTATGCCGATGCTTTATACTTCGCTAACATCGGCTGCTGGTTTTGCGTCACTGGCCCTTACGCCGATTCCGCCGGTGCAGGCGTTCGGCATATTTGTTGCGGTCGGCATTATGATTGCCTGGGCGTGCACGATTACTTTTGTGCCGGCTTATATAATGATGCTAAAAGAAAGCTGGCTGAAAAATTTCGGTGCAGCGGCAGTGCATGAGGAGAAACAAACATGGCTTACCAGACTGCTTAGTGCAAGCGGAGGATTTACCTACAATGCTGCAAAATCGATTTTAATAGCTCTGCTAATTGTTACGATAGTAGCTATCTACGGTATTACTCGCATTGAAATAAACGATAATCCTATCAAATGGTTCTCGAAAGGCCATCCTATCAGACAGGCTGACATTCAATTGAACAAGCACTTCGGCGGCACTTATATGGCCTATCTGGTGCTTGAAAGCACAGAGAAAGAAACCCTGGATAGTGAATATATCGACGCTTTACGCAATCGACTGCTGGAGAGAGGCTCGCAGCTTAAGGAAGAATTCTCAAAGGCGATGGATGTAGTTGCTGAGATGGAAAAACTCTTATTAGAAAGTGCATCCAAGGACGTGATGAAAGAAGAATTTCTGGATAAGCTTGCTGATGCTGCCGGTGCAAAAGAAGCATCGGCTGAGAAGGCTAAGGCTGATGTATGGTACGAGCTTATTGACTTTTTCGAGTTGGAAAAGGAACAGCTTAAACTATTCAAACAGCCGGAAGTTCTGCGCTACATTTCAAAGCTCCAAAAGCACCTAAAAAACATCGGTCTTGTTGGTAAAAGCAACTCTGTCTCTGACATCGTCAAAAAAGTGCATCAGGAGCTTATCGACGGCAGAGCCGAAAACTATATTATTCCGGACTCGGCGGTTGCGGTGGCTCAATGCTTGATACAGTTTCAGAGTAGTACACCTGATGATTTATGGCACTTTGTCACGACCGATTATAGAAAGACCAATATTTGGTTACAGTTGAGAAGCGGTGACAATAAAGATATGGAAAAGGTTGTGAAAGCAGTGGATGAATTTTACGCTGATAATCCACCACCGGTACCGATTGAATATAACTGGGCTGGGCTTACTTATATAAACATCGTTTGGCAGAATAGGATGGTCTGGGGTATGCTGCAATCGCTTTTGGGAAGTTTTATTATCGCGTTCATAATGATGTCTATACTGTTCCGCTCACCTCTTTGGGGGATTGTGTGCATGGTGCCTCTGTCGATAACAATTGCTGTTATCTATGGCATAATCGGCCTTGTAGGCAAGGATTACGATATGGTTGTTGCGATGCTCAGTGCGCTGACTTTGGGTATGGCGGTTGATTTTGCCATACATTTTCTCGAACGCTCACGGATTAGTTTCGCTGAAAAGCATTCTTGGAAAGATAGCTCGGCCGTGATGTTTGGTGAGCCGGCACGAGCGATAAGCAGAAACGTGCTGGTCATAGCGATAGGCTTTTTGCCCCTTTTGGCAGCGCCTTTGATACCGTACAAGACGGTCGGCATATTCTTGTGCGCAATTATGGCATTGTCCGGTGCAGTGACTTTGATGGTGCTGCCAGCCATCATAACGATTGCCGAGAAAAAATTGTTTAAGCCCAGACGGGCACCGCAATCGCCGAGTTGTAACTGTGTTTTTTGCTTGATAATTTCGGCAGCGACGGCTGCACTGATAGCGGTTAATTTGCACCAATACTGGAAGCTCGGCTGGAGCAAACTGGCCTGGATTAGTATAATAGTTATACCAATTTTGGCAGTTATTTGTGGAATAATGTCACGCCGACAGGCGTGCAAAATCATTGCCCAACGGCAAAAAGATGAAGGCGAGGTGTAAGATGTTTTATATGAGGCCGAATATTCATTACAAGGCCACCGACAATTTAGCCCTTGAGACCGGCGCGAACATTTTCTTCGGAGATCACGCTGGCACCTTCTTCGCCCAGTTCCAGAACAATACAAATATCTATGTCGCCCTGCGCTACAGCTTCTGACTTCTTGGAGCTGTCCATCCCCAAGCTGTGTCCTTCGGCTTCGCTCAGGGCAGACTTTGAGGTTGCCACCGCCACACCCTTTTGTTTTGACAAGAGGTTTAATTGTGGTTACACTGGCGAGATAATTCCAGCTTTCGATTGCTGATAGAACTTAAAGAGAAAGTCAATTTGAAGGAATTAGACTATGCAGACAAATAAAGATATTACTCGGCGGGGACTTTTGAAGAAGGCGGCAGGTGCTGCTGTAGGAGCCGTGGGTTTTCCGTATGTTATTCGTTCTTCAGCGCTGGGTAAAGCCGGCAGCGTAGCTGCAAGTGAGCGAATCACCATCGGCTGCGTCGGCGTGGGGCCTCGCGGTACTGCGGTTATGCGAAACTTCTTAGCACAAAAGGATGCACAGATTACAGCAATCTGCGACCTTAAACAGCCTGCCCGCGAGACAGCAAGAAACATAGTCAACAAACACTACCAAAACGATGATTGCGCGACCTATAAGGATTTTCGTGAGCTGGTCAGCCGTGATGATATCGATGTAGTCTCGGTTGCTACGACCGACCACTGGCATGTTTTGGTGTCACTGGCGGCTGCAAGGGCAGGCAAAGACATCTATTTAGAAAAACCTATGGGACTGAGCCTGGCTGAGGACCAGGCTTTGCGTGAAGTCTGTCATCGCTACGGCACGGTCTTCCAGTTCGGCACTCAGCAGCGGTCGAGTCGCAATTTCCGTTTTGCCTGTGAGCTTGTTCACAACGAACGAATCGGTAAATTACATACCATCAACGTATGGTCTCCGGCCAGCAAGGCAGGTGGATCACCAGAACCAGTAACCGAGCCGGACTGGATTGATTATGGTATGTGGCTGGGGCCTGCTCCTTATACGCCATATACCAAGGACCGCTGCTCCAATAAACTGTGGTGGTTTATTTCCGATTATGCACTGGGCTTTATTGCCGGCTGGGGTGTTCATCCATTGGACATTGCTCTGTGGGGCGGAGGTGATAGACTAAATTGCCCGGTGCAAATCGAAGGCAAAGGCGTTTGGCCTAACCCAACAGGAGTATGCGATACCGCCACGAACTGGAATATTGTACTAAAATACGATAGCGGCGTGACAATAAACTTTGCGGGCTATCCATTCCCGCAAGAATGGGAAAAGCGCTACGGCAGGACAACCTCGCACGGTACCGCCTTCGAGGGCAGCGAAGGATGGGTGCACGTTGATCGTAAAGGCATTAACGCTCATCCGAAGGAACTGCTGGAGATGGAGTTTGGGCCGAATGATATTCATCTGTACAAAAGTGCCAACCATGTAAGAAATATGCTGGATTGCGTGAAAACGCGGGCTGAAACTATATGTCCCATTGACGTGGCTGTGCAAGCCGATACAATTTGTCATATAAGCGATATTGCCATTCGGCTGGAGCGGAAACTGCGATGGGACCCAGAAAAAGAGCGGTTCGTCAATAACAAAGCAGCCAACCGCAGGCTCACTCGCTCGATGCGTGGTCCCTGGAGACTATAAAATAAGAATTATCAACATATTAATTGTCTGAATTTAAGGAGAAAGACAAATGGAAAGGAAGCTGGTTTTAATGTTGGTTTGTGTGAGTATTCTTCTCGCTGGCTGTCAGTCAATGGACAGGTTCGTTCACGAACCATCCGGATGGAAGTGTCTTTTCGATGGCAAGACATTTGATGGCTGGAAGGTCAGTGAGAATAAAGATACTTTCAGCGTGCGTGATGGGATGATAGTAGCCCACGGCCCTCGCAGTCATCTTTTCTATGTTGGGCCAGTTGAAAATGCCAGGTTTAAGAATTTTGAGTTCAAAGCAGACGTTATGACCGAGCCCGGTTCCAACTCAGGTCTATACTTTCACACGGAGTACCAGGAGACCGGCTGGCCGAGCAAGGGTTACGAGGTTCAGGTCAATAACACCCATAAGGATTGGAGGAAGACAGGAAGTCTCTATGCGGTAGAGGACGTGCGCGAGTCGCCGGCAAAAGACAATGAGTGGTTCACAGAGCATATCATTGTCCGGGACAAGCAAATAATCATCAAGGTCAACGGCGAAACCGTAATTGATTGGACCGAGCCGGAAGACTTCATCGTCGAGAAACAGCCCGCAAGGAAACTATCCAGTGGGACCTTTGCTCTGCAGGGACATGACCCCAAGAGCATCGTTTATTTCAAAAACATTATGGTTAAACCATTGCCGTGATGTTTAAATATCAAGATTGAATCTGTAAGTTGTCATTCCCACGGTTGGGTGGCAGCCTCAAAGCCGGAGGCTTTGGGGATGGTGATTGTGCGAAAAGCCATCCCCAAGCTGCGGCCGAATTCGGGCACAAGGAGGTAGCCAATCTTTTGCTTTCCAAGGGTGCAGATGTCAACGCGCAAACAAGCAATGGCTTTACCCCCTTACACCGGGCAGCGGGTGGAGGGCATGAAGAGCTGACAAAGCTCCTGATAGCCAGAGGCGCCGATGTCAACGCAAAGGATAGATGGGGCTGGACTCCGCTGGACAATGCCGCCTCTGATAATCGTAAAGATGTGGCAGAACTGCTGATTGCATCGGGCGCTGATGTCAATTCAAAATATGTCGAGGGCGAGACACCTTTGATCTGGGCAGTTCAGGCTGGCAGCTTGGAAGTGGTAGAATTGTTGCTGCGAAATGGTGCCGACCTCCACGCGACCACCATCTATGGCGCTACCCCATTGCACCATGCCGCCAGGTATGGTCGTCGAGAGGTGGCGGAACTGCTCATTGGTAAGGGAGCCGACGTCAGTGCAAAGGACTTCGGCATGAGAACACCCTTACACTACGCATCCAGGTCTGGGAAAAGGCAAGCAGCTGAAATACTTATCGCCAAAGGCGCTGATGTTAACGCATATGACAATAGCCACAGCACACCTCTTCACGAGGCGGCGCGATATGTCCATAAGGCGACAGCGGAACTGCTTATCGCTGAAGGCGCTGAGGTAAACGTGTATAATGTTGGTAGATTAACGCCTTTACATCTTGCGGCTAAGTACGGAAAAAAAGAGGTGGCGGAGCTGTTGCTGGCAAAAGGTGCTAATGTCAACGCAAAGAACTACTGGCGCGGAACACCACTTCACGTGGCGGCACAGGCAGGTAGTGAAGAGGTGGTTGAATTGATTCTGGATAAGGGGGGGCATGTCAGCGTGACAGATGAGGAGGGCATGACTGCACTGCACTATGCGGCTGAGAAAGGCCACACCGATGTGGCTGAATTGCTCATCGCCAAAGGCGCTGACGTCAACGCAAAGGATGGAAATGGCGGGACGCCCTTACTATGTGCGACCTTCCCTGGCCACAAGGATACTGCCGAGTTGCTCATTTTAAAAGGCGCCGACATTAACATCAAAGACAAAGAAGGCATAACACCTCTCCATGACGTGTCAATGCAAGGCCATCTGTCTGTGGTCGAACTCCTGGTTAGCAAGAACGCCAACATCAACGTCAAAGACAACGAAGGACGAACTCCTTTATGGTACGCGAAAGACAGAGGTCATAAAGAAATCGTTGAGCTGTTGCGCAAGCACGGCGCAAAGGAATAATTATTGACTATTGATTAGTGAGATTCTTTGTCCGCTGATGGCGGAGCAGCACGAAATAAGAGATTGCCACGGCCTTTCAGGCCTCGCAATGACAAGAACGTTTTTGAGATTCTTCGGCTTCGCTCAGAATGACGGCGGGGTCTTTAGCCGAAGTTGTAATGTTTTGTAACGGCCTCCTGGACCTGCCAAGTGCACTCGAGGTCTTCGGGGAAGACCACCAGGTCGCCGGGGCCGAAACTTACCGAATCTTTGCCGTCCGTTACCGTTACCTTGCCCTCTATTAAAAGACAAGTTTCTTTCTCGGTGTACGCCCAATCGAAAGTGCTGGGCTCGCATTTCCAGATCGGCCAGCTCTTGCAGGTCTTGGCTTCTTCTTCCGACGGCTTTCGGACAACAACGTCTTTGACTGTAGGCATTGTATTACTTCCTTTCTTTTTTTACCGCAGAGGATACTGAATTCGCAGTCTATACCGTCGCCGTGCTCGCCGTTCGAAGCACGTCGCCGTGCCGGCGACGGCTAAACCTTTTATCAACCGTTGGTAATTATAACTTCAAAAGACTTTTTTTAAATATGCAATATATTATTGCATCTTAACATTTGCGCGCTTCGAGCAAATTATGCGAGAGCTTGCCTATGGTTTGGGACATGGATATTCCGGAAAGTCAAAGCGGCACTCATCAGTTGGATGCCTCTTTTAGTCGCCGATTTTCGCAGAGGCAGCTCCACCCACCTTATTTGTCATATAAGTCTTGCTGTGATAATCAGGGCCAGACCAACTATGTAAAATGCAAACATAAGAGTAAGCAATTTGTTTGTACCGGCTGGTGCTGATATGAACTCCTTCCAGATAAACACTCCCCAGAGCGCAGCTATCATTGTCGCGCCCTGTCCCAAACCATAGGAAATTGCATATCCGGCAGAGTCTCCAGCAAGAATGCTGAATGACATTCCAACACTCCAGATAATTCCTCCCACGATACCGACAAGGTGTAGCCGGGGATTGCCTTTCTTGAAATAATCGCCAAACGGCACCGGCTCACCAGCAAACGGCTTGACCATCACGATTGTATTGAACACAAAGTTGGATGCAAAAAGGCCAAGAGAGAAAAGCACCAGCGCCGTATAAGGTGTCAGCTTCCCAGCTTCACTTGCCAGACCAAGGTCTGCAAGGTCAGCCGGCATCGAATCCGCGACCCAGCGGTAGAAAAAGCCCATTAGCACGCCACATAACACAGATAGCACAATGCCCTTTAACGTTGTCTTTTGCCCTTCTGAAGGCAGCTTTTTGTAGGCAAGCGCATCGAGTATGATAGCGACCGCTACAGCGGCGACGCCCAAAAATAGGATTACAGCATTGCCTGACGGGTCCACGCGATATGTCGTGATTACCCCAATGACGAGGGCCAAGCCTATTCCTATTGGAAATGCTACGGCCAGGCCCGCAATGTCGATAGCTGCAACAAGAAGTATGTTGGCTATGTTGAATATCACTCCCCCAAGAAATGCGAATCCCAGGTATTTAGCACTTGCCTGGCCGAGGTCTGCAAAGAAGCTTCGCCCTGCCGAGCCCATACTGCCCATCGTAAGGGCCAGGATCAATGTAAGAAGAAGAACGCCGATGGAATAGTCCCAGTAGAAGAGCTGGAACCTCCATTCCTTAGTGGCCAACTTTTGAGTATTAGCCCACGAACCCCAGCACAGCATAGTGATAAAACACATTATGAACGCCAGCGGGTAAGATTGGATTGCTACCATTTTTGAAACCTCCCTTATTCAAGAATCTAATCCTTTGTGAATTCACTCATAGCTTACTTATTCATAAAATCCTGGACTTCTTTGAGTGTGGGCATCGAAGGCTGTGCTCCCATCTTTGTAACACTCAGAGCGGCCACATAATTGGCAAATGATGCGGCTTGGGACACTGTCTTTCCCTCAGCCACGCCGACTGCCAGACTGCCGGTGAAGGCATCTCCGGCGGCCGTGCTATCGACTGCTTCCACTTCTCGTGCGGTAACGAACTCGGTCTTTTTCGTATCAGCCAGCAGGAAGCCTTGTTTTCCCATCGTCAATATGACCGTCTTGACCCCGCTGCTCAGCAACTTCTCTGAGGCTGTGCGGGCCGACTTTTCGTCTGTCACTTCCATATCGGTGAGAATCCGGGCTTCCGTTTCATTCGGCGTCAATACATCTACCATTTTAAGAATTTCCTCGCCCAGTTTCTGTGCTGGCGCCGGATCCAGAATAAAAGGCACTTCGTACCTAGTAGCCAGTTGAGCCGCGCACTCTATCGTCTCCAACGGCACTTCCAGCTGCGCAACTACGGCACCGGACGAGGCAATGTCTGATTCAGCCTTTTTGACATCTTCCGGGGACAGCTTCTGGTTCGCACCGGGTGCGACAACAATGTTATTGTTACCCTTGTCATCGACCATGATCAAAGCTACGCCTGACGGGGCTTCTTTGGTTTGGACAACATATTTTGTGCTGACACCCTCCTTTTTGAAGTTGCTTAGAGACTGTGTTGCGAATATATCATCACCCAATTTAGCTATGAAGTATACCTCCGCCCCCAATTTGGCAGCCGCCACTGCCTGGTTTGCCCCTTTACCGCCAGGCGCCATTATGAAATCGCCACCTAGAATCGTCTCTCCTACCGCGGGTATCCTCTTGGATTTGACTACCAAATCCATATTGGAGCTGCCAACTACTGCAACTTTGGCCTTATCTTGTTTCATTTTTAAGTCCTCATCTGAACGTTCTTGATCGAATGAATTCTGTGTCAAGCTTTTATTTCGTTAATCTGGCAACCAAGAAATCTTCAAAAGCTCCCAAATCTTAACCAATTCGGTGGACATAGTCAAATAAATGCCCACCGTATCAAAAAAAAGTGCTGCTTGAAGGATTTGTGCGGGACTGTATAATTAAGAGGTTGACGAAGAAAGGAGAGATCGAATGCAGATAGACCGTCGTGAATTTTTGAAAGTGGCTGGTACAGGAATCTGTTTTGCCACAATGGGGAGTCTGCCAGCTTTAGGGGATTCCTTTTCAAGAAAACCCAATGTTATACTTTGCATGGCTGATGACCAGGGGTGGGGCGATATGGCCTACAATGGGCACCCTGTTCTGAAGACCCCCAATTTCGACGCCATGGCCGCTGCAGCGTTGCGCTTTGACCGCTTCTACGCTGCTGCTCCGGTCTGCTCGCCAACGCGCGGCAGCGTTATGACCGGTCGTCACCCGAATCGTTTTGGATGCTTCAAGTGGGGCTATACTCTACGCCCACAGGAGATTACGATCGCTGAGGCCCTCAAAACCGCCGGATACGTCACCGGACATTTTGGAAAATGGCATCTCGGCTCCGTACGCAAAGGCTGCCCCGTCAATCCCGGCGCCAGCGGCTTTGATGAATGGCTCTCTGCCCCAAATTTCTTTGATAACAATCCTATTCTCAGCCGCGAAGGTGTGGCTGTTCAAATCCAAGGCGAAAGCTCCATGGTCACTGTGGACGCTGCGATCGAATTTATTCGCAAGCACACCAAATCAGCACGGCCATTCCTTGCTGTTGTCTGGTTCGGCTCTCCACACGGGCCGCACGAGGCTGTGGAGCAAGATCGTGCACTCTATGAGGCCCACAGTAAGAAGCTCCAGCATTTCTACGGTGAAATCACCGGTATGGACCGGGCCTTCGGCAAGCTTCGCCAAGAGCTACGCACGCTCGGCATCCATGAGAATACGATCTTGTGGTACTGTAGCGACAATGGCGGCCTTCGCGAAGTGGGCACTACTGGTGGTCGTGGGCACAAGAGCACAGTCTACGAAGGCGGTCTACGTGTTCCCGCTATTCTTGAATGGCCGTCCCGTATTGCTGACCCCCGAACAACGGAGATTCCATGTAATACATCGGATATCTACCCTACTCTTCTGGAACTTTTGGGGGTAAGGTTGAAGAAACAGCCGCCACTCGATGGGGTCAGCTTGGTGCCGCTGATTGATGGCAAGATGAAATCGAGGCCCAAACCGATGGGCTTCTGGGATTATCCTATTGGGGGCATCCGCACACCAAGCAAGGAGTTCATGTCCGAGCTGCTGGCGGCACAGAAATCGGGAAATGAAGTGGGCGACAAGTCTCGCCTTCGCCTGGACGCTGGCAAGATTACCAAACAGTATTCTGAAGATGTCTTCCCCGGTCATGCAGCGTGGCTTGATTGGCCGTGGAAACTCCATCGGATTGAAGGAAAGAAAGACTTGAAGCTGGAACTATACAATCTCGCCAAAGACCCTGGAGAAAAGAACGACTTGGCTGCCCAATATTCCGAGCGAGTGAAGTCAATGAAAGCCAAACTCGAAGCATGGCAGAAATCTGTCGTCCGGAGCCTCAATGGTAAGGATTACATTACCAGACGAACTATGTATACTAACAGCAGGTAATTCTGGCGGTGTTGCTTTGTAGAAGCCAAAGATACAACTGCAGTTTTTGACCAACGGCACGGGCTGGCATTCTACGTGGGTTATAGGCTCTTCCGGTCGGCCTTTAAGGACCAAGGGCAGCTTACCGGCGAGCAAATACAGCGAGTCTGGGATTATCTGACCGATGAAAGTACCGATTACTGGATGTTCCAGAGAATGCGGGATCAATATCCTGAACGCACCCAATATGTGTTCAGACAAGTATTGAAGAACAAACAGTTTCGGTTGGATCGTGAATTTGATCCGACCCTTCGTAAATTCAAAGGAGAGTCAATGCGCAGACCTGTGCGGCCGATGATTACTGTGATCGACTCTGATACAGACGGTAAAAGCACAAGAAAGGTATTGAAATGAGTAAACGTACAAAAAGATCGCCGCAACTGGCGGAAAAGACTATTGAGGTAGTGCTTGAGGAGTTCCTCAAAGAACAACAAAAACGCCTGAAGTCTTCAACTATGCGTAAATATGAAGACGTCATCGATTTGTTTCGGTCGTTTCTTGATGGCTATGCCTATCAGAACCTTGATGAGCAGGAGAATGCGTTATTCGACCGCCTTTACGATGCTGAGGGCGATGAGCATCGTGAGTTTTGCCAGGTGTTCGGCCCGGGAAAAATCCCCGACAGTGTGGGCGAGTTCCTGAACTACTTTATGATTCGCAAGGTTATGTGCGGCAAGGAGTTGAAGCAGGCGGCGGGAACAGTGATCAAGAAGCTGGGCAAATGGCTCCAGGAAAAGGGTTACGTCAAGCCGGAGAGTGCCGCTGAGGTTGTGAATTGTGGCGCTACTGCCGCCAAGGAATTGCCCGCCACGGAAGAATTAGCCTGGATGCTTGCCGACTATGCTGACTGCACCGCTGTTGACTGTGATGAAGTGATCGAAGACCATTTTGCCATCGAAGCTGTGGAGCCGGGGAAGTTGCACCTATCCGGTTTTTCGGGAAATGATAAGATCATAATTCCTGTCTCTCGGGACATCACCGATGCCTGCCGCGTGGGTTGGTCCATTTCCGGAGCGGTGGGCAAGACAGAAAAGGGTTGGTGCATTCTCGATGTTTGGAATGTATATCCTTAAGACAGGCGTTTACAGTAATTTCTATAGATAAATGCAAATAAAGTTTTAACATGATGCTAATATCATGCTAATATAAACTGCATGCCAGAAAAAAAGTTCTACTTTTTCTTTGTGTTTTTTTGGTTTATACTTCTCGACCAATATTAACTGGTGTTTGTTTAAGGAGAGAACGATGGGAGTCTTAAATAAGTTCTTTGCTCCATCACCATTTGTTCAGATGCAAGAACACTCCAAGAAGGTGCATGAGTGCGTCGAGCTTCTTCGCCCATTGGCAAGTGCACTGTTGTCTGAAGACTACGAGAAGATCGAAGAATTACACAACTTGATGTCGAAAACAGAACACGAGGCAGACCAGATAAAAACGGAATTACGTGATAAGATTAGCAAGATGTACTTTCTATCGGTTGGCCGGTTGGAATTGAGCGAGTTTCTGGCCTATCAGGACGACGTGGCCGATGCAGCAGAGGATTTTGCTGTCGTGCTATTACTACGCAGAACCAAAATCCCGAAGGAGCTCCAGTCCGACTTTATGGTTTTAGTCGAGCAGGTCATCAATGTCAGCGAACATTTAACGAGTTTGACTGATAAGCTTTCGACTATTGCTGAGGCTGCTTTTACCGGTGAAGAAGCCCAAGATGTGCTCACAGCGATCGAAAAAATTAGCCATGAGGAATGGCAGACCGACCGTCTCGAGAGGAAGTTTGCCC
>CAYNKI010000029.1:0-1623 GCA_964397675.1 uncultured Pirellulales bacterium
CGTTTTCGTCACTGACCATTCCGATTGATATGCCGGCGACTGCTTTGCCAATTGGAACGCCGGCATCCATTAGAGCAAGTGAGCCACCACAAACCGAGGCCATTGAGCTGGAGCCATTTGATTCGGTAATATCCGAGACGATTCTGATAGTGTAGGCAAATTTATCTTCCGGCGGTCTAATCTGCTCCAGCGCTCGTTCTGCAAGGACCCCGTGACCAATCTCTCTTCGACCAGGCCCGCGAACCGGTCGAACCTCGCCAACGGAAAACGGCGGGAAATTGTAATGAAGTGTAAAATTCTGAGCGTACTCGTCTAATAAACCATCTATAATCTGCGCGTCCCTTATGGTGCCAAGGGTTACACTGACCAGCGATTGTGTTTCTCCCCGCGTAAATAAGGCTGAGCCGTGAGCCCTGGGCAGAATGCCTACTTCACATGCAATGGGACGAACATCCTTATAGTCTCTGCCATCAGATCGCCTCCCTTCTAATAGTAATTTGCGAACAACTTGGCCCTCTATCTTATCGAGTATTCGCTTGAGCATCCCTTTATTACATTTCAGCTCAGCCACGTTCTGCGAAACATTTGCAACATTCGAAGCCGCATTATTGAGTCCGGGTATCGTTTCGCTGGCACAGTATTTCTCTTTAATCTGCTCAAATAGCTCCTGGATAGCGGTCTTGCGTTGCTGTTTAGCTGATATTTGTTTGCACTCACGTAGTTTGTCTTGTATCCCTGAACTAATGTGTGAATAGAGCTGCTGGTCAATTTCCACAAGTGGGATTTCCTTCTCGACGCCGACTTTTGCGCGAAGCTCCTCGATCATTTCGCATACCTGCACAACGATTTTCTGTGATGTCAGAACAGCTTCAGCGATTATCTGTTCTGATATTTCTTTGGCCCCAACCTCAATCATATTTGCTGCTTCTTTGTGGCCAACAAGAAGCAAGTTTAGGGAACTTTCTGCCAGTTGCTTATGCGTAGGATTGACCACAAACTCTCCATTTATTCTGCCTAACCTACAGGCCCCGATAGGTCCTAAGAACGGGATTTTGCTTATGGTAAGTGCCGCACTTGCGCCTATCATCGCCGGCACATCAGGATCATTATCACGGTCGGCACTTAAAACAGCGGCTATAATCTGAACCTCCTGCACATAATTATCAGGGAATAAAGGCCGAATGGGTCTGTCAATCATCCTTGCTGTTGTGATTTCTTTGGTGCTGGGTCTTCCCTCGCGTTTAATAAAGCCGCCTGGGAATTTACCTGCTGCGCTGGTCTTTTCGCGGTATTCAACACTTAGCGGGAAAAAATCGATATCTTCACTTCTGGGCGGTGCGGTAACCGCAGAAACAAGAACGACGGTCTCGCCATACTGAACTACCACGGCTCCGTCCGCTTGTTTTGCAATTTTGCCGGTCTCGATCGATAAGGTTCTGTCCCCAATTTTTCTCTCTACTCTGCAGACATCAAACATATACTACCTCGTTGAATTAAAGTGAGCTAAAGTGCCTAAAGTGAGCTAAAGTGTCGAAAGTGAGCGAAAGTGACGCAGAGTGTCATTTTAGGCACTTTAGGCACTCCAAACTTTAGCTCACTTATTACAAATTTACTTTCTCAAGC
>CAYNKI010000029.1:1633-20919 GCA_964397675.1 uncultured Pirellulales bacterium
CATCAAACATATACAACCTCTTTCATACGTGCATAAGCCACAAGTTGTTGCGTTCTTATGTCTTTATACTTTTTTACTTTCTCAAGCCTAGCCGGGATATGATTTCTCGATAACGATTAACGTCTTTTTTACCTATATACTTAAGTAATGCTGCCCTGGCTCCGACCATTTTCAACAAACCACGCCTGGATGTATGGTCTTTTGAATGAGTCTTGAGATGCTCAGTAAGATTATTAATCCTCTCAGTCAACAGCGCAATCTGTACTTCAGGCGAACCGGTATCCTCGTCGTGCGTCTTGAAATCGCTGACAATTTTGTTTTTGTCCTGCTTCGTTAACATTTGCCGAATAAATCCTTATTTATATTCATTCTAAAAAACTTCACAAAACAATCTAAAAATACCAGTTTCATATTATAAGGGCTACTTTTATATTTGCAAGTCTTTTCCACACAATAAAATAAGATTTGCAATAGCCGATAAAAAACTGAAACTATATCCAAATATGTCATTCAGGAGAGGTTTAGCCCGCATTTCTCACCACCTCAAACTCACCAGAGCGCATAATTAAGCGGAGGTGTGCTTCGATACCAATGAATCTGGCTTTGGAGGCTGGGTGATAAAAAAATAAAAAGTACTGTGAACAAGGTTGCCGACTGTTATTGTCCGGGCTCTATGTGGGCGTCTAGCATACAGCAGTGTAATTAAGGCTTTATGCTGTCTAACATTTTGCGGATGGCTTGAGCGGAGCTTTTCAAAGCTACCTGTTCCTCAGCGGAGAGCGGAGTAGTTATAATCTGCTCTACACCAGCTTCACCAACCACACAAGGAACACTCAGGCAAACGTTCTCCATATCGTATTCTCCCTTAAGTAACAAAGAGACAGTCAATATGCTGTGTTCATTTCGCAAAATTGCACCTGAGATGCGGACCAAAGATAAGCCGATGGCATAATAAGTGGAGCCTTTATAGTCGATAATATGGTAAGCAGAGTCGCGGACGCGGTCGGCTATTGTTTTATGCTCTTTTGTCCAATCACAACGCTTACAAACAGCGCAACGCTCTCTAAGAGGTGCGCCTGCGATGTGTGCCATACTCCAGGCAACTACTTCGCTGTCACCGTGCTCTCCAAGAACATAGGCGTGTACGTTTCGTGCGTCTATGCCACAATGTTGACTTAACATATAGCGGAAGCGGGCACTATCGAGCATCGTTCCGGAGCCGATAACACGCTCACGGGGCCAGCCGAGCCTCTCCAGGGCCAATTGTGTTAAGGCATCTACCGGATTGGTGACCATAATCAGTACTGCATCTGTGTCATATCTTTTTATCTGCTCAATGATAGAACTGACTATATTGGCATTGTGTTGGATTAGTTCCGTACGTGATTGGCTTGGAGCTTGTTTTGCCCCTGCGGTAATGACTATCAAGTTTGCGTCGGCACAATCGGAATAGTCGCCTGAGCGGAGCACTACGGGTGGGATAAATGGCAGGCCATGCGAAAGGTCCATGATTTCTCCCTCAACCCGCCTTTGGTCAATATCAATCAGGACAATCTCTCCCGCCAAGCCGGTGTGCATTAATGCATATATATAAGTGGTTCCGACGGAACCAGCTCCTATCACAACCACTTTTCTTTCTCGCCTCTGCATTGCTTTATCCTTTACCCTTCTTTGCCATCAGAAATTATTGCGCCTTTTTGTCTCCAAAAAGGCCTCTAATATTACAGCAGCGGCAACAGCATCAAGGCGTTTTTTCTTTTTGTCTCTTGTTAAGTCGGCAGGAGCAAGTTTTTGCTCGGCGTTAAAACTGCTAAGGCGTTCGTCCTGAAAGTGGATAGGAATATCCAGATGCTTTCTTAGTTGCTCAGCGAATTTTTGGACAAGCTTAGTTTGAGGCCCCTCGGAGTCATCCATATTTAAAGGCAGCCCCAGCACAATAGCTTGGACGTTTTCCGCCCTGACTACATCTGCAATTTTTTTTAGAGGTTCTTTCTTGGTCTGGATTGTAGTTAGAGGTGTAGCTATAGTCTCATCAGCATCACAGATTGCCAGGCCTGTGCGTTTCTCGCCGTAATCTATTGCCAAATATCTCATTTTTAGTTCGTTGTTCATCGATCATTGTTCGTTGTTATCGATGAACTATGAACGATGAACTATGAACAATCACAGAAATTTTTCGCCGCGATGTTGCTTTATCATATCAAGCAGCTCCTTTAATCTTTGAGCCTGGTCGATATGACATATCAGTGTGGCATCGGGACTATGGGCTATGACCATATTTTCGAGCCCAATAGCAGCGATTAGATGGTCCTTGTCTTCGGTAACAAAAATAGAGTTTTTGCAGTCCAGTAGCTCGCTGGTGCCGGCTACGACAACATTGTTGTCTTTGTCAGAATTGATAACGTCGGCCAGAGCCGCGAACGAGCCCATATCCAGCCAACGACAGTCCAGCTTAATCGCATAAACGTTGTCAGCCTTTTCCATGACTGCAAAGTCGATGCTGATTTTGGGCAGTTTCACGAACCAGTCCTGCAGTGTTTTCTGCTGATTAGGGCTGTCCCAGTCGGCTCCAATTTTACGGAGAGGCTCAATAACCTGAGGCAAAAATTTTTCCAAATTATCCAAAATTGTTTTGGCTTTCCAGACGAACATGCCGGAATTCCAAAAGTACTGGCCAGTCGCCAGATACTCTTTTGCAGTTTGATCGTTGGGTTTTTCTTTGAACGCCTCGACAGAATATACTACGTTCTTACAATCTGGATATTCCCGGGCAGCGGTACATTTTATATAACCAAGCTGGGTGCTGGCAAAAGTCGGCTGAATGCCGAAAGTAATCAAATCGTTTGGATTATCATTCACAAACACAAGAGCATCTTGGAGAGCTTGCTGCAGCACCTCGGCTGGTTCTATTATTTGGTCGGCAGTAACGACGGCCATTTGGGCTTCGGGGTTAAACCTGGTGAGAATGGTTGCGGCTAAACCAATGGCCCCGGCTGTGTCGCGGACAGCAGGCTCGGCAATCACATTATTAAAGGGCAAGTCTGGCAGCTCTTCGCGGACGAGGTCTGCGTAGCCGGCGTTGGTTAGAATAATTATGTTTCTTGTATCAAATACTGGCGTAAGACGCTCGAAGCACCGGCCGAGAAGTGTTTGTCCATCAAGTAATTTTAGGACCTGTTTAGGTCGTTTTTGCCGGCTAAGAGGCCATAATCTTTTCCCAATCCCCCCTGCCATTATCACTGCATAGTTCATAAAGTAATCCCTCTAATCGCTAAAAATCACCATGAGAAGGTATCAGACCAGATAGTCCGTGTCAATTTCTGTTAGAGATTGAATTTCATGGGCTAATTCTTCATAGTCATCGCCGGGCTTACCCATAAGGGCAAAAGTAGCTTCCTTACCTAACTCAACAGCAGGCTGGTCATAAGGATTAATATCGAATAAGGCGCCGGCAAGAGAAGTCGTTACCTCATATAAATAAATAAACTGCCCAACGGTATGCGCGTTTACCTTATCAAATATAACCGTAAGACAAGGTCGCTTATCCTGCAAAAGGGCGTACTCTGTGGCCTTTTTTTCGCTGTTAAGCAATTTGCTTAATTTAGCCCCCTCAAGATAATCAAGTTCCGGGGCACAATCTGGGGCTGACCCGATTTCAATATCCTGGTCAAAATTATTGACCTGTAGAAATGTGAATAATTTGTCATTAGGCCCTTCTCGGTATAATTGTACCTGGCTGTGCTGGTCGGTTGTTCCCAGTGCCTTCACGGGTGTTGGGCCGACGTGAACTTTGTTGCCGGACAAACTGAGGGCTTTGCCGAGACTTTCAGCCCAGAGTTGTCTGTACCAATCAGCCGTATCTTTCAAGTGATAGCTATACGGCATAATCACCGATATTCTTTTGCCATGATTGTAATAGTGGTAATTTATTGCTGCATTAATTGCTGCTGGATTTTTGTCAAAATCCTCACAGCTAACTCTTTTGTCCATATCGCGAGCACCGGCCAGAAGCGAATCTATATCAATTCCACACATAGCTGCACTGAATAGTCCAACCGCACTCAAGACGCTGAACCTACCCCCTACTCTATCAGGGACCTCAAGATTCTGGAAACCGGTATCGTCTGTAATTTTGCGAAGGATTCCCTCCTTTGCGTCCGTAGTCGTAACTACGTGGCTCTTTAATCCAGTCTCGCCAAGCCTATCCAAAAGCATTTTGCGGATGATTAGAAGCTGGGCTGCGGTTTCTGCTGTTCTGCCGGATTTGCTTATTACATTAAAGGTCGTCTTATCAAGTTTATCACCAATCCAATCTAAAAAAGAATTAAACTGAGCAGGGTCGACATTATCGAAAATAAATAGGCGAGGGCCTCGATGTTGCTGGTCATCTATATTATACATATATGAATTTAATGCAGTTTGTAAAGCAATATTACCAAGAGCCGATCCACCAATTCCAAACACGACAAGATTTTCACAATCGTCTTTTAACTCAGCAACCAGCTTTTTGACCCTTTTTGAGATTTGTGTGTCAAAGGGAAGGTCTCTGTATGGAGTTTCGCCGGCTTTTCTTTCTTTGTTTAGCTTTGAAATCAAAGGCTCGGTTTTGTTAGCAAGCTCTTTTAGCTGCTTTTTAGTGATGCCATGCTTGGGGCCAATAACGTCTGCAGTAACGTTTCTGTAGTACAGTTCGATCTGTGATTCTGACACCGCTATATTCCTTTCACATTTTTTCTTAAGCCTTTTGCAAAATAGATAAATCTATATGTACATTACATCTCTGATTCATCCATCAGTGAAATTGATGGCCTTTGAATCCTTTTTCCTCATCGATCCAGCCACCCGGAATATTTTCAGTGTGGGCTTTCTTTGCATAAGCCTTCATCTTCGCTAGGATTTCGGGATGCTCATGTGCTATGTTATTCTGTTCACCAATGTCTTTGCTTAGGTCATATAGCTCAAAGGATTTTTTCTTTCCCGGTTGCACAGCCTTCCAATTACCCAACCGAACGGCCACTTGCCCTTTGTACTCCCAGTACAGAAATTCGTGCTTTTTCTGCTTTCGCCCGACAACATCCTCGCCCAACAGTATTGGAACTATCGAGATTCCATCAATATTATCTGGCGATTTAGTGCCTGCCAGTTCAGCCAAGGTCGGCATAACATCTGGGAAATACCATAGATGGTCGCTGACAACGCCAGGCTTTATCTTACCAGGCCAACACACAATCATTGGTATACGTAGGCCGCCCTCGTACAAATTACCCTTTCCACCACGGAATCTCCGGCCTGTGCGTGGGTTTAGATTGGGACCGAAAAATCCGGCAGGATAAGGTGGTGCTTTTGGGCGGGGCTTTGTAGGATCACCATTTGCAAAGTATGGAGGGCCGCCATTATCACCACAGACAAAAACAATTGTGTTATTGTCTATGTTTAGCTCTTTGAGCAAACCGAAAATCTGGCCGATTTGACGATCAACCATTTTTACCATAGCAGCGTAAACCTTTGCATCATTGGGTGTGCGTTGGCCGGCAGTCCAGGATTTATCCTTGAAATGCTGCCATGCAGGCTCGTCCTCTGGAATGGCCCAGAGACCATGCGGCGGCGTCCAGGGACAGTAGCAGAAAAATGGCCTGTTCTTATTCTCACGAATAAATTTTATTGTCTCATCAAAGATTAAATGGTGCGTGTATTGCTTTCCTTTATAGAAATCTCCTGTGTTACCTTGCAGTGATACTTTTTCACCATTACGCACAAGATAGTTAGGGAAATATGAGTGTGCGTGGACCTGGTGATAATAACCAAAGAAGATGTCGAAGCCATGTCTTTCAGGAACGCCGGTAGTCCCACGGTCGCCACAACCCCACTTGCCGAATCCACCGGTGGCATAACCGGCTTTTTTGAGCACTTCGGAAATGGTTACATCTTCAGCACGTAACGGCACTCCGCCAGGATTAGTTCGCACCGTTGTGTGGCCCATGTGCTGGCCCGTCATCAACACACTGCGAGTCGGGGCACAAACCGGAGCACCCGCTAATGCCTGTGTGAAACGCATACCTAAGGCTGCCATCTGATCAATGTTAGGGGTCTTGAGATACTTGTTGCCCATGCAGGATAGTTCAAAATAGCCAAGCTCATCTAACATTATATAAATGATATTCGGCCTTCTACTTGCTGTAATACGTTCCGGCATTAGAGCACATCCCGGCACTGTTAGTTCTGTCACAGCAAGACTAAACATTTTCAAGAACTCACGTCGATTCATAAGATTTTCCCAAAAAAATAATAGCTCATATCGAGTCGAAATAATCAATAATGGCATACACTTCGTTATTTAGTCCCCTCATTTCCTCAAGCAGCGCAACATAAGGCTTATACTGATAGTCAACGATCCCCTTATTCGAATCACGGTTGGATGGATCCGTACTCAAATCTTCCGGATTGTTGTCTCTATACTTGAACCAGTGCCAGCCGACACAACACTTAGACTCAATCAGCCCCAAAGTAAAGTGTTGATAGAACAGCCCTCTGTCCTTTTGGGTTGGGACCAGCCATCCCGCACCGGTATTGTTTGGTAGCCCTGAATCCTGTCCTTTAGCATAGAACTCCGTAATCATAAACGGTTTGCCCGACTGGCGGTACCACATTGCCATCTTATCTTGGTCCGGCCCCCACGCACCATAATAATTCACCGCTACCACATCCAGGTACTTTCCTGCTACACTGATTATATGCGGCATGCTAAGCGCCCTTCCATGCAGCCTCGAACCAAGACATAAATGGTTAGAATCATATCTGCGAATGGCGTTCGTAGTTATGCGATAATATCTGTCGAACGCATATACAAGAAATCCCTGCCGGTCTGCGTCAGTTATGTCCTTGAGCCCTGCATCTTTACCTTTTCTCGCACTAAGCCATTTCTTAGCTGCATCATAGCCATACCGGAGGTTTGGATTACTCGTATCAAACTGCAAAGACCTGTCCAGCATGTCAGAGACAACGGGCAGCTCATTATCCGAAAAGTGCCCTATTAGCCATGGGTCGTCCTTGGTCGCTGAAAGCTGTTTGGCGTAATCATCGCAAAACTTCTCAAAATCAGGATGAAATACGGGTATACATCTATCTGGGTATCCAAGATGTCCCGATTCCTGCCAGACGAGTTTCTTGGCTTTGCCAAACGAGCCCATAAAATTCCACGAAAGTGTGTATGCCAAAGGACGTGACGTTGCCCGCAAAAGGTCAGCTTCTGACCATCCACCTGTCCCATTAAAGCCGTACTCGGCAAGAAGCCCATTAGAAAACTCAGCCCACTTCTGCCATGTGCCAAATTTTTCTTCAGCCGGCTTCCGACTCATCTTTGACTTACCCCTATACACAGCACACACGCCGACATGAATGAACAGATTCCCATCCGGGTCAACCAGCCACCATCTGTCTGCCACCTTCTTTGGGTAAAAGAAACCTGTTGCCTCGGCCTTTTTGTCAATCCTACCCCCGTATTTGCTGTATTGGATTTGCTTAGCACCTGGTTGAAAACCATCCAGCAATTGGATTGTACGAGCGTCGCGCAGGGTCCAGTTTTTATCCGTCGTCTTCCTCTTGACCGGCACCTTAATATGCTTTTGACTGGAGGTCTCTTGCTCCCTGCTGTTGGCCCATGCTAAACTGCATAGGATTCGTTCCGCACTAAAAAACAATCCCATAAGAATAAAGACATAAAAAATTCTACGCATTGCAAAATCCTTTAGACAACTCTGACATCTATTATGTCTTTTGTGCTCTTGTCAAACGAGAAGGTGCCGGTCAGTTGACGACCGTCGCTGCGTACGGTGACTTTGTATTGTCCGAAAAAGCCGTGGAAGTGCGTTTTGCCGTCTGCTTCGACCTTTGCTTTAGTTTTAGTCCACCATTTGCCTTTGATGAGGTGCATTAGTTGCTCGTAAGCTGGCTTGGGCGTCATATCAGCTCGTACTAAGCCGGCTGGCGCCCCCTGCCACGCATTCTGGTCAGTAAAGTCCCACCACGTAATGGCTTCAACAGCAGGATGCGAGAAAAGGACACGATAGAATTCGGCTACCTGCTCAGCTTGACGTTTCTCGCCTTCCGGCGTGGTGCGCCATTCCCGTCCCTTCCTGGGACCAGATACGATTGTTGTCTCTGTGAAATGCAACGGCTTTCCGAATTTAGCGAACCGCTCACATACCTCCCAGGTTTTTTCGGCTCCCCAATAGTTCCCGTGCATATGCGATTGGATGCCGATAACGTCATAAAGCGGCTGATCACTTTCATCAACAAACTGGGATATTACTTTCTCAGCAAAGGAAGGATCAGTTCTGTAATCATTGATAATAAGTGTTGCCTTAGAATTAGCCTCTCGTGCTGTCTTGAAAGCAGCGCTGACATATTCACCAACGCCCATCCTGCGGATGGCCTCGGTCAATGCCGGCGCATCCTTCTTGGCCTTGGGCCGGTCGTAATGCGTTGCCTCATTGACCACGTCCCAGATATCGATGTCGTTTTTGAACCGCTGAACACAACGCTGGATACGATTGAACTGCAGCTTCATTGCCGCTTCAGGGTCGTCCGACAACCATGGTGGATGGCCCCAGTTCCAAGCAAGCGGATGGCCCTTGGTCATTACGTTGTGTGCTTTGCACCAGCGGACAATCTCATCGGTGCGGGCGTCGTCCGGTTTGCCACGCTGGCGCTCATAACTCCACCAATAAAAAGGCAGTGTCGCAAAGTTCAATAAGGCAGCGAAGTGTTTTGCATAATTAGCATTATCTTTGGCTGTTTTGCATCGATTTAACTTGAAGATATTGCATCCAAAAAGGAACTGGTGACAGGTCTGCTTAATACGAATAGGAATACCAGTTCTGAGTGGCTTGCTGTCCGGCCCAATAAACTTCAACAACGCATCCCCTTTGCGATATTTTTCGATGCGGGCATCAACCTGGTCGAGGACCTGCTCTGGAGACTTCCTGACCTGTCGTTGCTGCGCAGAAAGTAAAGACGCTGGCATAGCTGACGTAACTGAGCCGATACCCAAAACCTTTAAAAAATCTCGTCGTTTCATACTGCCTCATTTACCATTTCAATTTCATTAGGCTAAATATTTATCCTTGTAAGGCTGGCGTATTTTACCATAAACGATTTTGTCTGTCCATTTCCGAATTTGACTACCACCACGCTGTTTTCGCCCATATCGATAAATTCTTTGACCCTGCCCAGGCCGAAAGACTTGTGTCGTACCAGCTCCCCTGAAGTAAAAGGTGGCTCCGAGCAGTGGATTTCCTCTTGCGCGACAACAGCATTATCGGATTCGGCGAAGTCAATTCCAAGTTCAAAAAGAAATTGTGATGGTATTGTTCGCAGCATCTGCCCGCGTATTGTTCGGTATCGGGCGTAACTTATGTGTAAGCCCACTTTAGCACGGGTTATACCAACAAAAAAGAGTCTGCGCTCTTCTTCTAAATCCTCTCCGTCGTCGGTATTTGATTTTTCATGGGGCAGTAAGCCCTCTTCGAGGCCAACAATAAAAACATTTTCAAATTCGAGTCCCTTTGCAGCGTGCAGAGTCATAAAAGCAACAAGGTCGGTGGATGTATCATAGGCATCGACATCGCTAAAGAGCGATATCTGCTGAATATAGTCGAGCAACGTTGGATTTTCTGCTTGTTGGTCATACTGTGCGGCAGCGTTTATCAGCTCGTTAACATTTTCAAGTGCGTTTTGCTCGCCTGCAGAGCGGAGGGACTCGGACAGACCCGATTCGATAAACACACGCTCTGCAAGCGGCGCCACCTTACTGGATATACCTTCTTTGAACTGTTCCAGCATATTTACAAATGTAGCAAGTTTAGCTTTGGGCGCTTTTGAAAGAGAATCAATATGCTCTGCGCGTTTTAAGGCCTTGAAAAAAGTAATATTATTATGAGCAGCATAGGCACGGACTCTATCAATAGTGGTTTTTCCAATACCGCGAGTCGGCGTGTTGATAATCCGTAATAGTGCAATTTCATCATTAGGGTTGACAAGGATTTTCAAATAAGCAAGCAGGTCACGGATTTCTTTTCTGTTGTAGAATTCCAAGCCGCGGACAATCTGGTATGATATTTTATTCCTGATAAACGCCTCTTCAAGTACACGGCTCATAGCATTAACACGGTAAAAGACGGCCATGTCTTTGAGAGGTATCCCTTCATCATTCAGCTCTTTTACCTGCTGGGCAACAGCCTGGGCTTCTTCGGTCTCGTCCTCGAAGGTTGCTACGACAACATCCTTAGCGTGAGGCTTTGTGGGGACAAGCTTTTTCTCTTTTCGATTTTTGTTGAAGGTAATCAAATTATCTGCAATTTCGAGAATATCGGCAGTGCTGCGAAAATTTTCCTCAAGTTTGACAATGGTGGCATCGGGCCAGTCATTTTCAAAGGCCAATATATTGCGGATGTCAGCTCCTCGCCAGCGGTAGATGGACTGGTCAGGATCGCCGGTTGCACAAATATTATTGTGTCTTGAAACGAGAGCTTTAGCGATTCTATACTGAGCGTGATTGGTATCCTGATATTCATCAATGAGCAGAAATTTGAAGCGTTCTCCAAGCTCACGACAAACCTCTGGCCAGCCCTCAAGTATAAAGGCCGTCTTCATCAATAAGTCATCAAAATCCAGGCCGTTTCGCTCTGTCAAGATGTTCTGGTAGCGGGCATATATTTTAGCTAATTGTTCGGTAAAAAAATCGTCGGCCTGGGCTTTGAAATAATCAACATCTATCAGCTTATCTTTCAGGGTGGATATCGCTTCAAGCATTCGGGCTGGTGGAAAGTTAGTAGTGTCAAGCTCACAATCCTTGACTGCCTGCTTGATGCACTTGCTCTGGTCAGACTTATCATAGACACTAAAGTTGGCCTTTATGCCTGCCTTATCGGCGTACTGACGAAGTATCCTAACGCATAAAGAGTGGAAGGTACTAATATGTGCACCGGCAGAAGCACCAAGAGCAATTGCTCTCTGGCGCATTTCATCTGCTGATTTGTTGGTGAAGGTTATTGCGCAAATACTATATGGCTTGATTCCTGAATCTATAAGTGCAGCGATTCGATATGTAATGACGCGTGTTTTGCCGCTGCCGGGGCCTGCCAGAACAAGCAAAGGCCCCTCTATATGAAAAACAGCCTTTCTTTGCGAACGTGTTAATTGTTGCGAGATTGTATCGTGCATAACTAAAGCTGGGTAGGGCTGTCATTTTGACTTTTCAGCTTGTTTTCTCAATTCTTCTTCCTGGTACTCTAATTGTTTATAAAGATCAGACCTTTCAATTTTTATCCGGCCGAGTAAATTCTGTCTCAAGTTAGGCGGATACTGGTCGTCAGTAAGGAAACCTATAAGTGCAAGATATCGTAACATTCGAAATTCAGGTAAGTCAATCCTATGTTCGTCGGGGAATTCTTTACGGTAAATCTGCCAAACTTCTTCTGCCAGTTTTTCTCTGCCGGTTGCTGCATCATCGTCCCGCAGCGCATATCTAAAGTAGCTTTCCTTAAGCAGTGCTCCTATCTGCTCTGTGGCGTTAAATACATCGAGGCTCTTAAGCTCTTCAAGGAAACGTTTCCTGGCAAAAACGACCAGCGACACTTCAAATTCCTTAAGCGGATAAAGTTTTCTCAATTGATTATAAATTTTTTGTGCTTGAGCTGTATGACCTGATTGATAGAATAAAAACATGGCGTTTATGAGCATATTCCGATGGCCGTCCTGGAGCGATTTTAAAGAACCTCCTTCGCCGAGGACTTTATATTTTTCAAGTATCGCCAGCATCGACTGGTGGTATGGCTCAAACATTCTTAAATCCGGCCGCAGGAATATTTCCCTTATGGTTCTATACTCAGGTGGTGAAGAAGAATCCTCCGATATTTCGACCGGTACATCATACATAAATATCTTTCCGTAGCGGAAGAGGTTTTGCAAACTATGTCCGACGATTCGGTCCGTATTGATTTCTGTTATAGTGATTTCTCGATCCCTGCCTTTAGCAATTTCTTGCAGACCTTTTACGCCCCAGTAAATTGCATGATTATCAGGATGGCGCCAATCCAAAGGAAGGCGTTTGTTGGGATCAGTGAAATCAATAGGGCCATAAGTTTTGTTCAACTCGTGCATTAAAACAGGGTCAAGCTTCCATGTATTTCGTAAGTGATAAGCCTTGGCAAAAACATCGAACTTTTCGAGGGCTGTTTTGCCCCTAAAATTGTCTATCGTCTCAAATGCAGCGGGATTGAACCTGTCAGGATTTTGTCTTAAGGATATGTAATTGTTCACAAACTTTTCCGCATCGGCATTAGCAAATGTGTTGTCAGCCGATTTCAAGGCTGTAACCAAGTCAGCTACATTTGCATCTTTCATAATCTGCTGCCACTTATTTGGGGCTTTAGCCAAAGCCTGGAAATATTCGTTATCTGCCGGGCCGAGCAACGGTTCCATAGCCAGAGCTAATTGCAGCTTGTAATATTTGTGTGCGTCATCCGATACGCTGCCTATTTTATGCTGGAATATCCTGGCAAGCTCACGATAAAGCTCGATGCTCTTGGGATTTAGCGGAATACCTTGGTCTCGCAGCAGCTCGTAGCCATTTTTGACCCAGCGCCACCGCTGGTCAGGCTGGATAGCGGGTATTGCCACGGAAATGTTATAGGCCATGTTCCAGGCGTGAAACTCCCAAACCGATGCAAAACGAGGCTGCAAAGTAGTTATCCACTCTGCGAGCTGTTTTGCATCGAAGAATTGTCCCTCTTCCTTGAGTTTGTCTGCCCGCATCCATAAGATGTCAACTACCAGGCCACGGAAAGCCCCCATTGCAACAGTTGCAAATACCAGCGAAGGCGGTGCATTCTTTAGCGGCTCATTAATAATAAGCTTCATTTGCTGCCGCTGAGAATTTATATAATCCAAGCTCAAACCAGCAATAATAAGCAAAACAATTGCAAGAACAATGCAAATAGAACAGATTATTGAGTCACGCAAACGCATAACCGGAATAAAAACTGAAAGCTAAAAACTAAAAATCAAAAACCATAACTTAAAATTCAAAGCTCGTTCTTCTTTTTTTTAATTTGATTTTAAGTTTTTAGTTATGGTTTTACACTTTTCGCTTTGCGTTTTTAACTTCCTTTAGACTATCACCTTTGCAATTTCCTTGAAACTGAAAATCAGTAATCCGATAAGCAACAGTAAAGACGCTTTTATGCAAACCATAAGGCCAGCGGCTTTAGCCAATAAAGACCAGCTCAATAATCGGGCTGGCACCAAAAACTTTGTGGGATTAAATTTATCAAATTGTGGTAAAAGTTGAATGACAGGCCTGATAGTATAAGTATACAGGCTGCTTATATTTTTACTAAGAGAATCAAATGATTCGAGAACGAAACCGCCAAAAGTGGCGGTAAAGAATATCACCAAACAAAACAGTATGGCTACAGGAAACGAGAGGAAGCTTGAAGCTAATACGCCTAAACAAGCCAAGAAAATCAAACGGAAAAAAATCAAAAGAACAGCCCTTATAAAATTGGCACTAAATGTATCCGCTTTATAAAGCACTTCGAGACCGTCCTCAAGCGGGAAGATAATAACCGTGTTGTTGTACCGAGGATCATTGAAGAACCAAACAGCCAAATAGCCATCTTCCGTTACAGCATCGGCTGGGACTTCAATCTCATGAAATGTGCGAACGGAATATTTGCGTAGAGGCGTCCTATAGATAGGGACTTCAGTTTCCGTACCATATTTAATCTGCCTATAGTCTCCTACGAACCATTGTCCATAGACTTGTGAATCGGCAGGGGTAACTGATACGTCGTACTTGAATTTTATAAACAAACTCTCATTTGGATCAAGAGGCTTAACATTTTGGAATTCCCAAATCAATGTGCGACCAACCGAAACAGCCCGTTTCTCCAGTTTTTTCCGGGTGGTTAGCTCAGCAATGATTTGTTCGTGCGTTAGACCCTTAAATACTTGTTCCAAGTCTAACTGACCGCTTCTTTCAAGCTCGTCAAGCTCCTTGAGCTTATTGTTGACTTCCTCAGAAACATCCACTTCAGGTGGAGTTATGCTGGCTCGGGCCGTATAAAACTCGTTATTTACCTGTACCAGCTTTGCTTCGGTTGCATTTTGAAATTTAGGCATATAAATAGTTATGCCATATATTATGGCTGAAAAAAGAACGAGCAAAGCCCCATCCAACAATACTACGCCAATCAATTTGCCTAAAAGAAACTGAAAACGGCGAATGGGCTTTGTGATAACAGTATATATCTGTTTTTGTTTTATATCACTGGTAAGCGAATAGACTGAAACCACAATGGTAAGCAAGCAAAGCAATATACTGGTTAGCGAAAGACCATAGGTTACAAAGGTCTGCAGCCTGCCTTTCAACGTGCCGTCACCTGTCATTGATGCACCCATAACAGGAAGCAGAATTAACAGCAGAATGATGAAGGCTGCAGCGATTTTCATCCGCAAGGCCTGCTTTATCGTATTTGTAGCAACGGCCCATATACTACGCATCGCCATCGTCTCCCGCTTGGGATTTATCCTCCTTGATTTGCTCACTATCCTCGTCGTGAGCTTTAGAGCGACCTGTAAGCTGGTCTAAAATGCTTTTTTTGTCTTGTTCGTGCTCAGGTGTTATATGCTGCACCGACTCTGTTTTCACTTTTTCATCTCGATCGACTGGTTTGGTCTGGGCTGGTTCAGACGGTTCGGTTAGATTGCGCAACAACTGCTCATCAGGTTTAGATTCGTAAATTTCAGTTGGCACGACCTGCTTTGTTGTTGGAGATTTTAGGGATATCTTCTCTGGTACCGGGCCAGAGGTAAGTTTATCGAGTATATTTTCTTCGACATGCTGGGCAGTAAGAAAATCGCCGATTCGTGTAGTACTGACTGCACCACTTGTGGGCTGATATTGCTCTTGGGCGGTTGCAACGGTTTTGATGAAAAATGTTTCGAGCTTGTCCATTGGAGAAGTCACTTCATACTGCGCATTCTCGCCTTGTATGAGCTGCTTTATACTTTCCATAGCAGCCTCGCTTATGGCGCCGGTAGTGATTTGCTTTTTATGTGTTTGCAGCAAAAGGTCTTTGACTTCGCCTTCAGCTTGAATTCGACCACCGTAAAGAATTGCAATCCTATCGCAAACATCCTCGACATCGGCGAGTAGGTGACTGCAAAGCAAAATTGTTTTGCCACGTTTGGCAAGCTTTAGGATTAAATCCTTTATCTGCCTTGTCCCGATAGGGTCGAGTCCGGTGGTCGCTTCATCCAATATCAACAGGTCTGGATCATTTATTAGTGCCTGTGCCAGGCCAATTCTGCGTGCCATTCCTTTCGAAAAGGTCCCCACGGGTCGATTAGCGACAGCCTTTAGTCCGACCATGTCAAGCAAGGCTTCTATACGCATTTTCCGCACTTTTGCAGGCAGGCCAAATAATCTGCCGTAGAAATCCAATGTTTCACGGGCGTTTAAATATCTATACAGATAGGACTCCTCTGGCAAAAAACCAATCCTGGCGTTGATTTTAGGATTCGCGCCGTCCCCTCCGAGAACAACAGCCGTTCCCTTCGTCGGATAAAGTAAACCCAGCAGCAATTTCAGTGTAGTCGTTTTGCCTGAACCGTTGGGACCTAACAGGCCGAAGACCTCGTTATAACGAACGTGCAAGTTCAGCTCGTCAACTGCAATAACCTTGTCCCGACCCCACCAGTCAGAAAAAACCTTGGTTAAAGAGAAAGTTTCAATAGCGTATTCCATAGGCAAATTAAAAATTAAAGTGCAAAATGTAAAATTAAGGAGGTCATCGCCGCTTTGCGGCGATTCCACAGTTTTTATTTTTGAATTTTAATATTTACCTTCTTTATGGTTCGAGATGAAGCTCTTCGCCATAGCGGACAAGTCGAGCACTATTAAAAACAACAATCAATGTACCAAGAAAATGGAACAATGCTGCGTAAACTGCTGATAACCATGCAGCCGATGCCGCAGCGACGCCGAGGATGATGAACATAATTCCAAAAGAAAGGTTCTGCAGTATGACAGCTCTGGTTTTTCGTGAAAGCCGTACCAGGAAAGGCAGCCTTTTCAAATCATCACTCATAAGCGCGATGGATGCGGAATTTATCGCCACATCGCTGCCGGCAGCACCCATCGCAATACCCAAATCACCCGCTGCCAAGGCGGGCGCATCGTTTATACCATCACCCACTACGGCCACGGTGTGCCCATCATTCTTAATTTGCTCAACAATGGCCAGTTTATCGGTGGGTAGGCACTGTGCCTTTACATCGGTGCAGCCCAGCTCCGCAGCAACACGATTGGCGACCTCATCTCTGTCGCCGGTAAGCATTGTCATCCTCTTTACACCAATATCAAGAAGCTCCTTGACTGCCTGGCTTGCTTCCGGTCGAGTCTTATCTTGTAGACCAATCCAGCCTATGCACTTACCATCCTTGGCCACATAAAGCGTACTAAAGCCCTGCTCCTCATGAAGGCTTGGGTCAGGGACATTAGTTATGTCCACATTATTCTCTTTCAGGAAGGTATCTCTTCCCACCGTGATCTTGGCTGAATTGACCAGAGCGATTACTCCTTTGCCAGGGGTCTCCTGGAAGTTATCTGTCGCCGCTAACACAAGCTGTGCTTCCTTCGCCACCTCCGTCAGTGCTCTGGCGGCAGGATGTTTGCTCATCTGCTCAGCAGAAGCAGCCACATTTAATAATTCTGCAGGCTCGACATTTTCAGCAGGAGTTAGTTTCGTCACATACAGCCGACCCGTCGTTACCGTGCCGGTCTTGTCAAAGACCAAGGCGGTCATCTTTCCGGCAATCTCAAGGTCAGCAACGTTCTTTATTAGTATACCCAAACGGGCTGAAGCTGAGATTGCCGCCACCATAGCCGTCGGGGTAGCTAAAATCAACGCACATGGGCAAGAAATGACGAGTATAGTGATGGCTCTGTTGATATCGTTGGTAAAAAACAAAACTATTCCCGCAATCATCAAAATCGTAGGCGTATACCATCTTACATAACGGTCAATTATCCGCATAATTGGAATTTTTGTTTGTTCAGCCTGTATTATTAAAGACTGAACTTTGCCCAGAGTAGTATCTTTGCCGGCTTTGGTTACGGTGATGTCCAATGCGCCGGTGATGTTGTTTGTGCCGGCAAAGACTTGCATTCCGGGCACTTTATCAACGGGCAGAGATTCACCTGTTATGGTCGCTTCATTGATGGAGCTAAGCCCTTTTATAACATCGCCATCAGCAGGGATGTTATCGCCCGGCCGAACACGGATACAAACGCCGGGCTTCAAGCTGCTGACTTTTACTTCCTTCTCACTGCCGTCACTCTCGATGAGAGTTGCCTTCGTCGGTGTCAGCTTTATCAATGTTTCAATCGAGGCACGAGCACCGAGTGCGGTGCGGGATTCGATAAGCTCACTTAAAAGCATAAAAAATGCCACAATACCTGCTGCGGTATATTTTCCCGTGGCAAAGGCTGCGCTTATCGCCAGAGCAACTAATACATCCATGTGTGCCTCTCTTTTTATGAGGATCTTTATTGCGTGCAGGACAATGGGCGCACCGAGTAGCACAGCACCAGCCATTGCCAGAAACTCGGCGTTAAAACTAGTTCGGCCATAGACAATCCTGGCGATGCCACTATTTATCAGGAGCATTCCGCCGGCCAATGTCCCTAATAAGGCCATACTTACACGAATCTGCTTGCCATGAGTGTGTTCGGCAGCTATATCCTCTTTGAAATGTAAATGTTCATGAGCCATTAGTTCGTATCTCGTATTGCGTATTGCGTATCGCGTATATACACTTCATGCTGTTCATTCCTCTTTTTCGGTTCTCGGTTTTAATTTCGGGTCTCTGTTTAACTGAATCCAATATTCAGTGCTTTTTCCGCCTTCGTTGGGTTGAATGATAAATTTTTCATCCGCATTGCCAAGCACCTGCTCTATGGCATCCTGATATATTTCCTGAGTAACGAGCTCCGGACGTTTGCGAAACTCAGGCAATATTTCAAGCAAATAGTCGGCATTGGCCTTAGCAGATTCTGCAACTTCAGTTCTATATGCACGCGCTTTAGCGATTTTTTCCTGAGCGGAACCAGCTAACTGAAACCATAAAAGCTCTTTTTCCTTCTTGCTGATAGCTTCATTATGTAAAGCCTTGTACAGATCCATTGCGACTGGGCCGGCAGCCTCACTAAGAGTATTTTCGGTGTAAGTCCTCGCTTCGCTTATCGCTTTTCCACTATCTTGACTGGCCTTAATAGAGGCCAGGAAGGCCTCGTCAACCTGCTGAGGCCAGATTTTATCTGTTAGCTGCACCGATAAGACTTTTATACCACTTTCTATTTGGTCGAGCTTGTCCTGCAATAGTTTTTTAACGTGTTCCGTCACTCTTGCAACTTGCTCGAACAATACACCGTCAATAGTATAATTGACAACGGCCGTCACCACAGCATCAGCGAACATATATTTCAGAAGTGGTGTTATATTTTCAGATATAACATCAGCGTAGTTCTGCCCTGTCTCTATGCCTTCTAAATCTACATAAACATTTGCAAAGAAGAGTTGAGGGTCGTCGATTTGGTAGGTTAGCTGCCATTTACAATGGACAATGTTGTAGTCGCTGCCGGTCAGGCCAGCCATATCCTGGTCTTGTTTCTCACTTCGGGTAATGCAGTAGCCATCCGTCACAGGATTAAGCTTGTCTCGCGTAGATTGTCTCTTTTTTGGCCCCTCGCCAAGCACATCACGAGCTGTCTGAGAATACCAGAAGGAGTTTATGGGCAGATTCACCTTTTTCTGTACCGGGATTCTTACAATTTCATCTATTGGATATGGGAACACCCAATGCAGGCCTGGGCCAAGGACTCTGTCTTCACCCACGCCCCGAATCCTTCCAAATCGCAAGACAAGTGCCTGCTCATCTGAACTGACCGTTCTAAAGCCTGAAATCAGAAAAATAAAAACCAGCCCGGCCATAATCACTTTCAGAATAACAAAGCTGATTCTCAACGCCTCGGACAATGACTTACCGGCAGCATCAAGCTCGGTTTCGTATTGCGTATTGCGCACTGCGTATTGCGTATCTTTATTTTCCTGATCTTGCTCTGCCATAGTATTAATGATTCCAACCGATCAGAGTTATTTTTCTATTCCGTTCGGCTCTTTAATCTTAATTTCCGGCATTTGTTTTAACAATTTGAAAGGGTC
>CAYNKI010000029.1:21019-22202 GCA_964397675.1 uncultured Pirellulales bacterium
GTCCTGCGGTTTCTTTCGGCCTTCATTCGTTCAAAGACATCTTTACTTACATCCTCACTAATTTTGAGCTGCTTTATACCAAGGGTCATGATGTCGACGCCATAACTTGCGGCCGAAACAGACTGTTGAATGTCGGTAAGCATTTCTTGCTCGATTTCTGGAAACTTTATTTTGGTCGGATCACTATTTACAAACTCACCGAAAGTATGCCGACCAATTATTCTGTTCTGGGTATCGCTAATCTGGCTGAGTAACTTACGGTCAGCTTCTCTAACGCTTCCCCGCTCGTTGGCATTAAAAAATGCCAGAGGCTGGCCAATTTTCCAAACGATGTATGTGTTTACAATAATAGGCACTGCTCCTTTGGTGGTAGTCTCGCCGAGATCAGCTTCAAAGACTCTCATCCGGGAGTCAAATTTATCAACCCGCTGGATGGGGGCCGGCCATTTGAAATACCAGCCTGGCTCGGTGATTTCACGGGTAGGCTTACCAAAGGTTGTTACCAGAGCAGATTCGATTTCTCTTACCTGGAATGATACAAGATATAGACCCAAAACGGCAACTATCAATACGACAAAGATGCTAATAGCTATACTTTTCATTTCTCTTTGCTCTCCTGGAGGCCTTCTAATTCATATAAACTTGGGGTTAGTTTTTCCTGCAAATCGATAATGAAGACCTGCTTATCATTTGGATCGGCCACTACAATAAATTTTCGAATATTCTCGAGGCCTTCTTCGAAAACCATTAATCTCTGCTCACGCATGTAAATTTCTTCAGCGGATCTGTATGCCTTGAGCTGACTTGCAAAGCGCTGGCCAGTAGCACGAGCAAGTGTCGCCTTTTCAAAGGCATAACTTTGTGCTTCTCTTAATGTCGAGAAAATATCACCCTTGGCTTGTGCAAAAGCCTGGTCCAAATCATTTGCCAGCTTTCGCATTTTCTCGGTATCGTTCGTGTCCTTAGCTTGCTGTTGCTTCTCGGTAAGTGAATAAAGTCTGTTAGCCTCCTCGACCGAACCTACGAGTGTGCTCAAACTCTTGTTTCGCTCTGCGTGTGCATTAAGGATAAGTGCCTGTTTCTTTTGAACGGCACCGACAACTTTTTGATAATCCGGCGCGACTTCAGGAGGCGGGTGAATGCCCTGCAAGCCAACAAAGACTATTTCTACTCCCAACCGCTC
>CAYNKI010000030.1:0-21539 GCA_964397675.1 uncultured Pirellulales bacterium
GAGCAAATGGGCCGGGGGCGATTATTGGAGCTCTGGCGGGAGCGGCCGGAGTGTTTTTTGTAGAGCAGTATACAAATATCCATTTTTTGCTTTATGCACTTGTGGGGATAACCGTTTGCTGCCTTTGTGGTTATTTTGCAAGTGCAATATTTTCAGATTCGAGAAAATCTATTGCGGGACTGACCATCCATACACTTGAAAAGACCTGATGCTGTTAGTGCAATACCGAAATAGAAGGGATTAAAAAATGAAGTTGGAAAAGATGTATCGGTGGAAATTCAGAACTATGGCTGTAATGCTGATGATTTTGCTTAGTCCATACGCCTCCGCTAAACCATTGAGCCAAAAAACTCTTTTTGTCCAGGGAGGGGGGGGTTATAAAGGTGACGTCACCGATATCCGGGTCGTCCGGCGCGTCGAATCGCACCCGGACGCGTGGCGACTGTGGCAGCCCTTCATCGCGCAGTGGGAGCGGAAGCATCTGGTTGTGGCGTTCGGTGCGATGACCAACGGCAAAAAGGACATGGGCGATATCTTCGCAAGCGTTTCCAAGGACGACGGCGATACTTGGGGGGAGCCGGTGGCCATCTTCGACCACAACCGGCGGCAGGGCGCGATCCAGTTCGCCTACGCCAACCCGGTTCTGTTCAAGCCGGCGGACCAAGACGTGCTTTGGTGTTTCGCCATGCGCTGCCCCATCGTTTATAAGAACAGCGAGGATTCGCAGCTCGTCGGCGCCTTCACCGCAGACGGCGGCTACTCGTGGACGCCTGTGGAGTTGGCCATGCACTACGCGGGGACGCTTATCCTAAACGCGGGCGTCCAGCCGACGGAGATCCGGGGCCAGCGGCGCTTTCTGCTGCCCGCGCACCGAAATTCTCTGCAGAAGGATCCGCTTGGTTCGCGCGAACATTTCGTCCTGAGCAGCACAAGCCTGCTGGAGTGGAATCTTGAGGCGTTCATCCCGCAGCCGGAAAGCGGCAGAGTCTTCCTTCACGAAGGCAACATCGCCCCTGGGGACTCGCCGGGCGAACTGAAGATCGTGATGCGCACCGCCAACTACGAGGACACAAGCCTCACCACCGATCCGCCGCGGGCCTATTCCAGCGTGAGCCGGGACGGCGGCCACACATGGGCCCCCGCGCAGCCTGAACCTGCGCTGCACAATGCGAAGTCGAAGGGTTTCTTTGGCCGCGCGGAGAATGGCACGCACATCTATGTCTATAACGACGGGCCCGCCCAGCGCGAAATCGCGCCGGGATTCCCCAATGGCGGCAGGACGTCCCTGCGTTATAAGATCAAGCCAGTCGGCGGAAAATGGAGCGAAGAAAAGACCTTCTTTGACGCCGGCATCAAGAACTCGTATCCCACGCTTATCGAGGTGAGGCCCGGCGACTTCCGCGCCGTGTGGGACAGCGGCACTGCCGAACGCCCCCGCACGCACATCCACTTCGGCAAATTAAGGATTGCGCCATGACTCCAGCGACTCTTCGCCAGCGTATGATCGCCGGGGAAACGGTCTTCGGCACGCTGATTGTCTCACCCTCGCCGCGCTGGCCCGATGTGGTGCGCGACTGCGGGCTGGACTTTGTGTTCATTGACACCGAGCACATCGCGCTGGATCGCGCGGAGCTGAGCTGGATGTGCCAGACCTACGCTGCGCTCGGACTGCCGCCGCTGGTGCGCATACCGGCGCCGGATCCTTATGCGGCCACAATGGTGCTTGATGGCGGCGCCGCGGGCGTCATCGCGCCTTACGTGGAAACGGTGGAGCAGGTGCAGGTCCTGCGCGGCGCGGTGAAATTGCGACCCATTAAGGGGCAGAAGCTCCGGCAAATGCTCGAGGGTGCCAAGGTTGAGCCGGAACTGAAGTCCTACATGGACGATGGCGCGAAGAACCGCCTGCTCATCGTCAATATCGAGAGCGTTCCCGCCATCGAGGCGCTGAATGAAATTCTTGCAGTGCCTGACCTCGATGCCGTGCTCATAGGACCGCACGATCTTTCGTGCAGTCTCGGTGTGCCTGAGCAGTGGGAGCATCCGAAGTTCTTGAGCGCCTGCGAAACAATCTTCCGCAAGGCACGTGCCGCCAACGTCGGCGCGGGCATTCACTTCTGGGGAGAAATTGAGCAGCAGGTGCGTTTACTCAAGCTTGGCGCCAACCTGCTCATCCACAGCGCGGATATCATCTTGTTCCAGAAACATCTTCGGACTGAACTCGAAGCCATAAAGAAAGCCGCCGGACTGGCGGGAGAGAACCAAGTTAACCGGGGTGACCTCAGCATATAGCCGACCGCCCCTGCATAAAAGCCGAACACATGACAAACATCGGGTTCTCAAACAGGATCCACCCAGCATGCGCATCGTATAGTCTGATGGACACACGCTAGTTCGGGATCAGCAGAATGAAAGAGAGGTTGAGATTGCGAAAAGACGACCAAGAGCAGTCATGCCCAACAAGCGTCAGGGCGGCAGGATGCTTCCTGACATTGCTCATGTTTGTCCAACCTGGAATGTGCCAAGACAACGAGCACAGAAAGAAGGGATATGGCCCGGCGGCACATGCAGGAAGAAAAATCCCTGTCGTCGAATGGACAGCCGGTTGTGACGCGATGAATTTCCGCTACAATTTCCTCGAAAACGTGAAAACGGTCACGCTGCTGGAAGCCACGCCGGAAAGGGGAACATGGAACCATCACCCGTATGTGACGTATTTCAAAGGGGTGCTTTTCGCCAACTGGGATACCCACGCGAAGGATGAAAACGCCTCTGGTCAGC
The DNA here is from genome assembly GCA_964397675.1 of uncultured Pirellulales bacterium. Taxonomy (GTDB): domain Bacteria; phylum Planctomycetota; class Phycisphaerae; order Sedimentisphaerales; family Anaerobacaceae; genus CAYNKI01. Next base: position 2,779 of record CAYNKI010000030.1, read on the forward strand.
ACGGCGTGTTCTGCCGCTCAACTGACAGAGGAAAAACCTGGTCTCCGGTGGAACAGCTCTTTCCGCCGTTGGCCGAGAACGTCCCCGCATCCGCACCGTATGAGGCCACACGGTTCCAGACCTCCTATGGTTTTGCCATGGTGGACGACGTGCTGTATGCGGTGACCGATGTGGCCGACTGGCAGAGAGCGGACGCTAAGAAAATGAAACCGCGCATCAAGATTGGCCGCCTTGCCCGCTCCGTCGATCCGGACGGGACGATGGGCGAGATCTTCTGGCTGCTTCCGCAAGTGCCCAAACCGGTGCGAGGTTTCCCAGCTTATCCTGCCGGAAATCCGGCGATTGTTGCCAAGCTCAACGACTATTTCCGGCAGCCCGGTCAAGAGCCGCAGCTCGATTTCGGAATGAAGACACACCCTGATTCCGATGATGAACACGGAATGGCTGAACCGGCTCCAGCTTGGCAATCGGCCGACGGCACATGGGTCAAACTCTACCGCGACAGCGGTAGCAAGCATGCCCGGACCCTGCGCGAGGAGGAGGCGTCGAAGAGCCGGAGAAACTATGTCGCCTTCTCTTTTGATGATGGAAAAAGCTGGACTACGCCGACGCGGACCACTTTCCCTGATGCTTGTGCCCGATCCAATGCAGGTAAACTTCCTGATGGACAGGTGTATGTTATTAACAATGTCCTGCCACTCGCGACCAAAAAGGGTGGACGTTCCCTCCTGGCCATATCCTTGTCAAAGGACGGCCTGAACTTCGACCGCATGGCAGTGATCAGATTCCTGGCGCCAGAGCGGCGCTACGAGGGCAGATCCAAATCTGTTGGATATGCCTATCCACATTCAAAAATTGTTGAAGGCAATCTCTGGGTGATTTATTCCGTTAACAAAGAGGACATCGAGATGGCACGCATTCCCTTGTCCAAACTGGATAAACTCAAATGACAACCAAGGGACCGATCTTGCCCCCATTTTGGAGAAATATGAAGTGAAAATGAAAAAAAACCTGAAATTGTTTGTTGAGTGCACAGAAAGGAATGAAACATGAAACCGGAGAGTATTTGCTGTGATAAGCTCAGAACTGCGACTACAGTGCTCTTTGTGTTGCTGAGCGGTGGCGCGTTTGCCGGACCATTGATGCAGAAAGCCCTCTTTGTTCAGGGCCAGGGTGGCTATAACAACTACCGGATCCCGGCGTTACTTACCACGCAAGCAGGTACGTTGCTGGCTTTCTGCGAAGGCAGAGAAGGTGGAGACAGCAGCGACATCGACCTGTTGGTACGGCGTTCGGAAGATGGCGGCAGAACTTGGACGCCCAAGCAGGTGGTCTGGGACCAGGGGAGAAATGTTTGCGGAAATCCGTGTCCCGTTCAAGACCGAGATACCGGTATCATTTGGCTGCTCTTGACATGGAACGACAGTACGGACAGCGGCAAGAAACTCCATAACGGTACCGCAAAGGACACACGTCGTGTGTATGTGTGTTCCTCGGAGAACGACGGCCGTACTTGGTCGGAACCAATCGAGATAACGGCAACGACCAAAAAAAAGAACTGGTGGTGGTACGCAACAGGTCCTGGTGTAGGTATTCAGCTTCGACAGGGCTCTCACAAGGGGCGCCTGGTTATCCCCTGTGATCACACGGACAAGAACGGCCATGCTTCACATATTATCTATAGTGACGACCACGGCAAACGCTGGCAATTAGGTGGTTCAGTATATGGAGGATGTAATGAATGCCAGGTCGTGGAACTGGCTGACGGCAGGCTTATGCTGAACATGCGTATGCAGAGAAACAGCCAGGGAAAACGAGGAATTGCCACGAGCAAGGATGGAGGTGAGACGTGGTCTAAGTTCAAGCTCGACCAAACGCTTATCGAACCAGTGTGCCAGGCTAGTTTTCTAAGGTACACGCTCGCTTCCAACAATGGAAAAAACAGGTTGCTCTTCTCCAATCCCGCCAGCGCAACCAATAGGGTCAATATGACGGTCCGCCTGAGTTATGATGAAGGCAGGACATGGCCGGTCTCGAAACTTCTTCATGATGGTCCATCCGCTTATTCCTGTCTGGCGGTACTGCCCGATGGTGATATTGGCTGTTTGTACGAAGGAGGGGAGACGAGATATGGTGAAATAGTGTTTGCACGATTTTCGCTGGAATGGCTGACAGATGGTAAAGACAGCAGATAGATATTACCGATTTGGAGTGTGCAGGAAAAAGAGAGAATATGAATAGACGCGACTTTCTCCAATTATCAGTGCTTAATGTTCTGTTCATTGCCCTTGACGACATGAACGAAATTTTCAATCGAGAGCAGTATAAATAAAGTACGAAAAACAATTTGAAACTAACGAGGTGAAACAAACTATGAGTACATGTAATTACACGCGACGCGATTTTTTGAAGGGAATAGGTCTAGGGGCGGTGTCGCTTGCGCTGCCTGGGTGCGCCAGTGCCTCCGAGCAATTATCCGGTCGGAGGTCTATAGACAAGCCAAACATAGTGATAATTATTTCGGATGACCAGGGCTGGAAAGATGTGGGTTATCACGGAGCCGATTTCGAGACCCCGTATATTGATAGCATAGCAAGTGACGGTGTCGAACTGGACAGGTTTTATGCGTGTCCGGTCTGTTCCCCGACGCGGGCAGGCCTGATGACAGGCCGTTATCCGATCCGGTTCGGCCTGCAGTGGACGACGATAAAGGCGTGGGGTAGCCAAGGACTACCGGTCGAAGAAGAGCTGCTGCCTGAAATGCTTGCCAAGGCAGGTTACAAACGCAGAGGGGTATTTGGTAAATGGCACCTCGGTTGTTGCTCGCGCAAATACCATCCCCTAAGCCAGGGATTCACACACTTCTACGGACACTATTGCGGCTCAATTGATTATCTCTCTCATAAGCGATTGGGGGCGCTTGACTGGCATCGGCAATTCGAACTAAGCTATGATGAGGGCTACAGCACGCAACTTCTTGGTAAAGAAGCGGCAAAATTCATCGAAGAAAGTCCTAAGGGAGAACCATTTTTCCTCTATGTTCCCTTTAATGCGATTCATACGCCGAACCAAGTCCTGGAAAGCTATATGGAGCGCTACGAACACATTACCAATAAAAAGAGGCGTGAAAAAGCCGCCATGGTAGCGTGCATGGACGATGAAATCGGCAGAATACTTCAAACGCTGGACAACAAGGGAATTGCCCAGGATACGCTGGTTTTGTTTTTCAGCGATAATGGTGGAGCCGTCCAGGCAGGCTCGAGCAATCTGCCGCTGCGTGACGGAAAGCATTCGGTGTACGAGGGCGGCATACGTGTGCCCGCTGCAATTCGGTGGCCTCGTGGTTTGAAAGGCGGACGTAAAGTAACGGTTCCAATGTCATATATTGACGTATTCCCCACATTGCAACGAATAGTCGGAGTCAGAAAACATGCAGGAAAACCACTTGATGGGGAGGATGTGTTTGACATTCTGCGAGGAGGGGTCACGCATCGAGAATGGGAATTTCATTCGTATTTTCAGAGCAAGGGAATTAAACAGGATAAACTCGGTTCGGAAATCAAGTTCGAGTGCAGCGCCTTAAATACCAATGAATGGAAGCTTGTTCGGGTGGGACCTGATATGCTTAAGGCGGCTGATGCTTACGATAAGGCAGAAATATCTCTATTCCGTATCAGTAAGGACCCGTATGAGCAAGAGAATGTGGCTGGAGAGTATCCTGGCGTTGTAAAGAATATGCTCAAGAAGATTAAGACGTTTCGTGAGTGGCAGCCTGCCATAAAGCCGGTGTCTCTCACTACACCAGAAGGTTGGAAACCACCTGAGACCTGGGAAATCCCGGCTGAATAAGCTATAATGAAAAAAGAAATCGATTGGTATCGCTTCGACGCGAGAGGATTACGAAATGGAATACCTGAACAGACGCCAGTTTCTGAGTATTCTTGCAGGTAGCATAACAACTACGGCTTTGCCCGAGCTTGCATTTTCGGCCAAAGAAACAACAGGCAAAAAGAATGTTGTATTCATTGCGGTCGATGATATGAACGACTGGACTGCGGAGCTGGGCGGCTACGCCGGGAAAGTTCACACGCCCAATTTCGACCGTCTTGCCAGAATAGGTGTCACCTTTACCAATGCCCACAGTCCATCGACTGTTTGCAATCCGTCACGAACAGCGATAATGACCGGTCTGCGGCCATCCACGACCGGCATATACAACAATGGACAATGGTGGCGGCCTGCGCTGCCTAATGTTGTGACAATGCCGGAGCGCTTTCGAAAGAGCGGCTACCACGTCGAAGGTGGAGGGAAGATATTTCACCATACACTTGGTAATAACCCACCGGGGATTTGGGATAATTATCATCCCCAGGTTCAAGACAGCCCATGGCACTACGATTATCCAGTTCCGGGGCAACACGCATCTAAGAAAGGTGTGCACTGGCCCGAAGGCTTTCCACTGAATAGTATTGAAAACGTAAAACTTGGAAAGAAACCGCCGGCTAACTACCGTGAATTTGACTGGGGCCCTTTTGACAAACCGGATATTGAGATGGGGGATGGTCAGATGGTTCAATGGGCCATAGACTTTCTTGAAAGATCACACGGTAAACCGTTCTTTTTGGCCGCTGGAATTTATCGTCCGCATCTGCCATGGTATGTCCCAAGGAAGTATTTCGATTTATATCCTTTAGATAGCATCAAACTGCCCGAAGTTAAAAAAGATGATCTGGACGATGTCCCTGGTGCCGGCAGAAAGATGGCCGAAGCTCGACATGCCGATTTCGAACTCGTAAAGAAGACAGGGAAATACAAGGAAGCAGTCCGGGCATATTTGGCTTCAATCAGTTTTGCCGACGCACTGGTTGGGCTTCTATTAAATGCTTTGGAGAAAAGCTCGTACCACAACAACACGATCATCGTGGTTTGGTCCGACCATGGCTGGCATTTGGGCGAGAAAGGGACATGGCATAAGCAGACACTTTGGGAACGAGCAACGCACGTCCCGTTCTTTATCGTGGCGCCGGGAGTCACGCAGCCTGGGTCGGTTTGTAATCACCCTGTAAACCTGATCGATATTTACCCGACACTTATTGATTTATGTGGCTTTAAAACAAATACGAAATTTGATGGGACCAGCCTGGTTCCTCTACTGGAAAATCCGGAAGCCCCGTGGAACCGTCCTTCAGTGACTACTCTTGGGTTGGGGAACCATACCGTCCGTTCCAAACGTTGGCGGTATATCCGCTACAATGACGGCACAGAAGAACTGTATGACCATGACAACGACCCCCACGAGTGGACGAACCTGGCGGGAGATTCGAGATTTGATTTAATAAAACAGAAGTTGGCTAAATGGCTCCCGAAAAGTGATGCACCGCCCGCTCTTTCAAAGAGCGCTTACAATTTTGATCCCGATTCGTACTCTTGGAACAGAAAGGAGAAGCCACGGCAATGAAAAGACGAAGCTTTCTAAAGATATTGGGCATAGGAGCCTTGTCACAGGCGTTTCCTGCTGTCGTATGGCCAGTGAAGGCGAAAAAGCCCAACGTTTTGTTTATCGCAATTGATGACCTGCGAGGCACCGTAGGCTGCCTGGGTGATAAGATTGCAGTAACACCCAATATGGACAAGCTTGCAAAGCAGGGAACGGTTTTTCTAAACGCTTATTGTCAGCAGGCTGTATGTAATCCGTCAAGAGCAAGCCTTTTGACGGGCCTGCGGCCGGATACGCTCAAGGTTTGGGATTTATCTACGCATTTCCGCAAACACCATCCTGATATTGTAACACTTCCACAATATTTTAAGCAGCATGGCTACTATACCCATAGTTTCGGTAAGATTCTTCACGGCCAGGGAGCACCGTCGACAGACCCACCGAGTTGGTCGGCGGAACCAGTTTGGGACCACTGCACTAAACGTGATCAGTATGTCCTGCCTGAAAACAGGCCGGGTGACAAAAGCGGCAAACAGGCCGCGGCAGAATGTGCAGATGTGCCGGATGAAGCATACATTGACGGCAAGGTAGCTGGCGAAGCAGTTAAAAAAATTGAAGAACTCGCAGAAAATAATAAGGCGTTCTTCCTGGCAGTAGGTTTTCGCAAACCGCACCTGCCTTGCTCTGCTCCTAAGAAATACTGGGACATGTATAACCGAAAGACTTTTGAGAACGATGATTGGCCGGCACTAAATAGGCCAAAAGATGGACCGGATATTGCCCTGCACAACTGGAAGGAACTTCGAGGTTATACCGACATCCCAAACATCGGGTCTGTTCCTTCGGAAAAAGCAGCCGAAGTTCGCCACGGTTATTACGCGGCTGCAAGTTATACCGATGCTCAAATTGGCAAACTGTTAGATGCGCTTTACAAATTCGGCTTGCGCCAAAACACTATTATCTGCCTCTGGTCCGATCATGGCTTCCACCTCGGTGAGCACACGATCTGGTGTAAGACCAGTAATTATGAATTTGATGCACGGGTACCACTGATCATATCTGCACCGCAAAAGAAGAAGGGGCAAGTCTGTAGGAAATTGGTGGAACTCGTTGACATGTATCCCACTCTGGTTGAGTTAGCCGGATTGTCTGCACCAAGCGGCTTAGAAGGCACTTCAATGGTCCCATTGCTTGATGATCCAAAGCGGAGTTGGAAAAAAGCGGCATTCACACAGTTTCCACGCCCGGCGTACTATAAAAAAAGTTTTGATGCTATGGGCTACTCTGTTCGCACCGAGGAATTTCACTATATAGAATGGATTGATGTGAAGAAAAAGCAGCCGATAGAGATTGAGCTGTATGACCATCGTTTAGATCCTTATGAGCTTACAAACCTTGCTGTAAAAAAGGAACAAAAACCGACTCTTAAAAAGCTTAGTAGATTTCTTGAGGATGGCTGGAAAGCGGCATTGCCAAAAAGGAGATAGACAGTGGGTCTGACAAGAAGAAAATTCATGAAGTCTGCAATGGGTACGGCTCTAGCCTTTGGATTCCCACGATTATCCTATGTGCGTGAAAAAGGCAAATCGAAACCGAATATACTGTTAATGGTGGCAGAAGATCATGGTCTGCAGTTGAGCTGCTATGCTGACAAATACATTTCTACCCCGAACCTGGATGCTCTGGCAGACAAGGGGGTCAGATTTGAACATGCGTATGTTGCTCAAGCAGGCTGCAGCCCATCGAGGGCCTCGATATTCACAGGACAGTATCCTCACAATAACGGCCAGATCGGCCTGGCTACACATGGTTTACGTATGTACAAAGACGACACGCCCAACCTTACAACTTATCTCAAAGACGCCGGCTATCGAACAGGGATAATCGGCAAAATCCATGTCAATCCGGAATCCGCCTTCTTGTTCGACTTCAAAGCATTTCCAAGTTCCAATTTCAATAAGCGCCCTGTCAAGGAATTCGCCAGGAGTGCGGGAGAATTTTTCCGGGCTTCGGATGCTCCGTTCCTGATGTGGATTAGCTTCCCGGATGCGCATCGTCCTTTTCACGACCAGCAGGAGGGGATCCCATCCAGAGTAATGGCTCCAGAGGATGTTGAGACCTTGCCTATGGTTGGCGTATCTACCCAGCAAACACTTCAGACAACGGCAAGTTATTACAATTGTATGCAGCGTTTGGATGTGGGAGTGGGGATGGTTCTAAAGGAATTAGCCGATTGCGGCAAAGCTGATAACACACTCATAATTTATCTTTCAGACCATGGCCCTGATTTCCCTCGGGGAAAAAAGACAATTCGTGAAGGCGGAAGCTGGGTGCCGATGATAATGAGCTGGAAGGAGCATTTGCCAAAAGGCAGAGTCGAATCTCGTCTGGTTTCCAGCCTTGACATCCTGCCTACAATCCTTGAAATAGTAGGTACGAAACCACATCCGGATAAACTGGACGGCAGATCCTTGATGCCTTTGTTTAATGACAAGAGTGAAAAATGGCGTGAATACCTATTCACCGAATTCACATTGCATTGGCCTGAAACATATTATCCGGGACGTGCCGTGCGGGATAGCCGTTTCAAGCTCGTCCACAACATGCTGCCGGAACGCAAGAACCCCGTATATGACATATATCTTGTTCAGCAAAGGCCTGAGACTTTTACACCCGAGGAACTGAAAAATGCGCCAAAACAAGTCCAGGAGGCATACAAAATTTTTCGACAGCCTCCGGAGTTCGAACTTTATGATCTTCAGAATGATCCGTGGGAGTTTCACAACCTGGCCGAAGATACTCGCTATGCGGGGCAACTTATACATTTGCAAAAACGGTTGGCCGAGTGGCAACAAGAAACGAATGATCCCCTGCGGCACAAGAAAATCCTTGTCAGATTTACAGCCGAAAATGACGCCACAATGACCAGCGGAAAATATATAAGAAAGAAGCTGGGCCAGTGGAAGTATCCGGAATATTTCTTTGAGTAGGAGAGTCATAATATGAACAAGATGAATCGACGTGGTTTCCTTAAACAGCTTAGTCTGGGTGTGGCATCACTGGCGCTGCCGCGCATGCTGTGCGCAGATGATGCCAAAAGACCAAATGTTCTTTTTCTTTGTGTCGATGACATGAACGATTGGGTTGCCTGCCTGGGTGGACGCTCGGATATAAAGACGCCCAACATCGATCGGCTGGCAAAGCGGGGCGTTTTGTTTACAAATGCGCAATGTCCTGCGCCGCTGTGCAATCCCTGTCGAACGGCAATCATGACGGGACTTCGGCCGAGCACCACGGGCATCTATAATAACAGCGTCGTTTGGGCCAAGGAGATGCCGGATTGGGTGACACTGCCGAGGCATTTCAAAAACAACGGCTACCATGTGGCCGGCGGCGGCAAGATCTATCATCACCCGCCAAAGGGCTTTAATCCCAAAGATCAGTGGCATGAATATTTCGACCTGGTTATGGACCAGGGAACTCAGGCCGAACACGTCAAGCGCCTTGGACTGGACCGGGAGTATTTCTCCGACATGCCTAAGCATCCGAACGGCAGTTGGGACTGGGGGCCGTTCCAGAAAGACGACTACGAAATGGGCGACGGCCAAACCGTAAAGTGGGCTACGGAATTTCTTGGGCAAAAACACGAAAAACCGTTTTTCTTAGCGGTTGGACTGTTTCAGCCGCACCTGCCCTTTTACGCGCCCGCCAAGTACTTTGACCAATATCCAAGGGAAAGTATAACGCTGCCGCCGGCTCCGGAAGACGACCTTGACGACCTTCCGCCCGCCGCAGCCGATATAGCTCAGGCGGGGAAGGACGAACGATTCAAAATGGTTGTCGAGTGCGGAGAACTTCGACCGGCCGTACAGGGATACCTATCGAGTATCGCCCACGCTGACATGCTTATCGGCGGGCTGATAACAGCACTTGACGAAAGCCCCTATGCCGATAACACCATCATCGTATTCTGGTCGGACCACGGGTACCACTTCGGCGAAAAGCAGCGTATGGCCAAGCGGTCGCTCTGGGAGAGGGCGACGCGGGTGCCCCTCATCGTGGTCGCGCCTGGGATCACGAAACCGGGCGGCCGGTGCGCCCGAGCGGTAGACTTAATGACCGTCTATCCAACTCTGGTTGAACTCTGCGGGCTTCCGGCCCGAAAGAAGATCGAGGGAATCAGTGTTGTCCCGCTGCTCCGCGATCCGGCCGCAACATGGAATCATCCGGCGATCACGACTCATACCAAAGGCAGTCACGCGGTGCGCAGCCAGCGATGGCGATACATTCGCTATGCAAATGGAGACGAAGAGTTGTACGACCATGAAACAGATCCCAGTGAATGGAACAACCTCGCGGATCGCCCTGATTATGCGTCGATAAAGAAAAAAATGGCACGATGGCTGCCAAAAAACAAAGCACCAAGTGCGCGTTAGATAAATGAGTACGTCTTTGATGAAAAGACGTACATGTAAACACCACGCTAAAAAGAGAAAGGGAGTGACAAATATGAATAAATTAAATAGACGCCAGTTTTTACAGGTTAGTGCGGCTCCTGGTGTAGCGATGGCTTTGAAATCGGCAAAGAATTTGCCAGGTGCACAAAAATCCAGCAGGAAAAGCAAGAAAAACGAAAGGCCGAATATCCTTTGGATATGCACCGATCAGCAGCGCTACGATACGATCCATGCACTTGGAAACAAATACATTCGCACGCCTAATATTGACAAGCTCGTTGAAACCGGAACAGCGTTCACCCATGCCTTTTGCCAGTCGCAGATTTGTACTCCCAGCCGGTCAAGCTTTTTAACAGGCATGTATCCAAGCACCATTCATGCTTGCATCAATGGCAGTGACCACTGGGACGAGGCAGCGCCGCTTATTACAAAAACACTTGCAGACATTGGATATGATTGCGGCCTGGCGGGCAAATTTCACCTCTCCTCGGCCATGGCACATGAGCCAGAGCTTCGCCCGAAAGATGATGGATATCGACGTTTCTGGTACTGCCACGCTCCGCACCAGGGTATTGGAAAGGGCAATCAATACACGGATTGGTTGACAAGTATTGGACAGGACTTCAAAAAACTAAAGAAGAAATACGGCTATATCCCCGCCCAGTGGCATCAAACCACGTGGTGTGCGGATAGGGCCATCGAGTTCATGAAAGAAGAACGCAGCGGTCCCTGGCTCTTCAGCGTTAACATTTACGATCCTCACGGTCCATTCGATCCACCCAAGAAATATGTGGATCGCTTCGACGTCGAATCTTTGCCCGGGCCTTTGTTCCGTGAATCCGATTTGGCGGCCCAGGCGCGGCTCGCCGCAATCAATTTTCAGAGCAAAGCAAAACGCCCCGTCTATCCCGAGGCTAAATTGACGCTCGCCAAATACTGGGCCCAAATCGAGCTGATCGACGAAAATGTGGGCCGTATCTTGGAGGCGTTGGAAAAGACGGGGCAGCGGGAAAACACAATCGTAATCTTTGCCAGCGACGGCGGCGATATGACCGGTGATCATGGTCTGGTCGCCAAGGGGTGTCGGTTTTACGACCAGCTTGTGCGAGTGCCGCTGATTTTCTCCTGGCCGGGGCGGTTCAAGGCTGGTCTCCGCAGCGAGGCACTTGTGGAAATGATGGATATAGCCCCGACTTTGCTCGAAGCCAACGGCCTGTCCGTTCCCAAGCGAATGCAGGGTCAGTCGCTGCTGGGTATCCTTGAGGGCCGCACTGAACCACACGAACATCGCGAATTCGTGCGATCTGTGTACTATAACGCGCTCAAGGGACTGGAAAGTTACGCTACCATGATCCGGACGCTCCAATACAAGCTGGTCAATTATCACGGCCACGACCCGGGGGAACTGTTCGATTTGGAAAAGGATCCCTACGAGTTCGACAATTTATGGGAAAATCCTGCCCATGCCGATGTGCGTTTTGAATTGATGAAGAAAAGTTTCGATGCGCTTGCCTTTGCTGTTGATACAGGTCCGCCCCGCGTAGGAAGATATTAACAAGAAAAGGATTAAATGAAATGCGTAGTGTTTGGACTCGCAGACATTTTATGTGTGCTTTGGGAGCAGGGATCCTTAGCCTTGTTTCGCCGAGATGCCAAGCCGGTTGGAGCGTTTTTGCCCGCTCCTTGCTCATTGTGGCCGCCACGCTGCTCTCGCCGGCGGGCATGTTCGCGGCGACACCTTTTCTCGAAAAAACCGATCTTTTTGAGGAAAAGCAGAACGGCTTCGTCTTGTACCGCATCCCGGGGATTATCGTAACGGCCAAGGGCACCGTACTCGCTTACTGCGAGGCGCGGAAGTACACCGTAGCAGACCGTGGCGAAATTGAAATTCATCTGCGCCGCAGCACTGACGCCAGCCGCACGTGGAGCCCCCCGAAACAAGTCGCCCACCTTGGACCGCGCCTCCCGCGCAATTCCCACATGCACGATGATAAGAAAAAGAAGGATATGGGCGGTCCCGACGAACAGACCGTTAATAATCCAGTCGCCATCGCGGATCGCAATGGCGCGGTGCACTTCGTCTACTGCGTCGAGTACATGCGCAGCTTCTATATGCGCAGCGATGACGACGGCATCACATGGTCCAAGCCCGTTGAAATCACACCCTCCTTCGATGAGTTTCGCTCCGATTGCGATTGGCAAGCCATCGCAACCGGCCCGGGTCACGGCATCCAGCTTCGCAACGGCCGTCTCATCGTGCCGGTTTGGATTGCTGCATACCAGGGTAATTCGCCGATCAAGAAAGCCTCTTCGGTGATTTTTAGCGATGACGGTGGCGCCACGTGGCAGCGTGGTGATATCGCCATAGTGGGGGGTGGTGAATGCATCGCCGCGGAGCTTTCTGACGGACGGGTGATACTAAGCGCTCGAAACAGCGCCCCGGAGAACAGGCGTGCCGTCGCTTTCAGCCCGGACGGCGCTACCGGCTGGTCTCAAACCGAGTTTATCCCAGAATTACTTGAACCTGGCTGTATGGCGGGTCTGGTCAACCACCCCGGAACAGAACAAACAAAAAAGCCTTTCCTCCTTTTCTCAAATCCCGAAACCACCGACCGACCGCACAGCGCGCGAAGAAACGTCACCATCAAGCTGAGCTACGATAATGGCCTCACCTGGCCGGTAAGCAAAGTGCTCCAGCCCGGCCCCAGCGCCTACAGCGACTTGGCCGTGCTGCCCGACGGAACCGTCCTTTGCTTCTACGAAAGCGGCCGCCCGGGATCGGACAGGCCGAACCGGGCCTGGGCCTACGCCTGCCTTACCGTTGCCCGTTTCAATCTCGTGTGGCTCATGAACTCAAAGGAGACAATGAAATGAGTTTGAACTCGCTGTATATAAAATACACCTTAATTCACCTGGTTGTGCTACTGTGCCTTTTAATTGGCCGGCTGCACGCGTATGCCGATTCAGACTTACTGGAAATGCGGCCTAATGTTTTGTTTATCGCATTGGATGACCTGAATGATTGGATCAAGGTTCTTGATCCTAACGCGCCGATTCAGACGCCTAACATTGAACGATTAGCAAAGCGTGGTACGTTGTTCACCAGGGCCTACTGTGCTTCGGCGGCATGCAATCCGTCGAGGACAGCAATCTTGACCGGATTTCGCCCTTCGACCAGTGGCGTCTATGGAAATAAGAGCGATTGGCGACATGCCTTGCCGGATGCAGCGACCATCCCTCAGCATTTTATGGCACATGGCTACCGTGCCGAGGGTGCAGGAAAGATATTTCATCACCATTACGGCGGCGCCTTTCACGATAAGGCTTCTTTTGACGATTTCCTCATGATGCCCGATCCGCCCGATGCACCCATGCCGGAAAAGAAACTTAACGGACTTACGAAATATGGCAGCCGTAACACGGATTGGGGGCCATGGCCCGCCGATGAAGCCGAGGCAATAGATGTAAGAACGGCAAACTACGTGATTAAATCACTCGAGAGAAAACACGACAAGCCTTTCTTCCTGGCAGCCGGGATTTTTCGGCCCCACATGCCGTTCTTTGCACCACAAAGATATTTTAATATCTATCCCCGCGGTGGCATCACTATGCCGAAAACTTTCGAAAGGGATCTCGATGACCTTCCCTCGGGTGCTAAGACATTGCTGGAACCAAAGAAATGGTTCTTCAAAGAACTAATGGAGATAGAGGCAAAATCACCAGGTACGTGGAAAGAGGCCGTGCGAAGCTACCAGGCCAGTGCCACCTTTGCCGATGCCCAGGTCGGACGGATCATTGATGCCCTGGACAAGAGTGACTACGCAGACAACACCATCATTGTTTTGTGGTCAGATCATGGCTATCACCTGGGCGAGAAAGAACACTGGGAGAAATTCGCGTTATGGGAAAAAACCAACCATGTCCCTTTCATCATCGTTGCCCCGGGGATTACGCGTCACGGAAGGCTATGTGAACGGCCCGTTAGTCTTATCGACATTTACCCAACTTTAATCGAACTCTGTGGCTTAGAGCCGAAAACCGAACTGGATGGTGTGAGCTTAGTTCCGCTCCTTCAAAACCCAGACGCAAAGTGGGAACGCCCAGCACTGATGACTTATCAACGGGGCAACCACGCCGTGCGCTCAGAGCGTTGGCGCTATATACGCTACGCTGACGGTACAAAGGAACTCTACGACCACGACAACGATCCCTATGAGTGGTACAACTTAGCTGGTTACCCCGATTACGCGAAAGTCATCCGGGAACATCAGAAATGGATTCCGAAGAAAAACGCTGGTCAATGCCCAGACTTGAAGAGACGATAGATAACCTCGGCTATAACGGCCGACAAACTGAGTGAGCTGTTTTCGATACAATTGGTTAACTCCAAGTAATTCTTTCTCCCAAAGATCGTATGACATAACAGCGAGATTGTTATAAAGGCTTGAGATTTCAAGGAATAGTGTTATAGTATCATATCACCTGATGGTACGTGTGAATTTTGGGACTGGATAGGAGAAATAATCATGATTGAGCTGAAAGGGAAACAATCTAAGGCGATATCAAGGCGTACGTTTTGTCGTTCTGCGATTGCAGTCCCGATGTATGTCGGGGCAGCGCTACATTTTGCTAAGCCATCCGCTGAGGCGCTGGAGATGAACAATAGAGTCAAATTCTACAAGAACTTGGGACACGGCCACATAGGCGTGAAGGCTAATCAACGGCAGGCATTGGAGTATGCGGTGAAATATGGTTTTGACAGCATTACCCCAAATCTGAGTGAATTTGAGAACAACTCTGCCACGGAAATCCGCGAATGGGTAGAGACGATGAAAGAAAAAGGCATTCGATATGGCGCCAGCGGCCTGCCTGTCCAGCTTCGCAAAGATGAAGATCAATTTCAGAAAGACCTCGCACAACTGCCCAAACGTGCGAGTGTTTTGAAGCAATTGGGTGTGAAACGCATGGCGACCTGGATTCCGCCCGGCCACAATAAACTCACGTACCTACAAAATTTCGAGCAGCACAAAAGACGCTTCCTCGAAGTGGCGAAGGTGCTCAAAGACTACGGCATCCGGCTGGGTTTGGAATTCGTAGGGCCCAGAACCTCACGGGCACGATATCGTTTTCCCTTTATCTGTACACAACTGGATATGATGGAGCTGGTGGAGGCAATCGGCACAGGAAACGTGGGGCTTCTGCTGGATAGCTGGCATTGGTACACTTCGCATGGGACGGTGAAAGAAGTGCTTCAGTTGTCGAGCAAGGACGTCATCCACGTTCACGTCAACGACGCCCCGTCGGGCATCCCGGTAGAGAAGCAAATCGATAACCGGCGTAGACTACCAGTGACTACGGGCGTGATCGATATGAGAGGATTTATCAACGCCTTGGTGAAAATCGGTTATGACGGTCCGGTGGAATGTGAGCCCTTTGATCAAGAACTCCGCAAGATGGAGGACAACGCAGCGCTGCAAAAGACCATCGAATCGCTTAACCGCTTGTGGGATTTGATCACGCTTTAACTAAGCCAAGCGAGCTGTGAGGTACAAGACGGATTGGTTAATCAGCCAGAGGGATGTGGTTAGCTTCTTATCAACGCCGCTTACGGCCCTGGCCACAGTTGCACTTCAAGCCACGAATCCACTACTTCGCCATAGTCCACACCGTCTGCATGTCAAAACGGCTTGTCAAACGGCTGATTCCGGCCGGAAAGCCACGAAATCTCGGCATCCGACAGAGCATAATCATAAATGCGGACATCATCAATCTGCCCCATGAAGTATCTGTCGTCACTTACGGGACGCCTGCCAATACTGACAGCCTGACGGTCGTGATTCCTCTTATTAGGGATCCTTGCAGCGGGCCATCCAATCCGGCCATTCCGGCAGTTTGGCATGCAGATCATACTCTTTGTGCCACTTCAAACGCCAGAGTTTCTTGAGCGATACCCTCTGTAAAGAGAAATCGGCAAACAACACATTCTGCGTCAGCTTGTGACGATCCACGCATACCGTACGCATCTCACCCCTGCCTCCGGACTTAAAATTATCGCGATCCGTGTAAGGGATATCCGTATCACGCGGCCAGGCATCCACCCACCAACCTTCTGTAAAAACAGGCACTTTATTGGCGTACTTCCTAGCTCATGTTTGTCACTTGGATGGTAGTTCTTGAGGTCAAATCCGCATTCTTGACACAATAAAACGGGTTTCTGGGCTCAGCCGCATTCGCTGTAGTGACAATATCTTCGTTGTTTTTTCATTTTTTTCTTGACAGAAACCACCTATTCGGCATAATTAACATGATGTTAGTGTTGACAAGTTTAATCCTATGTCGGAGTATGCAAATTTATGTTTCCTCGCGTAAATACGGTCAAGCAAGGCGGTAAAACCTACCATTATCTGCAGATATTGCAATCCTTCCGCCACCAGGGACGAGTCCAACAACGGCTGGTCGCCAACTTAGGACGAGTTGACCTTCTCGATGCCGCTGTCATCCCACGGGTTGACAACCACGACGACATTGTCACCCTCCTTGTGAGAGGTAATCGCAACCGTGGGATCTGCGGGGGAACTCCCTCCTCCATCACCAATAGTGAAACTGACCGAATAGGCAGTTCCAGTTTTACCATTCAGCTCAGGGGTGACCTTAAGGTTGTAGGTCTTCTCTGCATATGCCCAGGCTGCGATCTTTCCGTCTTCATTCTCGGCGATCGTGTAGAGAGAACCAATCTCGTCCTTGATCAATGTTGTTCCAGCATCCATATCCTCGAATGTGACCCAATCGATCGTTACGGGATTGGTAATCGCACGAATGCTCACTCGGGACGGCAACGAGCTTGAGTCTATCACAGTACCATTCGTTATGGGTGCGACAACTTTATTGGTGTCCAGATCGAACAGTACGAGACTACTGACTGTGGGGCTGGGGGTGTTGGGCAGATCGAGCGTATTGTCCAGAAAGTCAGTGAGCTTGGCGAACCCCCCGTCAACTCCGTGGTCGAATTTGCCACTCACCAGAGTGAAACATATGCCGCCATCCGACGCGTCCAGGCCGTTGCACCCCTTCGCATCCATGGCTACTTTGAACCGTTTATATGCCCATCGGTATCCGTCGACGGTGGAGGTCTTCATCCAGTCAATTTTGTTCCAACCCTCGGTATACTTCTTGCCGCCGAATTGCGGGCGGTTGGTACTGGGCCACTGTCTGGAAGTGAAGTAGTAGCCCGATCCCAGCCCCGATGGTTTGCCGGAAGGGGGATTGATGGGGTTGGCACAATCGACCATACCGCGTGCCCGAGGATTATTGGGATCATCTACGTGGGTAGAATCGTCCACATCAATGGGAAACTTGTTGTCCAGTTCGTTGATTCCCGAATGGGAAAGCAAAATGCAGTACTTTCGCTTGTCAGGATTAGCTCGCTTCAGAGCGCGATAGGCGACTTCGAATGGTCCAGCCTGGATGTAGAAGAACCTGCTACGCGCACTACTCATGTTGATCTGATCCACAACATGCTGAATTCCGGCCTCAAGCTGGACTTGATCTTGATTGTCGAAGATCATGGTCTGGTTGAACCTGAATACCAATGCGCCGGTGAGAGTACTCTCCCTATTCTGCCTCTCCTTTGCAATCTTAGTCTTGTCGAGCCTGTTATTGTAATTGAAATGCACGAACTGGTCCTGCAATTCCGCTTTGCCCAAGACGGTCCAACCCAAGGCTGTAGCTGCCCAATCATCCTCATCATTTAAGTTGCCGTCCGAACTCCAGCCGATACGGTCATTGGGGCCGATGCTTGGTGGAGCATTTCCCGCCGTAGGATCAGTCGGAACTGGCCCAAATGAGTTGATATCGTCCCGAGTATCGAGCCAACTCTCTGTAAACGGATAGGCGCCGGAGGCAGCCCCTGACGGGGCGTTGACAGGACTGCTGACAACTTCAATGGAAATCGTAAGTTTTGCCTCATGGGCGTCGCCCGCAACCACCTTAGCCATCAACGTGTAGGTGCCGGCAGGCAAGTTACCGAGATTCCACTCGTACGGCTTGCTTTTAACCGCGCCTTGCCACGTGAATTTCGTGTCTTGATCGCTCCTTGTGAACAGGCTGACCTTCTCGATACCACTGTCGTGCGATGCAGCAGCCGTTACAATAACAGCTTGGGAGGAGGATACCTGGTCACCATCCGCGTGAGAGGTGATCGCAACCCTGGGGTTTTCCGTACCCGAGACGACTGTACCGTCGGCGTCATTGGCATCTGCTGTGACTGTGATATTTGCTGCGATCAGCGGCGCCCCAAGTAGCAAGCTAACACAAATACCCAAAACAAAATGCGATTTCATAATCGAATTCCTTCTGTTCTATAATGAGTTGAATGGTCTTTTTATCTTAAAGTGTGGCTTGCCCAAGAAAGGGCAAACCACACTCATTCTGTCAGAATTAGGGCGCATTCGGATCCGGGCAATCCAGGCCTGTACATTCCAGCCAATGCTCAAGCAAAATAGCCTTATCCAGCTCATCAACAACACAATCTTGGTTGATATCCCCAGAAGAGGGTGTCCAACCCGGCAACGACTTAGCAGCTTCGCAGTGATCACTGAATACACCGATCGTCAGGGTGTCCGAACCGGTGTATTCACCGTCATCGGCTTCAAGCTGTAGAACATAGGTCCCCAACGCACTCAGCGTCACGGTTGTCTCAGTCTGGTCAGGATTGGCAATCACTGCCATCCCTTCATTGGGCTCCGTAATCACTGTCCAGATCGTCGTGGGGTCGGTATCTGTCACTGCCGCTGCGATCGCCACTTCTATACTGCCGTCTTCCAGCCAGGTAACTACATCGGCACCGGCGTCCACTACAGGAGGCAGGT
>CAYNKI010000031.1:0-21283 GCA_964397675.1 uncultured Pirellulales bacterium
ACCAGTTACCAAATATGCAATTATACCAATTGTGATTAAAATTTGCGCTTATGTCATTTCGACCGAAGGGCCACAAAGTGGCCCGTAGTGGAGAAATCTGTTCAAATAGATTTCTCGACTCGCCTATGGCTCGCTCGAAATGACACGAATAAGCACGTTAATTATTCACAATTGTTCTTAGTCCCATTTGTGTTTTTTTACGGAGGCCAAGATTAAATCGGCGCACTGAAGCGCGGCCAGGCCTTCTTCAGCACTGACTTCCGGCATAAGTGCTCTATCACTAACCGCCCTGAGAAAAGCCTCCTGCTCCAGGCGCAATGGCTCCCTATCATCTGCCTGAAGCTGTTCTATGTGCAACAGATCCGGCCAGTTCACTTTTGCCAGGTCAAAATCGCCTGACGCTCTGTGCTGCTTGATCCAGTCGACCACGTTAGTATTTGGGTCAGCCTTAATGATAATCCCACTCTTTTTGAGATAATCTATACTTAAATATGCCTGCCGACTAAATACCCTTACTTTTCTCTCGGTTTTCAGAGCCAGCCTTGAGGCGGTAACATTCGCGATACAGCCATTCGCAAAAACGATCCTCGCATTACAAATATCTTCCTCTTCTTCAACAACGCTAACACCCACGGCATCCACTTTCTTAATCTTGCTTGCCGCTAAAGATAGAATAATATCAATATCGTGAATCATCACATCTAATACAACGCCGATGTCCATCGAACGGAACGGATACGGACTTATGCGAGTGGCCTCGATAAACTTTGGCTCGATATTTAGTCTTTTGATGGCCTGAACAATCGGATTGCAGCGCTCAGAATGCCCTACTGCTACAACCGTATTACTCTTTTTAGCAAGTGCTACAATCTTTTTGCCCTCTTTTACATTGGCTGCCAAGGGCTTTTCAATCAACACTGGAATTTTGTTTTTGATAAAGATTTTTGCCAACTTCAGATGTTCCACTGTCGGAGCAGCTATTGTCACTGCGTCAACCTTATCCAAAATTTCTCCGCAAGAAGTGGTGGCCAAACAGTTGTATTGATCAGCCAGTTGACGGGCTTTATCAGCGTCTGCATCAACCACGGCAACTAACTCACTTTGAGCCAATTGATCATAGACCTTGGCATGTATCGCCCCCATTTTGCCTGCACCTACAACAGCGGTACGTATTCTCGCATTCTGCATCTCTTATCTCACGTCAGAAGGCAAAGAAGTCAGAAGTTCTGTCCTCTGTCCTCTGAATTTCTCCAGATATCTACCAAACTGCTGCTGACTGCCTTTGATTATAGTATCAATCATTGCTTGAACATTTTCATCGAGCCCATCCTCCTTCGCCAGGGCTTTTGCATTCTCCAGCAATGTACCTCCTTGGCGATAGAGCTTGCTGTATGCCTCGATTATTCGCTGTTGTTGCTGCTCACTTAAGCCTGCTCTCTTCAAGCCTCGCTTATTAACGCCCCGAACTCTCAGCGGATAATGCCCGCTGACAGTAAGAAAGGGGACAATATCCTTATTAATCCCAGCAAGTCCCGCGGCATAGCACCATTTGCCGATAGTAACAAACTGATGCAGCAAAACCATGGCACTAAACCAAACTCCGGTCTCAATCTTGCAATGCCCGCTTATCTGCACGAAGTTACTCATAACAATCTTATCTTCAAGTACGCAGTCATGTCCGATGTGCACACCAATCATAAGCAGATTATCATTGCCCACTTTAGTTAATCTGTCTTTATAAATGCTCGGATGAATTGTCACCTGCTCCCGAAAGGTATTTCCATCACCTATCACTAATCCTCCAATTGGGTCACGCGGATCCATATCCAGTATCTGTGGCCTGCCACCAATCACACAATTGGCATAAAAGTGATTTCTCTTGCCGATCTTGACATTCTTGCCAATCACCACGTTGGCATCGAGTATTGTATCAGCACCTATCGAGACTTTGCCTTCAATAACACAATTGGGACCAATGGTGACACCTTCGTCTAACCGAGCATCTTTATCAATTACTGCACTGGGATGTATCTTAGTCATTTTTAGCTTTGAGTTTTTATACCTTCTCATCATCGACAAGCATAAACCTGATTTGCGCTTCAGCAACTACCGTCTCTCCAACTATGGCCTTGCACTGACACTGCGCGGTTCTCTTTCTCAGCTTGGTGGTCTCAGCGGTAAGGATAAGCTGGTCGCCGGGGACAACAGACCTGCGCAGTTTTACACCATCCATACTCAGCAGCACCGCTAATTTGCCGGCATGTTCCAGCCTTTGCGCAAACAATAAGCCAGACACCTGCGCCATCGCTTCCACGATAAGAACACCAGGCATAATAGGCGTACCAGGAAAGTGCCCTTGGAAAAACTGTTCGTTGAAGGTTACATTCTTTATTCCTTTTATCCACATATCGCTTTCAACTTCGATTATCTTGTCCACCATCAAAAACGGATACCTATGGGGCAGGATCTTCTGAATCCTGCGGATATCTAAGACCGCATCTGTACCAAACGTCCGCATGCGCTCTTGCTGCTCGGCCACCTCATACAATTTTCTTACCAGTTGCTGATTTAGTGAATGCCCGCTCTTATAAGCCACAATCCTGCCTTTGACATGCCGACCAACCAGCGCAAGATCACCAATCAAATCAGCAATCTTATGTCTGACACACTCATCGGGAAATCTGTAACTGTTTTTAACCGGTCCATCTGAATTGATAACCAGAAGGTCACGAGGACCAACGTGTGTTCCCATGCCACGTGCCTGAAACTGCTTGGCCTCAGCTTCCAGCAAAAAGGTTCGGGCTGGAGCTAAATTCTTTTCAAAGTCCCCCGGCGTTAGCCTACAGCTAAAAATCTGCCTATCAATGCCGGTGTGCCCACCGTAATCCAAATCGAAGGTGATATTCAGTCCGTCATCCATATACGGCAGGGCATATATTGATGCATCACCGACGGTAATACTGATTGGCTCACTGATAACAAATTCTCTACGGCTTGTCTGCTGCTCAGCCACTCCTACCTGTTTGAGAACTTTAAAATACTCAGCACAACTGCAATCTGGGGCCGGCAATTCCGAACCGTCAACTTCCACAATCACATTATCAATCTCTATTGCATTGATTGCAGCCAGACAATGCTCGACGGTTTCTATGCTGATAGAACCTTTCTTTATGGTTGTGCGACGACTCCGCTGGGCAAGATTCGGCGCAACAGCAGCAATCCGCACCGCCTCTGGCACGTCCGTTCGTACAAAAACCACCCCCGTATCTGCAGGAGCAGGACGAAAAACAACTTTCGCCTCTTGGCCTCCAAACAGACCTTTACCGGCAATTCTGCCTTCACTCTTTATGGTCTTTTGCAGCTTCAAGCTCTTCCACCCTCTTAATCAACTGCTTCAATTGCTCAGCCATTTTCGGTAAACGCATTGTCAAGCCAATTATCCGTAATGCCTCCCTTTTATCAATAGCCGGTGTACCAACTAATTGCTGACCGGCTGGTACATTATTCATAGCGGCTGATCGAGCGGCAATCATTGTACCATCACCTATTTCTATATTATCCGCCAGGCCTGCCTGTCCACCCAACACAACACCATCACCAAGCTTGCAACTGCCTGAAATGCCAACGAGTCCAGCTATCAGACAGCATTTGCCAATCACCACATTGTGGGCAATCTGCACCAGGTTATCTATCTTTGTCCCAGCTCCAATTATGGTATTTCCGAATTTTGCCCTGTCAACACAGCAATTGGCCCCTATCTCGACGAAGTCTTCGATCGCCACGCCGCCATTGTGTGGAATAAGTTTATGGGCACCATCAATAAACGAATACCCAAAACCTATCGAGCCAATCGTGCTGTTTGCCTGAATGATAACGTTTTTGCCTATATGGCAGTTATGATAAACAACAACATTACTGTACAAACGACAGTTTTTACCGATGGTTGAACTCTCGCCTATTTTGCAACCGCTACTAATAACGCTGCTTTGCCCAATTTCAACTCCATCATCAATTATTACGCCGGCACCAATTGCAACACCCTTTGCTATCTTGACATGCTGACCGATCTTAGCGGTTGGGTCAATCCCTTCAGCTACAGACTTGATCTTGGGCGCAAAAATATTCAAGGCTTCGATTAGAGCTGCATCAACATTTTTAACAATCAATTGGGGCTTGGCTACACCGCCAAGACGTTCGCTAACAATAACCGCCCCTGCCCGTGAGTTTTCAAGCGCAGCCAGATGTCGATCATTCGTAATAAAAGTAACATCGCTCTCGCAGGCCGCCTCCGCTGCTCCCACAGCGGTTATCTGCCTGTCGATCCCACCTGGATCGCTAACTAATTCAGCATCAAGGCGCTGTGCCAATTGTGCAACCGTTATCTTCATAGGAAACTGAAAACTAAAAGTTAAAAACTAAAAACCATAGCTTAAAATTTGAAACTAAATAAGTTTTGACTTTTAAATTATGGTTTTGCATTTTTCGTTTTAAGTTTTTTGCTTTCTTCTTCATCCAGCCTAGCTATTACCTCATTACTAAGGTCCAGACAACCGGCACTATATAGTACCTTATGGATATTAATGGTCATCACCAGCTCATCGGCACTGGCCACCGGAAATTCAGGCTCATCGTCTTCCAGCACTAAATCCAGGCCCTTTTGCTCTGCCAAATCCTTGGTTATCTGCAAGATTTCTTCGTACAGATATTCGGTACGTTGTTGTTCCTTTAGTGCTCTATGCTGCTTATGGTATTGCTGCTGAGCCTCCAGGATGGCCCGTTTTTCCAGAATCTGCTGGTACTGCTTCAGATGGTCAGAGCTTCCCACCTTTAGAGTTTTTAGTCCTGCTTCATCCGCTTCCAGCTCTTTGGAAAGCTTCTCTAATTCCACCATTGCTTTGTTATACTCAGCCACAGCATCCTGTCTATAACTGATATTCCTCTTGCATTCGCGGAAGACTGTGCGAACACTTACAACACCAACCTTCAGATTAGCCTCTGCCTTGGACTCAGCCCGGCTATCCCGATGTACATCGGGATACCCTACTGATAAAAGAGCCATTCCTATCAAGCAACACAAAATTATAGCTGTCCTTATTTTCATAACTATCCCTTTCCTTTATTTTCTCGTTTAACTTTTGCTTTTCAAAACAGTCTTCCCCCGCCGATAGAGAAGCTAAAGGCCTGTATTTCGTCATCATCATCTCTCTTAAGCGGAGTAGCTAATTCAAACCTCATCGGCACAGTCCCCATCCAAGGTATCATTATCTGTATACCGGCGCCTACCGAAGCACGATAAGGGCCCGAATCGATGGCACCGCTGTCAATGAAAAACAGTGCCGCAAAATTGTCACCTATCAATGGCACAGTTATTTGAGAATTAGCCAGAAATATCCAGTCACTACCTATCGGGTCCTTCCGCTGTGGATTAGGAACATTCATCTGTAGGCCTCTCGTGCTTACACCCCGATACTCAAAACCTCTGATAGTGCGTGAGCCACCAGCATAAAACTTTTCGAAAGGCGGCGCATTACCCAAGGTGGTAGCCAAACGCAGTCTCGTTGCCAGGACGGTATTTCTCTCCTGCAAATCCTCATAAAGCGTCTTGTACCATACGTATGTCCCCGCTGGTATACCAAAGGAGTGGTCGCCGGCGAGCTGCTCATAGCCGACATTGAAAGTATAGCCCCTGGTGGGACTGATGAAATTATCAGTCAAATCTCTTCCGACACCAGCCCTAATTCCCACGAGGCTATTGTCGCCCTTTACTGCTCTGATCTCCTTTGGTGCGTCAATATCGATACTGCCAACATCAATACTTTCGGCTCTGAAAGACAGGCTTCTACGCCAGTGTTCTTTACGTCGTTGCTCGAACTCGATAAAACTTCTTAGCCTGTCTTCATCGTGGCTACTCCAAAGCCTCCTGTATTTTGAGCCGCTCAATTTAAAAGTCGTGGGTTTATCCCGCCAGTATGGGTCACTGAAAGCCACTGAATACACACTAACTTCTGTCCCCGGCGCCAGCGTAATTTCCAGGCTCTGCCCTGCGCCTTTAAAGGCTTCCATAGTGATAAACTCTTTTAGGCTTTCAGGCCAATCTGTAACGTCGAAATTAAGCTGACGAAAAGTCAGAATACCGCTGATACCGGCGTCACTGCTCACACCGACACTCGGCCCTATCATGCCCGTCTGTCCCTCTGTTATGTCTACCCTTACATCCTTTTGGTCAGCTGCGGCACTTCCAGGTTCAACAGGCCTAATAACTACCTGCTCAGCAAGCACTCTCCTTTTCACGTATTCTTCCAGCATTCCACCGCCCTGCTTAGGAGCCATATCTGCATTATACAATTGGCCCGGCGAAAAGTCATACTCATTCAACACTTGACGAACAGTCTTATCCTGCGTAAATTCGTTGCCGGTTATATCAATTCGGCCTATTCGAAACTGCCTGCCCTCAGCAATTTCAAATTCAACATCAACTGCATTTGCATCTTGAACGAATTGCAGTAGCTGTTGAACCTCAGTATCTACAAAGCCATACTCGTTGTAGAGTTTGCGGACCCTCTTAACATCTAACTCAGCTTGTCGCTTAATATAGACCTGGCCTGGCTCTAATTGCAATCTTGTCCTCAGCCTCTGCTCAGCAAAGAACTCATTGCCTTCAAAAACAATCTTATTGACATGATAGAGCGGTCCCTCATCAATTATGAACGTGACACGTACTTTACTTTTGTCATCGGTAAATTCTTCCTTTTTCGTAATAAAGCTGTCGAGAAAACCTCTTTCATAATAGAGATTTTCCAGACTTTCTATATCCTCAGCCACTATTTCTTTAGTGTAATAGAACGGCCAATAAAACCATTTCTTTCGTTTTGTCTTAATGGCCTTCTTCAGCGTCCCGGTTTTTATGGTATCATTGCCGCTGAACAAAACCTTCTCAATTTTAACCCTTGGGCCCTCGTCAATCGTATAAATTACTTTGTCTTCTGACAATTTCTCTTTATCTAATGTCACCTGGACGAAGGCAAAGCCAATTTTTCTATAAATCTCACCTATGGTTCTTCTGCCCAGCTCAGCCAGAACAGCGTCAAGGTAATCACCAATCTTCAAACCCAGTCTTTGTCGCAGAACCTTGTCTTTGTATTTACGGTTGCCCACAAAATCAATCGACTTGACAGTATTTGTCCGGCCACTTTCTGTAGATGACTTTTCTTTCTCGTTAACCTCTGTGACAACATTCACATCTTGGGATGCACTGCAATATGTGGTTCCTCCAACACCTATAAATATCCAACCTGAACCTAAAATCCCAATTGATATCAAAACAATAAACTTCAATCTTGCATCCTTGCCCTGTTAGAAACTTCCATCTTTTTTGCTCATTTTTGCCCCACTCTGGAATTTCTAACGGGGCTTGCATCTCAACTCGACTATTAGTCGAGAACTAAAAAGGTACTGACTGATCTTCCACAAAAGAAGCGTTCTCGAATCGCATAATTTTTTTCCTGAACACCAGCGGGACCTTTCCGGTCGGGCCGTTACGTTGCTTGGCAATTATCAGCTCCGCAGTATTTTCCTCTCCATGACTGTCTTCGCTACTGTAAACCGTGCTGTCTTGCTTGTCACTTAGCTCCAGCCTTTCACCTCGGCGATAATAATCTTCACGATGCAGCAATATCACCACGTCGGCATCCTGCTCAATACTTCCGCTTTCCCTCAGGTCACTCATCCGTGGCCGATGGTCTTCCCTGCCTTCCGGTGCGCGATTGAGCTGACTAAGAACCAAAATGGGAATGCTCAACTCCCCTGCCAAAGCCTTGATATACCTGGAAATAGCGGTGATTTCCTGCTGACGCGACTCTGCACGTGTGCCCAGGTGCATTAACTGTAAATAGTCCACTATAACGCAGCGTATGTCATAAAGGCTTTTTAGCCTCCTGCACTTGGCCCTGAGCTCCAGTGGAGTCAACAATGATGTATCATCGATATAAATCGGCACTTCATATAATTCGCCACAAGCTGCTTTGAGTTTATCGTAATCCTCGGTGCTTAGCATCCCCTTCCTAATTCTCTGGCTATCAACTCCACTATTGCTGCTCAAGAATCTTTCGGCTAACTGTTGTCTGCCCATCTCCAGTGAGAACACAGCTACCGGAACCTTCTCCGTAACTCCCATATACTCGGTAATATTTAGTGCTAACGAGGTCTTTCCCATGCTCGGACGCCCAGCCAGGATTATCATCTCGCCATTTTGCAGGCCGCAGGTTTTATCGTCTAACTCATGATAACCGGTCGCCAAGCCTGTGACATGCCTTCCTTCGCGCTTCTGGATGAGCTCGAATGATAGGCTAACCAAATCCTTTAAGGCGATAGCAGAACCTCTAATATTCTTATCTGTAACGGCAAAAATCCTGCGCTCCGCTTCATCAAGTATTTCACCAGTCTCACCACCTTGGCTGTATGCAGCATCTAAAATCTCACTTGCAACAGCAATCATCTCACGCAGCAGCACCTTATCTTTGACAATCCCCGCATAATACGTGACATTAGCTGCGGAAGGCACAGATTCCATAACCTTCGCTATATACTCTACTCCACCTACAGCTTCGAGCTGCTTACGTTTTTCCAGCTCATCGCGAAGCAGCACTCCATCGATAGCCTCACCCCTGTTCTTTTCGTAAAGACAAATCAGGGCATCGAATATCATCTGGTGTTCAACTCGGTAAAAGGCCTGCCGGTTCAGTTGCTCGATGACCTGCCCAATACATGCTGGGTCGATTATCATTGAGCCGAGCACCGCCGCCTCAGCCGCCAGTGATTCAGGCATACTGCGCTCCAACGTTAGTTTCCCAGCAACACCCGATTTAGCAGAAACTCTCCCCGCTAATTCAACCGTCCCGGCTCTTTGGTTATCCGCCATAGCCAACCTCCTGCTCTGCTATGCCTATATCTATAATGCGGCGCATAAAAATCTGAATAAACTAACCTTCCTCGGTTTTTACATCCTCCTGTTCAGGTTCCTTTAGGGACATAATATCCGCGCCTTCGGGCACGACAACAACGCTGACAGTGGCGTTCAAATCCTCGCTGAATTTCAGCGTCACGGAATGAGTGCCGACCTGCTTTATGTGGTGAGGCAATTGCACCACCTCGTCAGCAACTTCAAAGCCTTGTTCCCGCAGATTAGCAGCTATCTGACTGTTAGTAATTGAGCCGAACAGAACTCCTTGCTCGTTGGCTCTGGCCGCCAAAACAACCTCTGCTCCTTCTACCGCTTTAGCTGCCTCCTCAAGCCGTCCAAGATCTTTTATTCGTTGCTCTGCCCGCTTAGTTTTTTCTTTGGCAATAGCTTTTATGTTATTATCATTGGCGACCTTTGCCCGTCCGGTCGGTAGCAAATAATTTCGCGCGTAGCCCTCATTTACCTCCACTACATCTCCGAACCAACCAAGCTTCTTAACATCCTCACAAAGCAAAATTTTCATTTCATACTCCTTGAATCCCGATGTACATCGGGTTCGATCAAGGAATTCCGAAATTCGAAGTCGGATATTCGTTATTCGAAATTCATTAAGCGCAATACGGCAGTAATGCCATATACCTGGCACGTTTAATTGCCCTTTGGGCCTTCCTTTGACAGCTGGCGCAGTTGCCGCTGCGTTTCCGCGAGTATATCTTGCCGCGATTGGTTAACAACCTCTGTAGAGTATCTGTGTCTTTATAGTCGACGTATTTTATACCATTGCGGCAAAAACGACATTGTGTCTGTTCGCGGACGCCTGGAAAACCTGATTTTCTTCTTCTTTCGCCTCTTCTGTCACTTCTTCCGTCACTTCTATTATCATTTCTTCTTTGCATTTTTCCCATCTTTTACCTGTCTACACCGAGGTTTGAAGTGCCTAAAGTTATGAGTTATTTTTTTCACTTTAGGCACTTTACACTATTAAAATGGTATATCGTCTGCCGGCATCTCATTAGTAGTACTTCGCTGCTGGACAGCAGAATCTACGCTGGTGGGTTCTGCCGAATCAGGTCGGCCTCCTGCACTTTGCTCAGCTTGTTCAGCACCTATCTCAGAGCGCGGCAGAAAGTGAAATCTTTCCACTGTAACGCGGTGCTTGCTGCGTCTGGTGCCGTCTTGAGCCGTCCAGCTATCAAATGTCAGCCTGCCCTCAACAAACACCGGCCTTCCTTTAGTCAGGTACTTGTTGATATTTTCAGCCTGCCGACCGAAAGCTCGGCAATCCACAAAGCAGGTCTCCTCGCGTTGACTTCCGTCCTGACCCGTCCATCTACGGTTCGTCGCCAAGCCAAAATCAACCACTGCCGTCTGGTTCGGCGTATACGATAGCTGGGGATCACGAGTCAGATTGCCCATCAGCAAGATTTTATTAAAACCAGCCATAATTAAGCTCTCCTCTTAGAATTAACCTAAAATTACTCCGTGGCTTGAGATGATTCATTATCAGGGACTATAGTTTCATCTTCTTTTTTATCATCTGTTACCTGTTTTTCTTCCGCTTTCTGTGCTGTCTCGGCCTTGTGCTCTTCCGTCGGCATCTCAGCAGTATCTTTTTCAACATCCTCAAGTGACTGCTTTTCAGCACTCAGAACCAAAACACGCATAATTCGCTCAGAGAGCTGAACATCTCTTTCAATGTCCCGAATTCTGCTGCCATTGGCCCTGAAGTAGCAAAGGATATATGTACCTTTGGTTTTGTGGTTAATCTCATACGCAAGTCTCCTATCGGCCCATTTCTTTAGCGAGACAATTTCAGCTTCCGCCCTTGCCAGCATGCTTTTGATAATATCAATAACTTCGTCCCAATCTGCTCCTGCTCGCGCAGAATCAACAAGAAACATCGCTTCATACAGCTTCTTCTCAATCGTTTTCAAAGCCAATTACCTCCCATTTCACATTAACCTTTATTAAACTCGTTCATAGCTTTTTCTACGCCACATTCAATCCAGCAAAGTACGGCCTCTCGTGCTCTGACAATCGCCTCATCCAACAGCGGCATATCTTTCCGGCTCGGCTTATCAAGAACGTACTCGATACTGGATTCTGGATACTCGATACTCGACGAGCCCCGCCTATCGCAGACAGATCGGGCATCTGGCATCGAAAATCGAGGATGGCCAATGCCTATTCGGCATCGGGCAAACGCATTTGTGCCGAGCTTTTCTATGATATCCACAAGGCCTTTGTGTCCGCCGGCTGAGCCCTTTGCCCTGATGCGAATTTTGCCCGGCTCAAGGGCCATATCATCGGTTACCACCATTAAATCGCTTAATGCCAGCTTGTAAAAACCTACCGCAGTAGCGACTGCTTGTCCGCTACGGTTCATAAATTCCCACGGCTTTAACATTATTAATCGTTTATTTGCAAATTCGGTCTGGCCAAAACGCGCCCCGAATTTTCTCTTTCTTAATGTTACGCCCAACGCCTTAGCCAGCGAGTCTATTACCTTAAAACCGAGATTGTGCCGCGTATCAACATACTCAGCACCTGGGTTGCCCAGCCCAACAACCATCTTCGTATATCGTATATCGTATATCGTATCTCGTTCAAGATACGCTTCGCGCTTCACACTTCAGTCTCCTCACTTTCTGCCCTTTCAGCTTCGCCAATAACTTCGGGAGCAGCAGGCGCTTCTTCTTCGAGCTCCTCGGTACTCTTGGCAGCCGCGACCAAACTACAAGTGACCATCAACATCTCAGGGTCGCTTGCCAGCTTAACTCCATCTGGAAGCTTAATATGGCGGGCATACAAAGCATCACCCACATTTATATCCTTAACCGAAACAGCAATAGATTCCGGAATATCGCTTGCTTTGCATTCAATCTCCAAGCGGTCTATATGCTCCTGAATGATACCGCCTCCTTCAGTGCCCTTGGCTGTGCCCTTAATTTCGATAGGAACCGTTACTGTAACCGTCTCGGTCACATCAACTCTCATCAAGTCCGCGTGAATGATGTCTTTTCCCAGATGGTCGTATTGCAGGTCTTTAACGATCACCTTTTGATGCTTTTTATCAATCTGGACATCCATCAGCCGATGTCCGTGATGTAATCCTTCCACAAAGTCATGCGCATTTAATGAAATAGCCACCGGCTCTTGCTTATGGCCATACACAATAACAGGTATTCGACCCTGATTACGCACACTCGTTGCAGCTTTTGACCCCGTTTGCTTCCGAATCTCTGCCTTTAAACGCAATGCTTTGCCCATAATCTTACCACTTCAACTTTGGTAATTGGTGATTGGTAATACGAAAAAATAAAAAATCAAAATTGTGGAATCCCGAAGTACTTCGGGATGACTTCCTCAATTTTACACTTTACACTTTGATTTTTGAATTTATTTAAGCAATCACCATTTAACCAGTTACCATTTAACCAATATTATTGAACAAGCTACTAACCGATTCATTCTTGTGAATTCTACGTATCGCCTCACCTAACATAGCCGCTACGCTCAAGACTTTGATGCTGCCAACCCTTTTGGCCTGCTCATTCAAGGGTATAGTGTCGGTAACTACAATCTCTTCGATCGGCACCTGTTTTAGCCGGTCTAACGCTTGCAGCGCGAAAACGCCATGCGTAGCTCCGACATATACGTTTTCAGCCCCACGTTCCTTAACCAGTCTTGTAGCATCACTTACCGTCCCGGCAGTGGCGATAATATCATCACACATCAATACATTTCTGCCTTTTACGTCGCCGATTATCTCATAGGCCTTCACTTCACTGCCGCTCATCCGCCTTTTGTGCACAATCGCCAGCTCTCCGCCCAAATGCGAAGCGTATTTCGATGCAGTCTTGATGTTGCCCACATCCGGCGAGACCACTGTCAAATTACTAATCTTTTTATCTCTAAAATACTTACCCAATACCAGCTCCCCGCTTAAATGGTCCACTGGTATATCAAAGAAACCCTGCAATTGATGTGCGTGCAGGTCTATAGCTAAAACTCTATCGGCACCAGCAGTAGCGATAAGATTGGCCACTAATTTTGCGGTAATGGGTACGCGGCCTTCATCTTTTCTGTCCTGCCGGGCGTAGCCAAAGTAAGGAATAACGGCAGTGATACGCCTGGCACTGGCCCTTTTAAGACAGTCTAAGAATATCAAAAGCTCCAACAAATGCTCGTCGACGGGTCTGCATGTCGACTGCAGCACAAAGCAATCCGTTCCGCGCACATCATCCTCTACCCTGATGTGCTTCTCGCCGTCCGGGAAGGTATCGATCTTCGCGCCGCCCAGCGGAATCTCCAAATACTTACAAACTGCACTGGCTAATGCTGAATTACTGCTGCCAGCAAATATCTTAAGACTGTCACTGAGAAACATTCTTCTTAGCCCTTTTACTGTAATTTCTCTACACTTTCTTGTGTAACTACTGTCCCGGCACTTATATGTGTGCCGTCTTTTATCACTAATGGCGCTATAAGTACCGCACCCGAACCGATGTAGCAGTTATCACCTATAGTTGTCTGGTTCACACGCCTGCCATCGAAATTGGCCGTTATCGTGTCTGCCCCAATATTTACATTGCGTCCTACAGTCGCATCACCGATAAAGCTATGGTGACGTGCACGAACGCCATCAGCCAAGGTTGAATTCTTAATTTCGGTATATACTCCCAGTACTACATCATTTTCCAAAACTGTACCATGCCTCAGATAAGCGAATGGCCCGATTCGACAGTCCTTGCCAATTTTCACTTCACCGTGAATATAAGTGAAAGGCTCAATCACCGTATCTTGACCAATTTTCGCCCTTGCATCAATCCAGGTATTAGCGGGGTCAACAATAGTAACGCCATGTTCCATTAACTCTCGTTGGACCCTCCTCTGCATGATTTTGCTTGCCACACTAAGCTGTTCTCTACTGTTGACGCCCATCGCCTCTTCAGGCCGAACCGCTGTAACCGCCACAACTTTATTACCTGTCGCAATTATACTTGATACGGCATCCGTCAGATAATACTCTTGTTTGACGTTATCAGGTTTAACCTGCTCGACTGCCTTTAAAAGTAT
Source organism: uncultured Pirellulales bacterium (assembly GCA_964397675.1). Lineage (GTDB taxonomy): Bacteria > Planctomycetota > Phycisphaerae > Sedimentisphaerales > Anaerobacaceae > CAYNKI01. The sequence goes on from CAYNKI010000031.1 coordinate 14,039, forward strand.
CTTGTTATGGAACAAATAGTAACTCGGATTAACCTCGTTAATCGCCAATTGTTCTCTGTTGCACTCGGTATCTTCCACAATACCCTGGATATTGCCGTATCTATCCCGAATTATCCGTCCGTAGCCGCTTGGATTATCCAGCACTGCGGTCGCTAATGTCGCTGCTGCCTGCTCTATCTCGTGTTTGCCAATGAGTGTGTTAAGTGTCTCAGCTCTAACCAATGGCCCATCGCCGCAAAGGACCAGCGTTTGGCCCTCGAAATCCTTCAAATGTTCCTCGCAGCACAAAACCGCATGTGCTGTCCCCAATTGCTCATCTTGCTGGACCCAGACAATATCCTGAGCTTCAGCGAATTTCTGTTTGACTTGATCGCCACCAAATCCCACCACGGCATATATCCTTGCCACTCCGACCTCCCGGCAGGCATCCAGCACATAAGCCAGCATAGGCCTTCCGCATACTTCATGCAGCACCTTTGGAAGCAGCGTATTCATTCTCCTGCTGACTCCTGCCGCCATTATTATTGCAACTCTTTCTTCCATCACTTCTTCATCAATTTTGCTTTTTGCATTTTAAAGCTACCCGGCCAGGACTCGAACCTGGAATATGGGCACCAAAAGCCCATGTGTTACCATTACACCACCGGGTAAGAAAGCTTAAAGTTCAAAGCTGAAAAGTGAAAACTGGTCAACTCCTCAGTTTTACACCTTAAATTTTAAGCTTTCAGTTCTCTTTTGTCACGGAGACCATCTTGTATCGGCCCGGCTGGGCTACGGGCCTCCCCGCTGCTTCGGCTTTGCGAAGCAAAACAGCGGAGAAACCACCTGTCGGAGGCTTGAGTCAACCACGCCGTGATACTGCTGACCCCTACGGTAACTAAAAACTTAAAGCTAAAAACGAAAAACTATTGAATTCCGAAGTTTTAAACTTTTCGCTTTATGTTTTACACTTCCTTTCGACCCCGTGCGACAGAGCTTTTTTCAATTGTGGAAATATAGCTGATTGACCACAAAGAATCAACACTTTTTTCTTTCTTCGACATGTAACCACCAATATCAGTACTAAAAATGCGATTTTTCACCAAAAATATTTCTCTGGACATCAAGAAACCCGCGAATAAAATGAAAAACTAACTCTGAGGAACAGCGATATGACAAAAATGCAAATTCTTGCCAAAACTACGCTTACCGTTCTTGGCATCTACGCCGTCTTAACGCTATGTAATTCTTATCCCGGCAGGTTTATGTACATAAGGGAACAACCTTTTATTATGCCGGAGATTTTTTTTCTTTCCGCTTTTATAGTTTTAGCCGCACTTGCCGTCTATTTTATGATCTTCAACAACACCACTTTCTCTAAAAGGATAGCTGGGCCGGGAGAAATCCCAGAGCCCGGAAAGCAAATAGACTTATTAGGAAAATCACTCCGCGTCGGACTGGTTTTCGCCGGCCTGATGCTGCTGCCGAGATCCATACCTACGCTAATAAAGATACCAAAGATGTTTCTTCTTATCGGCTCCGCCATCGACGATATAGTGATATCTAAAAGATACCCCAGGATGCTCATATTATCTTACTCAGAGTGGCTCAGAAACATATTCGATTTCCTAAAAGCAATGTTAGCCTTCTATCTTATCTGCGGCGCACCACATTTCATCCGCTGTCAATTGAAACACGCTCTATGCCGAAAATCCAACATCGACCAGACAGAAATTCCAAACTCTTCCATCGCCAATTCTGAAAGGGCCGAAAATGAATAGAATGCACACACTGGCGAAAATCATGCTGTGTTGTATAGGTATCTTCTTCGCTATACGTCTAACTTCCAGCATGGTTACCCTTACATGGATGGCGGTTGCGGCACCTGCCGGGTTATCAATATTAATAGCCTTGTTTTGGACTGTTATTATCGGCTTGTGTTTGGCGGTAGTGCTATACGTGTTCCTCTACAAACGTGAAGACTTAGCCAAAAAGATTGTCGGCGCAAACGAGCTTCCTGAGCCGGACTCACCCGTACAATGGCTGTCTGTAGCCTTTCGTTTGGTTTGCGTCGCCGCCGGAATGTACTGCCTCCTCATCATCCTCTGGGATATGATGCACGTCCTTATCCAATACCTTTCGTTCAAGCTTAGCTCGGCCCAATCAGGATATGGAGCTATGTACATCGCGAAGATGCTGAGAATCGAGCAAATCATAACCTGGCTTATTACGCTGGCAGCCGGGATATATCTGGTCTGTGGCGCGCCGCATTTCGTCCGCTGGCAGGTGAAAAAGACTCTTGAGCAATGCAAACATCGTACGGAAACGAAATAGGGCTAATAATCGATTTATCAAATCCTTCCAACACGTACTTTCTATTTGCCGTTGCGCCTGTGGCCAACCTTTTACCGCCTTCAAACCACATAAACCGTCGGCAGCCACTGAGCGAACGCAGTGAGCGAAGTGGATGGTAGTTCTCGGAATTTAATAATCTAAACCTTACGGATGCCGTCCCTTCGGCAAGCTCAGGGCAGGCTCTGAGCGTAGTCGAAGGGGTCGAAGCTCTTGTTTGCCCATGCTGTTAATTTAATGTGACCCGAACTCCAAGACTATAAAGAAAGCAACCAGCCACGGAGCACACAGAGTTCACAGAGAATTTTGGGTAGAACTTATCCCGGCTTCGCCGGGGACTTTAACATTAATCCTGTCCTGTCACCCCGAGCGCACCTGTCCAGAGCAAGGCCGAAGGAGTCGAGGAGGTCTATTTAAACAGATTTCTCGACTTCGACCCCGTTTCTGTCTTCGACAGAAGACACGTGGGCTCCGCCCGAAATGGCAAATTGCCCAAATTGGCCATCTTTGCTATTATTACAAATCCCTTTGCTATGAACTTTCTCAGACACGGATTCACACAGATTTACCCCGTTAGAGGCAAGGCCTCTAACGGGGTTTACAAAGTCTTTTGAGCTTTATTTCTTTAATCCGTGTTAACTGTAACTTATTTATTTTTAATATGTTATGAGACATTTTTCAAAAAAGAACTTTTGGTCTTTTGTTTTTCGCCGGAGTCCTCTTCCCTGCTTTCGCAGGGACAAGTTTACACCCGCGGAGGCGGGTGCCGCCTTCGCAAGAAACAGAGGCGGCGAAAAGGAAGGCGAAGGTGAAAAACATTCGCCGGATCCGCAAGAGCCGATCTTTTAACCTTTTGGTTGCGGCCAAAGGACGAAGCCCAAGGCCGCGCAAGGTCAATTCGTGGCTAATATGAATCCCTATATTTTAAATTAACCGCCACAGAGTTCACACTCATCTCGGCGTAGACAAGAGCCGTAGCTAGGCCGGACAAGCCGTCGTCTGTCGTCCAGCATCGAGAATCCAGTATCAAGAATCAGGTATCGAGCAACGAGTTCTGTCTTATTTAACCAGGTGTCCAAAAAATACAGAAACGGCTTTATCAGCATTAAAAGTGGGCTTTTTCGGCGCAACTTGACTTTTTGGCAGCTTCGACTATATTTATATAGCAAACCCGTCAATTAATGATCGGAAAAAGGGTAAACCACGAATTAACGCGAATATTAGGAGAGGATTCGTGGTTAAAAATTTAGCGTCGCCGGCCTTCGCGGGGACAAGCTTGGTGCCTTTGTGGCAGAGTTTAGAAATAATCATTAATCCATAATCAATTTAATATGTCGGGAGTATTTGACCAGGTAATAATCAGTCAGGTTCAGCAGGCCAATGACATCGTTGATGTAATAAGCGAGCACATCAGCTTAAAGAGAAAAGGCAAGGAGATGGTCGGCCTATGCCCTTTCCATGAGGACCATAAGCCGAGTCTTTACGTCAATCCCATCAAGCAGATTTTCAAGTGTTTTGCCTGTGGAGCCGGCGGCAGTGTCCTAACATTTATCCAGATGCGCGAGAATCTGACTTTCCCCCAGGCAATAGAAAGGTTAGCCGAACGCGCGGGCATGAAGCTCAAAGAAAGGCAAAAGGCAAAGGGAAAAAGTGAAAAGGTAGAGGTGGACCCGAACCAATTGGCGAAGGTCAATACCTGGGCTGCTAAATACTTCCAGGAAAATCTCTATGACCAGAAAAAGGGAAAATATGCACGTGATTATATAGCCCAGAGGCAAATAACAGCGGAAAGCACCAAAACATGGCAGCTTGGGCTGGCTATCGACTCGTGGGATGCCTTGATTAAAGTGGTGAAGGTTAAAAATATTTCCATGAAGCTGCTGGAACAGGCGGGTCTGGTCACAGGCCAGCAGCAAGATAAATTCATAAACCGTTTGATGTTTCCTATTACCGATGTCACCGGCAGAGTAATTGGTTTCGGCGGCCGAACGCTAAACGAGACAGGCGCTAAATATATAAATTCGCCGGCGACAGTTTTGTTCGACAAAAGCAACTTACTGTATGGCCTGCAGCATGCTCGACACCAGATTGTATCGACAGGTACAGCAGTGGTGGTGGAAGGTTATACTGACTGCATAATGGCGTATCAGTGTGGCTGCACTAACGTTGTTGCAACGTTAGGGACCAGTTTCACTACGGGCCATGCACGAGTGTTGCGGCGGTACGCAAAACAGATAGCTTTAGTTTTTGATAGTGACACTGCAGGTCTTGAAGCTGCCAACAGAGCATTGGATGTCTGTCTCTCGCAGCATATTGACATTAAACTTGCATCGATGCCGGAAGGAAAAGACCCGTGTGATTTTCTGTTAGCTAATGGTAAAGCCGGATTCGAGCGAATGGTGGCCGAGGCTATTGATGTTTTTCAGTTCAAATGGGACAGGCTTGTAGAGAAGTTTGGCAGTGACGACACCCTTGCCGGCAGAAAGGAGGCCATCGAAGAGTTCTTGCAGACTATAGCGACCAGCTTATGGGCGGGTTATATGCCACCTTTGGATAGAGGCATGGTACTTAATAGGCTTTCAAATATTATCGGCCTGGGCAGCAAAGAGATAAACGCTGAGCTATCCAAAAGAGTTGGAAGATTGGCAAAAACCAAAAGCTCAACAATGGAAAAACAAAAAGTGCAAAGTGTTGATTACGGTCAAGGTCTTTTTGCTATAGCTCAACGGGAAATCCTCGAAGTGCTGCTGAATGAGCCACAATTATTTGAGGTGCTAAAACAAAAAATTTCAGTAGATGATTTCGATGTACCGATATTAAGGCAAATAGCAGCCATGCTGTTTGAAATGCTAAGCACCGATATAAATGCGCCGTTTGAAACAGTTTTGGCAAAAGCTGAAACGAAGGAGCTTGGACAGTGTCTCGCGGAATTAGCGTATGCTGGGGAGCAAAAGGACAATTTTAAGTCCCGTCTGGTTGGGGCTGTGGAGGTCTTGCAGCAATATCAAGCCCAGAAAAAAAAGAATGAGCTAAAAGCAACAAAGGACCAAACAGAATATCTGCGGTGTGTAGGTGCTGATGCTGCAAAACAAAATCGTCACAATCCGGGAATGGTATAGTGAGAGGGATCAGGAGTGGCAAAAAAACAAGAAAACACAAATAAAACAAATACTCCTAACGAAAATAGATTTAAAAAGGAGGTATCGAAGAGCGCTCAGATCGAAAACGCCGAGCAGCAGATTAAAACGCTTATCGAGAAGGGCGAAAAGAAAGGATTCCTTACTTATGAGGAGATGAACAAAGAACTGCCCGATGAGGCTGTCAGCCCCAGTCAATTGGATGGCATGTTGGTGACGCTAGATGAAATGGGAATCAATCTGATTGATGAAGCTGATGTGGAATCACAACAAGTCGGCAAGGCTGAAGAGGAGTTTGAAGCAGTTGAGGAAACTTTAGGCAAGGAAGAAACCGCCGCAGAAGTGCAGATCAAAAAGGACAAATTGCTGGAAAAAGAGCTGGTCGAGGGCGAAATCTCACGACGCATCGACGATCCTATTCGGATGTATCTGACTCAAATGGGACAAATCCCTCTGCTAACAAGAAAGTCTGAAATTGCTCTTGCTCGAATAATTGAAATAACGCGAATGGCTTTTAGAAGAAAAATGCTACAGTGCGATTATTGTGCCAGAAATTCTCTCGATTTGCTGCAGCAGGTATACGACGGCTCGATGTCCTTTGACAGAACAATTAAAGCTGGCACGTCACCACAGCTTACTAAAAATGTAATCAAGAAGCGATTACCCCAGAACATTGAAACCGTAAACAAACTGCTAAAAATCAACCAAACTCTCTTTAAGAAATCTCTACAGGCGCAAAACATCACTGAACAAAAAGCACACTTAAAGCAGATACGTAGAAACAGAAGGAAAATCGCGACCCTGATCGAAGAGCTTAGCTTGCGGACCAGCAGAATTCAAGCTATGAGAAACAAACTGCACGGCATCTGCCAGAAAATGCGAAAATTAGAACAGCTCATCGAAGATGGGGTCAACAACCAGATGACCGCCGAAGACATTGAGGCGGTAAAGCAGGAATTGTCTGGCCTGCAAGAATTGGTCGCCGAAGCACCAAAACAGCTTGAGAAAAGACTGCGGTCGATAGATAGAGCCCTTGCTCAATACGAAAACGCAAAACGAACTCTCTCCAGCGCAAACCTTAGATTGGTAGTCTCTATTGCTAAGAAATATCGCAATCGCGGCTTGAGCTTTTTGGATTTAATCCAGGAAGGCAATACAGGCCTAATGCGAGCAGTAGATAAGTATGAGTACCGCAGAGGATATAAATTCAGCACCTATGCCACCTGGTGGATTCGTCAGGCGATTACTCGTGCGATCGCCGACCATGCACGAACTATTCGTATCCCTGTCCACATGATAGAGACGATGAGCCGACTACGTGCCGCCAGCAAGATCTTGCACCAGGAGCTGGGTAGGGAACCTACCATTGAAGAAATCGCCAAAGAAGCTGACATGAGCATGGCGGAGACCCGCAGAGTGCTTAACATATCTAAGCATCCAATCAGTCTCGACAGGCCCATAGGCGAAAGCGAGGACAGTTACTTCGGCGATTTTATCGAAGATGACGATGTCGATTCGCCGGTAGCTTCAGCTACGCAGGAAATGCTCAAGGAAAGAGTCGACTTAGTCTTGAAAACGCTTTCCTATCGCGAGCGGGAAATTATTAAGCTGCGATATGGAATTGGTGATGGCTATACCTATACGCTGGAGGAGGTAGGCCGAATCTTCAAAGTCACACGTGAGCGTGTCCGCCAGGTTGAGGCCAAGGCCATAAGAAAACTTCAGCACCCCGTTCGGGCCCGCAAGCTCGAAGGCTTCTTAGACCACAAAACCGCAT